>CAYJTB010000004.1:0-77020 GCA_964372875.1 uncultured bacterium
CCGCCCCACAAGGGGGCTGTCCCGATCCTTGAAAGGAAACATTAATGAAGGGGACCGCCTCCCGGGGACACTCGGCGGACAATATGTGCCGTTGTCTTGGAAACATCTACCAGAAGCCAGTTTCGGTAAAAGGACGTGGAAGATAAAAAGGTTATCAGGTATTGCAGCTTTAAGATTGGAGAAAGAAAAGGAGTCCGCCTCGTTCAGTGCGGGCGCTTTTGCTTCGCAACGCGCCCTTATGCCCCGTCCGGCTAAGGGAAGCTGCCTTCTTCTAATTTCCATCCGCGAAAGGCAGAGTCTCGGCGCGCTCGGAAGGCCGAGCGGGCAGGGATCCGCCACGCGTTTTGGCGGAGAGCGAGACCGGACGCGCGAGTGAAGACTCTCTCGCAGGGAGAGTCTGAACGGCGACGAGACTCATGCCTGCAGCGGATAAAAATTTTACTGTCGGCCGAACGCCCGGCGAAGGCTAGTGCGTAGTCAGGATTGAAATTGGGAGTTCCAATTTCAATCCAGCACAGTACTTGTTCCCCTAAAAATTAAAATGACAAGGTACTAGGAGATTCTGCTTTAAAGGGAGTTGTTGAATGAAGCTTGAGGAGTTGATCGGACAAAAGCTGGTGCTGGGAATTGACGGAGCAAAAGTTACTCCCCAGGCCGTCGAGATTTTTCGGAAAACGCAGGCGGGCGGGCTGATCCTTTTCAAGAGAAATATCGCCTCGGCCGAATCTCTTCGGACACTTATTGTCGAACTAGAGCACGTGCTCGGACGAAGGCTTTTGGTGATGATCGATCACGAAGGGGGTCGCGTGATCCATTTTGGAGATGGCGTCACTATTTTTCCGGACGCGCAAGCGCTTGGCGTAAGCGGCCGCGAGGATTGGGCCCACGAGCAGGGCGAGATCGAGGCTGTCGAACTGGGCCGTCTTGGTATAGATATGAATCTCGCCCCGGTTCTTGACGTCGTTACTTCTCGTTGGAACCCGGCGATTGGGACTCGCTCTTATGGCAGAGACGCGCAACTTGTCGGCCTGTTGGGCGCCGGCCGCATTCGAGGCATGCAGTCCAAAGGACTCTCCGCTTGTGCTAAACATTATCCCGGGCTTGGTGAGGCGCGCTACGATCCTCATCATGATCTCCCGACGATTCAAAAAAATTGGAAGGCCATGAGACAAACCGATCTCATTCCTTTTATGAGGGCCATTGAAGCAGGCGTGGCCGCTGTCATGTCTTCTCATCCGGTTTATCCTGAACTTGATCCTCATCCTAATTTGCCGGCGACCTTTTCGCGACGGATTATCTATGATTCTCTAAGACTTGAATTGGGTTACAAAGGGCTTATTTTGACAGATGATTTAAAAATGGGGGCCATCACAAAAACCGTTTCTTTTGGGGAAGGCCTTCCCTTGGCGGTCAAGGCCGGCCATGATCTTCTTCTCGTTTGTTCAGATCCCAAGGCCCAGCTTGAGGCCTTTGACGCACTTCTTTGGTCGTATAAAAGAAAAGATCTTAAAACCTCCGATCTTGAGGAAAGCGTGGAGAGAATTGGACAACTCAAGGCAAAAAGAAAAGAGAGATTTTCACCCGGCGCTTTAAAAAGCGAAAAGGCAGGCGGCGAAGTTGCCAGAGAAATTGCGCAGGCCGGGGTCCAAATCTTTTCCAACGGAAACGGTCTTATTCCGTTGTCGCCTGCCTGGTGCCTTCATCATTCGTTTCGGGTTCTTTTTCCTGATCTGGGTCCGATCACCCAAGAAAGATTTCTAGAATTTCCACTTTTAGAACCCGAATCCTTTCTTCGCAGGTCCTTTTCCCAACATGGGATCCCTTTAAAAAAAATCGAAAAAGTTTCTATCCAGCCCACCCCCAAAGAAAGAGAGAGAATTAAAGAAAATGGACAGGAAGATGATCTCACACTCTTTTTTTGTTGGGATGCTCACCTTTTTTCGGAATCCCGGGAGCTGCTTAAAGACTTACAAGAAACGGGGGGGCGGCTTGTAGTCATTCTTCTGAGAGAACCCCTAGATTGTGAATGGATCCTGCCCAAAACAGCCTGCCTGGGGGCCCAAGGGTTCAGGCTCGTTCAGATTGAGGCCGTGCTGGAAAGGCTGTTTTCCAGTTGAATTCGATCTTGCCGAAATCCTTTTTTTTACTATGATAGTACCTCATGCGGCGCTTTACCTCGTTCCTGGCATTGCTTTTATTTTCAAGCCAAGCATTCGCCTTTCAATTAGAAAGCCCGGCTTTTAAAGACAAAGAAAAAATCCCCTCAAAATACACCTGCGATGGTGACAATGTGTCGCCTCCTTTGAAGTGGTCCGAATTGCCTAAAGGCACTCAAAGCTTCGCGCTGGTTGCGGACGATCCGGATGCCTCGGCAGGCACTTGGGTTCATTGGGTGCTTTATGACATTCCCGTGACGGCAGAGAGTCTTGCGGAAAATGTCACAAAGGCAGAAACTTTGCCCGACAATTCAAAACAAGGAATCACAGATTTTCGTGGAGTGGGCTACAACGGTCCTTGCCCCCCGCCGGGCGGGGCTCACCGGTATGTTTTTAAACTTTACGCGTTGAGCGAGCCGCTTAATATTCCGCCCAAAGCCAGCAAGGCCGAAGTCTTGGTCGCTATGAATGGCCACGTCCTCGCCGAAGCCAAATTGGTAAGCAGCTACCAGCGAAGCTAATCCTAGAATTCAAATGAAAAAAGTTTTGATTAGTTTTCTTCTTCTCTTTGTTTTTCCTCTTCCTGCGCACTCCGAATTATCTGAGCGCTTAATCCGCGCAAAACTTATCCGCTATCAAGCCCCCGAGTTTTTAACCTATTCAGAACTCGTTTCTCTTTCCAGTAACCCAGCGCCGGGCGGGGCATTGGAGGAAAAAGCCCAAAAAATTCTCAATACCCCCATCATCAGCAACGAAGCGTATTTCAGCGGGGCAAAACCTTACAGGCCCCAAGACGCGCAACTGGGGCGTTTTTTACGAGTCGTGCAATGGAATATCGAAAAATCCATGAAACTTCCGAACGCGATTTTGGCTTTCACGGATCCCAAGGCCTTTGAAGAGTTGATTGATACCCAGCGCATTGCGCCCGGCTCGCCCGAGTACATGGAAATTTTAAAACAGAGACAACGGCTCGAAAATGCGGATCTTATTATCCTCCAAGAAATGGACATCGGAATGAAACGCTCCGAATACCGTAATGCCGCCAAGGAATTGGCCGAGGCGCTCAAAATGAATTATGTCTATGGAACGGAGCAGCTTGAAATTGACCCTCTTAACCTCGGGATCGAAAAATTTGAGGATGAAGCGGGGATCGAAGACAAAGAGCTTCAGAAACTATTCGAGGTCGATCCTCAAAAATATAAAGGCATGTTTGGGTCCGCCATTTTAAGCCGCTACCCGATTATGAATGTCAAATTTTTCCAGCTTCGCAATCAGGTTTATGACTGGTATAACGGCGAAAAGGTTCCGGTTTCGGTTTTGGAGAAGGCAAGAAGAAGAGGAGCTAAGGCAGTTTTCCTAGAAAAAGTTTTCCGGGAGATGAAAATCGGAGGCCGCGTTTTTCTCCAGGCTGATTTGTATGTGCCCGATCTTCCGGAGAAAAAACTGTCGGCGGTCAATATCCATCTGGAAATTAAATGTAAACCCAAGGCCAGGGAAATCCAAATGGCCGAGACTTTAAGCCATATCATCGAGATTAAAAATCCCGTGATTGTGGCGGGAGATTTTAACTCAGCCCCCACGGATTTAAGCCCCACGTCCGTGCGCCGGGAGATCCGCAATCTAGCCACGGACCCCACCTTTTGGTTTACTCAGGCCGTTCGGATCATGAGCCCCCAAGGAATTTTCCTTGGGCCCCTTCATTTTATTTCAAATCAAACCGCCAATTTCCAAAATCCAACGGGTCGTCATATCCCGCTGATTTATCCCAACCGCGTGAAAGGTCTTTTTAAATTGATTGAAGACTACCAGTTTTATGATTCCCATCGTTTTGATTTCCGGGGGAATTCTGAGCGCTCCATCAATCAAAAAAAAGCGCTGCTTGCCAATTCCAACCAGCGTGACCGCGTCGGATACAAAATGACTTTTACTACGGACCGGACCATTGCGAGCCTTCTGGGAAAATACCGTTTGGATTGGGTCTTCGTGAAGGCCTTCCTCCAAGATCCTAAAGATGACAGCGGACCTTACCGGTTTGCGCCCCATTTTGCCCAAACCCTTGAGGAGATGAACGACGGTTTAAAAGAACGGATATCAGATCATCACCCGAGCGTCGTCGACCTCCCTTTTGACGAGCCAAAAATTTGAGTGCGGCAACACCCGTTTCTTTAGAATCTCTTTATCAGCATCTGCACTCCCACCCCGAACTTTCTCTGCAGGAAGAAAAAACTTCTTTGCGAATGGCCGAAGAATTTGAAAAGCTCGGTCTGCCAGTCACTCGCAAAGTTGGAGGCCACGGGGTCGTCGCTGTTTTTGAAAATGGAGGGGGACCCAAAGTGCTTTTGCGCGCAGATATGGACGCACTCCCGGTGACAGAGGCGACGGGACTTCCTTATGCCAGTCAGGAAAAAAATGCGATGCATGCCTGCGGCCATGATGTCCATATGACTTGTCTGATAGGGGCGGCGCATAGGTTAAAAGAGAGGAAAGATCAGTGGAAGGGCACGGTTATTTTTATCGCTCAACCTGCGGAAGAAAAAGGCCACGGAGCTTCCGCGATGATTAACGACGGTCTTTTTACGCGCTTCCCCAAACCTGATTTTGCACTCGCTTTGCATGTGGATTCCCAGCTTGCCACAGGAAAAATCGGTTACCGTTCCGGCCCCGCCTTTGCCAATGTGGATTCAGTGGATATCACGGTTTATGGGCGCGGCGGTCACGGCGCTTATCCTCATTTGACAGTAGACCCCGTTGTGACCGCGTCCGAAATTGTTTTGGCTCTTCAAACGATCATAAGCCGCGAGATCAAGCCTTACGAAACAGCCGTGATCACGGTCGGTTCCATTCACGGCGGCACCAAACACAATATTATTCCTAATGAAGTGAAGTTGGAACTTACGGTTCGCTCTTATTCAGACGAAGTGCGAAACCAGATCCTTGCTGCGGTCGAAAGGATAACTTCCCAAATAGCCAAGGCCCACCTTGCGCCGCGGGCTCCGGAGGTCCGGGTGGTGGAATCCATCCCTTCTACCTGCAATGATCCGGTTTTAACAGAAAGAATCGCGAGTGTGTTTCAGAAAAATTTTGGGAAAGAAAATGTGATTGAAAAAGACCCTGAAATGGGGGGAGAAGATTTTGGACTTTTTGGCCGCCAAGGGTTCCCCTCCTTTATGTTTCGTCTGGGCTCCGTATCTCGCCAAGAGATCGAAGAAAGCAAAAAGCCGGGCGCCAAATCTCTTCCCTCCCTTCACTCTTCAGAGTATGCACCTGACGCCGTGCCCGCCATTTCCTTTGGTGTTGGGGCCATGGTGACTGCGGCCCTCGAACTTCTGAAATGAAAACTTACGACACAATCGTCATTGGGGCCGGAATCGCCGGGCTTTCTATTGCGAGAGAACTCGCGAAGCGCAAAGAACGTGTCCTTCTACTTGAGCGCGAAGCAAAAGGCGGGGCCGCTTCACGGGCAGCCGCGGGGATTATCGATCCTTACACCGAGGCTCAAGAAGAAACCCCTATGTTTCGATTGGCACAGAAAGCCTTTGAATTTTATCCCTCCTTTTTGGATGAATTAGGCCCCAAGACTCAGGACGAAGTGGAATTTAAGAAACCCGGCGTCCTTTATTTGATTTTTTCTAAAGAGGATGAAACTTTTCTACAGAACCGGTTTAAGTGGCAGGAAAAACAGGGTTTGCCCGTGGAATCACTTTCAGCCGGCGCCGTCCAAAAATTGGAGCCCGTTGTTTCAAAAAAAGCGAAAGGGGGAATTTTCTTTCCTGAAATCCAAAAACTGAACGCCGGCAAATTGACCGAGACTCTTTATAAGGCCGCCGGGTCACAAGGCGTGGAAATTCAAACCTCTGTCAAAGATATTTCTATTTGGACGGAGCAGAACAAATTAAAAGGAGTAAAGACTCCGAGTGGTCCCGCCCGGGCCAAAGCGGTTGTCATTGCTGCAGGGTCTTGGTCGGGGCTTGATTCTAAATTGGGAATCGAAATCAAAATAAATCCCGTGCGCGGACAAATTTTGATCCTTCGCTGCCCCTCTTCGCTTTACCCTCAGCACATCCTTCATACCACACGCTATGCCTACATTGTTCCCTGGCCCCAAAACCGCCTTCTTGTGGGTTCCACTTTGGAATCTGCGGGGTACGAAAATCGAGTTACTCCGGAAGGCAAAAAGGATATTTTGACCCGGGCCAGCGAAATCATCGAAGAGATTCCTTCGTTTTCCATCGAAAAAGAATGGGCAGGCCTCCGGCCGCGTTCGGAGCGAGACCTTCCTTTCATCGGACCCACTAGAACCCCTGGACTTTTTTGCGCGGTGGGTTATTATCGAGCGGGAATTCTTATTGGCCCGTTCGTAGGAAAGCTTATGGCCGAAGGGATTCATTCAGGTGAATTTTCACCTTTGCTTGAGCCGTTTTTACCGGAAGTGGAGATAAAAAATGAAACGATTTAAATCCTTAGTTTTTGTTGCGATTTTTACTTTAATGATGCCCCACCCTTTTTTTGGCCAAGTCGCGCAGGTGAAAAAACAAGAACCCTTCAGGGCCCGGGGAGCCGTCACCCAAGTGGACCCCGCCGCCAAAACTTTTTTTCTGAAAAATGAGGGCGGACTGGAGCTTACCTATTTTGTGGATGATTCCACCGACTTTGAAGGGTCTGAATTTTTAAATCTCGAGACCGGCAGTAACGTGGAAGTCACTTACCGCTACAACGAAAACTACGAAAAAATCGCGCTCACGGTTCAAGACATCCCCGAACAAGCCAAACCGGCTTCCGGCAAGTCTCCCGCTTAAAGTTTATCCCGGAAAAATTTCGACACTTCCCACTGGATCAGGGGAACTAGGGCTAAAGAGGTGTAGTGGCCCAGCGGAAGAAACCGCGTTTTGGGTTTTCCGAGCGCTTCCCGGAAAGCCAGTCCGTAACGAAACCGGACCACGCGGTCAAAAATCCCAAGCAAGAGAAAAACATTTTCTTTGGAAAGCGAGAGAGCGGAGCGCAAGGGATCCAGAGTGATTACCTTTTCTAAATTTTTCGCGAGATCCTTTTCCAGAATCCCGGTGCCTTGAACCATGGATTTGATGTAACTCCGCATCAGAGGATCCCGGGAACTCACCAGGATCTGAGGAAGATTTCCTCCGGCGAGCGCAAAGACATTGGCCTTAAGCCGGGCATCTTTTCCCGCCCAAAGAGAATTAACGATCGCGCCAAAGCTCATCCCAAAACTCCCTACCCGCTTGGGATCGATCTCTTTTTTTGTGAGGATGAAGTCGAGGACCTTTTTATTCCGTTCAATGGATTCCTCAAGATAGGTTTGGATTTGCTCGAGGCCTTGGTCAGGTACAAATTCGAAAATAGGACGGTCGATAAGAGCGCAGGCGAATCCTTCGGATGCAAAAAATTGGGCGAACCATCTTTCGAAGAAAAGATCTTTCATGAAAACGAGGCGTCCCAAAATCGGTGTCAGGCAAATGAGGGGGAGGGGCCCGGGACGCTGGGGCAAAAAAAGTTCAAAAGGATAGGGTTCCTTAAATTTTGTTTTCTGAATCGCCACGATCTTGATATCCTATTACCCATCATGAGGGTTGGGCAATGAAACTTTTAAATCTTTTGGCTCTTTTATCAAGCGGGCTGGGCCTTTGGATCGCGGCTTATTTTACGGCGGTCTCTTACCGGTGGGCGAAGCCTGACGCCAAATGGATTCCTTATTTTTGCCGGCTCAAGGAATCCACCTGCCAACAAGTTATTCATACGCCGCGGGCCAAGCTCTTGGGGATTCCCAATTCTGTATATGGAATCTTCCTTTATAGTTACCTGATTCTTTATTCTGTAGGGGTCCCCCTTCCGTGGTGGATCGCCTTGGTCGGTACCGGGCTGGCCGCGCTGCGATCCGTTTATTTGGCCTACAGTCTTCTTTTTATCACCCGGATCGCATGTCCCCTTTGTTTTACTACTCATTTGATTAATATTTTTTTCTTTATTTATCTTTGGATGAGCCGTTAATATAATGCCCTAAAAAAAATTGATGACAGACATAGCAATCACAGCACAGTTTTCAAGAGGTGAAGTTATCGCGCTATGGTCGGTTCTTGGGACCGCGGTAGCGGGTCTGATTTATGCTGGATTACTCATGGGGCAGGTGCTTCGCGAAAGCTGCGGCACTCCCGAGATGCAGAAGATCAGCGCCGCCATCCGGCTGGGGGCCAATGCCTACCTCAACCGTCAGTTTCGCGCCATAACCTTTCTCATCCTTCTTCTTACCGCGGCACTTTATTTTACCGTCGGTGAAAAATATATTGCGATCGGCCGCGCCTGTGCGTTTTTGATGGGCTCGATTTTTTCCGCGACCGTAGGATTTGTGGGAATGAATCTTGCGGTCAGAGGCAATGTCCGTGTCGCTGCAGCCGCCAACCGGGGAAGTTTTAGCCAAGCCCTTAAAATTGCTTACCGTACGGGTACCATTACAGGAATGTTAACCGATGGCCTGGGTCTTTTCGGCGGCACGGTTATTTTTATGATTTACGGTGAAAGGGCCTATGAAATACTCCTCGGGTTTGGTTTCGGCGGAACCTTGATAGCCCTTTTTATGAGGGTAGGAGGGGGCATTTACACCAAGGCCGCGGACGTGGGCGCAGACCTTGTCGGCAAGATTGAAAAAAATATCCCTGAGGACGACCCCAGAAATGCGGCAACCATTGCTGACAATGTGGGAGACAATGTAGGTGATTGCGCCGGAATGGCCGCTGATATCTTCGAATCCTACGAAGTAACGATTGTCTCCGCCATGATTTTGGGTTGGGCCTCTTACGGACATAAGGGCGTTATTTTTCCCTTGCTGGTTCGTGCGATCGGTGTGATTAGTTCTATCATCGGGACCTATGCTGTTCGGACATCTGAGGAAGTCCGTAATGCCATGAAGGCCATCAATCTTGGATTTATTTTGTCGGCCTTAGTTTCCATTGTCGGTTTTATTATTGTCGGTTTCTTTTATCTGCGTTTCCCGGAATCAGGGGCCCTTCCTTTTTGGCACAGCTTTGGAATTCCCGGTCTTGACCTGCGGCCGGTTTGGACTACCCTCATAGGAATTGCACTGGCAGTGGTGATTAATCGTTTGACGGAATACTACACCGATACAGCAAAGCCTCCTGTCCAGTCCATCGCGGAGTCCTGCCAAACAGGCCACGCCACCACCATCATTACAGGGTTTGCCGTAGGTCTTGAAAGCTCGGTCTGGGCCGTGGTCGTGATTTCAGTCTCCATTCTTTTATCAGCTTTTGTTTATCACGGAACCAACCCTACTTTTATCGCCTATGGCGTGGCGATGTCAGGAATCGGACTCCTCACACTGACCGGCAATAATATTTCCATGGACGTTTTTGGCCCGGTCGCTGACAACGCCAATGGAATCGGGGAGATGGCCCATCTGCCCAAAGCGGCGAGACAAATCCTGGCGGATCTTGACGCCGTTGGAAATACGACCAAAGCCATCACCAAAGGAGTTGCGATCGCCTCCGCTGTGGTAGCCGCCATTTCACTTTTTAATGCCTACATTACCGACATCGGCACGCTTACCCAACAAACCTATGATCAAGTCGCATCGCTCCTTTCTATTTCTACGCACACGGTTTTTGTGGGACTTTTGATCGGAGGAGCCATTCCCTTTTTATTCAGTTCTCTTATGGTAAAAGCCGTGGGCAGAGCCGCCTTTTTAATTGTTAAAGAAGTGAGAGAACAGCTGCAGGATCCCGAAATTTGGGAAGGAAAAAAACTTCCGGATTATGCGCGCGTGGTTTCTATCTGCACCACGGCCGCACAAAAAGAATTGATCCGTCCGGGTTTATTGGCGATTCTTGCGCCTCTTCTGATCGGGCTGCTTTTGAAAAAAGAAGCGCTCGGAGGCTTCTTAGCGGGAATGATTCTCTCAGGCCAGCTTCTGGCCGTTTTTATGGCCAATGCGGGCGGTGCTTGGGATAACGCTAAAAAATTTATCGAAGACGGAAATTTTGGCGGAAAAGGCTCGGAGGCTCACAAGGCCTCAGTCACCGGCGACACGGTAGGCGATCCTTTAAAAGACACGGCCGGCCCGGCCTTGAATCCTTTGATCAAGGTGATGAATATGGTCGCACTCCTTTCCATCCCCATTGTGGTGCGTTATGAAAATTCGCCGGTCGCTTTTTGGATATCTGCCGTCATCGGAATCTTTTTGATTGTCATTCTTGTCCGCAGTCCCAAGCCGAGCAAAGAAGAACTCGCCATTATTCAGAAGGCATAAAAACTCGTCTTTGGTCATCCTGAGCAGGGCGACACGTCTTCGAGTGCGGCAAAGCCGCGAGGATCTGGGATCTTTCAGCCGCTTCGTGTCTTCAGGATGACTCCTTGCGTCAGATTGCTACAAGCTTCTTTGGAGTATTACTACGCAATGACAATTTTTTTCTTCGGACCAGCCGGTTGCGAAGGGCGGTTTCAATCATCTGCGGAAGTTTTTCAGGCTTCACATCATAGAGAAGTGAACCGCGGTCTGCCAAAGATACCTTTCCGGTTTCTTCGGAGATAATGATCGTAAGGGCATCGGTCGACTCTGAAAGCCCAAGGCCCGCGCGGTGGCGTGTGCCGAGCTCCGTAGGAAGATCAAGCCGCTTAGAGAGCGGAAAGACAGCCCCTGCAGCCGCGATCAAATCCCTTTGAATGATTATCCCGCCGTCATGGAGTGCGCCCGGGGGAGTAAAAACGGAAAAAATCGTTTCCTTCCGGATCTTGGCTTGCAAAGGAGTCGCTGCTTTAATCCATGATTCCAGGGGGTCTTTTCTCTCGATCGCAATCAACCCGCCTTGCTTGGCCTCGGAGAGCATGCGGCAGACCTGGACAATTTCAAAAAGCGGTCCTTTACCATTTTGGAGAAGGGAAAGGGATCTTTTATCCCGCCCTCTATTTTCCAAAAAAAGAGAAAGCGGCTTGCCGACGAGCCAAACAAAAAGACTTATCAACACAGCGTTTTCCAAAACGCGCAGCCAAAGGGAGGTGGACCGCCAAATCCACGGGTGGACGGCGAGTGTAAAGACGAGAAATAAAAAGAGAACGAAAAATAGAAAGCGGTCTTCTAGTTTGTGAGACCGAAAAATCCGATAGGCGATCAGACCAAGGTTTAATAGAAAAAAAGAATAAAACATCATAGGGCCACCCCGTCTTAAGATTATCGTCTTAAAAGAAATAATCTTTTAACCCAAGCTGAAATCAGCAATACGGCGCCGAAGGCACACACAATCGTTGCACCTGTGGGGAGGTCAAAAAAGTAAGACAGGGCAATTCCGATAAAACTGGTGACAATCCCGACGCTCCAACCCCAAAGAAGTCTGAGAGATAGGCTGTCCGTAAAAAGGATGGCGATTACCGCTGGAACGATAAGAAAGGAAAAGACGAGCAGCACCCCCGCAATTTGAACTGAGCTTGTCACCACCAGTCCAAAGGTAAGATAAAAGACAAGATCCCAGGTTTTTACCGAGACGCCTTGCCGAAAGGCCTTTTCAGGTTGGATTGAAATCAAAAAGAAATTCCTGCGAAAGCACCAATGAAGAATTCCAACGCCGGCGTAAAGTAGGGCCATCTTCACAATGTCGTGCGCACTTACTAGAAGAATATTTCCGATGAGCATAAAACGGATGTGCTCATCACCTTCCGCAGTGCGACTCAAAATGAGAATCGCTAGGCCGGCGGAAACCGCGTAAACAATTCCAATAATGGCTTCCAAAGGAATTTTTTCTTTACGTGTCCGGGCCAGCGAAAAGAGAACAGCGCCCAGCACGGTAGTTGCCAAAGAAGGCCAGTAAGTGCCGGGGCCGTGAAGATTCCAGCCGAAGCAAACGGCAAAGGTTGCTCCCAGGGCCGCCATCTGGGCCAGTGCAAGGTCGACGAAGATCACTTTCCTTTCAATGACGTGAAGGCCCAAATAACCATGAATCCCCGTCAAGACCACGCAGGCAAGTAAAGGCTTCCACATGAATAAAATAAAATCGCTCATGATTTCCCCGTTTGTTCGATACTGCGGACATTGTATTCAATCATATTGAAATAATCAGAGGCCTCCTTGGAGTTTCCCACGGATTGGGCCAAAGCGAGAACGACAGCCCCGGTTTCCTCGCCCAACCGGCTGGGGGTTTTGTTTTCTTGATAGGATTCTTTAAAAATCAACTTTACATTTTTTTCTTTCATGAGTTTAATCAGTTTTGAAAAATGTTTGGCCGTCGGTGGAATTCCGGGTTTAGGTTCAAGATGCCCCACGGTGACTAACCCAAATCGCTGGGTGAAATAGGGCCAGCTGTTATGATAAGTCACCACGGCTTTGCCCTGAAAAGGAGCCATGCTTTTAGACCACCCCTTCATTTTTTCGTCTATTTTACGGTCAAACTCATCCGCATTTTTCTGGAAAGAATCGGCATCTTCAGGAAAAATTCTCGCCAGTCCTTCAGCCATATTACGCGCGATGATTTTTCCGTTGAGTGGATCCAACCAGTAATGGGGATTACCAAAGGCATGGATATCACCTTGGGCCCTTGACAGGCTCGTTGGGATTTCCAATAAAGAAACTCCTTTGGAGACGTCAATGGCATGGTCCCCCGTTGCCATCAAATCAAGTCGCCCCGCGGCATCCAACAAAGGATTTCGCCAAACCTCTAAATCAAGACCTGCGTGAACGAACACATCGGATTTCTTGAGTTTGACCACATCTTTAGGAATGGGTGAGACGAAGTGAATGTTCCGTTTAGGTGAGGCGATGGAATAAATCTCTGCTTTTCCGCCCGCGATATCCTTAGCGATGCTGGCGAAGGTGCTTGTGGTCGTTACAATTTTGATTTTCTCAGTTGCGGCTCCAAGTTCACTTTGGCAAAATAAAACCGCCGTGACCAGCCCTAAAAATAAAAATGTTTTTTTCATGGAAGTCATCTCCTTTAAAAAATTATAGGGCTATGCACTTGACTCAACCATCCCCAATATATGGTGGCGTTGATGCCGATTTCACTTCACGGATACACAACATATAGACCGAGCTTGAGTGAAGTGCATAGGCCTAAAAAATTATTGAACAGGATGTTTGTGTGCGCCGATTAAAAAATCCGCCTGCAAGAAGATCAAATTATCGGTTTTTTCATCACCGCTAGCAGGCTCGAAACGTGAGTATTGAATTTTGAAATCTGCAAACTCGCTCTGCCAAAACGTAAAGTAAGGAGAAACACCCGTACTCCTTCGGTGGTCTTTCAACACATCCAAAGGTTCCAGATAGTCAAAGCGAACTCCCATACTGAATCTTGGTGAGAGTCTAAAATCTAACAGTGAATAAAATCCCCATGGGTTATCATTGACATGAACCCCATTGCCCCGGTTTTGGAAATAGACCTCATTTTGCCATTTGAGCTTTCTTCCTTCAGGAAGGAACCAATCGAAGGCGGCGTCCGCGCCAAAGACTTTCACTCCATACTTATCGGAGCCCTTTGAATTAACCGTTGCAGGAACCTCATCTCCAAAGAGTGTTGTCCATCCTAATTCCAGATTTGTGTCTTTGGTAGGCTCAAAAAAAGTTTTCAGATGAGTGTTGAAAATAGGACGTCTGGAAATCCCGGAAAAACTGGGACCGTTGTTACCACGCAATACTTCTCCTGTGATTTCAATCGGAAGATCCCATGGATTGGGAAGGGTGTTTTGCAAACGCGCGCCCGATGAAGCTAACCCTTCTTCACCAAAGAAATCACGGATGACTAAAGGATAATCCGTAGTGTCAAGCGCATGAAGATGAACGAGATTTTGTTTACCGATTTTCGATCGGAATTTTCCGATCTGTCCCGTGAACCCGAGCGGCAGACCCCAGCGTGTGTAATAGGCTTCTTCAATAGCCACATTTTGACTCTCAATGCTGTCGTTGAAGCTGATGATGGCGTCAAGACGAGAGTAAGGATCCACCACCTGGGCAAAATTGAGCTCGAGCTCTCTTAACGCAATGGCATCATTTCCTTCCGCATCATTGGAGTTTTGAGTAAGTTTCGTTTGAACGGTTCCTGTTACTCCAATCTCAGGATTCAAACCTGAAGGCCCCGCAACAGCCGGCGAACCCGCAGGCATGACCAAAAAGCTTGGTTGGGCCACGGTTTGCCCTGGCTCTTTTTGGAGCGCGGCAATTTGAATCGATTGCTGGCGGAGGACCTCATTTTGGGCGTGCAGCGAAGATTCCAGGAATTGGACAGTCCTTTTCAATTCATTCATGCTTTCTTGAATGGATTGAAGGCTGGGATCGTTGGCATAAAGATTTCGCCAAGACCCCGAAATCATAAAAAGAGAAAACACAACAAGAGACAATCTGCGCATGGTAAGACTCCCTGCCTGCCGGTAGGCAAGCTTTTCTAGAAATTAAATTTAAGTTAACGAAACGAACAGCGAGAACTTAGGAGCGAAAAGGAGGCGCGCGGCCTTGGAGATTTGAGGGGAGTAAAGCGGAGGTAAAGCGTTCGGAGAAGGCAGAAAAAAATCTGCCGGACAAAGAGAGATTGCCGATAAAGGCAACAATAATTGCCACGAAAACCGACATGATTTGCTGGACAAGCCGGCAGACGGGGCAATCGGAGTGGTGTGCATTGTCTTCGTGATGATGAAACAAAAGAAGAAAAAAACTTGCGAGGAGGAAAAAGGCGGTCAAGACTGCAAAAAGCTTTTGGTTTTCTAAAATTTTCATCATCTCATTTTTTTAAACCGTGACCGACTGTTTCTGGCGCGGCAAAAGATAATTCCGAACATAATCTATAATGCCCGCTCGGGTGGTGTATTTGACCACAAACCCTATTTCACGGCGGGTGTGGGTCATGTCAGCTTGTGTGAAATTCTGGTAGAAAGCGTAAGGATTGTCAAAATAGTCCGGATCGTAATGTGTGCCCAGGGCTTCGTTGATGGCCTCAATGACTTCATTGAAGGAAGTGGCTTGGCCTGTGCCGATATTGAGAACCGCGTTTCGTTTCGCTTCAAGCGCGCGCAAGGTTCCCGCCACGGCGTCTTTAACATAAATAAAATCCCGGCGCTGTTCGCCCCATTTGAAAATGCGCGGTCGTTTGCCCGCCAACATCTGTTGCGCCAGTTGATAAATCATGCTGGCCGCTGCGCCCTTAAACCATTCCCCCGGGCCGAAAACATTAAAATAACGCACCCCGCTTATTTTTAATTTCCCTTCGTAGGTCCGGGCAAGCTGATCCATGACCCATTTTGAAAAACCGTAAACGTTATTAGGTCTGCCCGCATCTTCTTCCTTCATAGGCGCATCTTGACTTCCGTAAACGCCGGCCGAGGAGGCGTAAACAATCTGGGCATTTTTTGCGAGCGCAAGTCCGATCACATTACGGAATCCCTCGACATTATCAAACATCATTTTCTTTTCATCTAAAATCGTAGTGTCCGTAATCGAGGCGAGATGAAAAATGGTATCCACGGGGCGGTCTTCAAAAACATCGAGCCATTCCTTTTGAGCTACATCAAAGGCCAGCACCTCGCCTTTAAACCCTAAGAGATTTTTGAAACTGGAACCACGGAAGTCATCGACCGCTACAATGCGGGTGTCAGGATAGGAATTTTGGATTTCCAAGGCAAGGTTAGAGCCAATAAAACCGGCGCCGCCGGTGATGAGGACGTTCTTCATGGCACGGTCAAGGGGGGAGGTATTAGGTAGGGACGCGATTTATCGCGCCCTGTGTGAGAAGGGCGCCGTGAATGGCGCCCCTGCGTTTTTTTGTGTTCGCAATGACACTTAGTTTTTCAAGCTGGTCGTCTTTCCATTTGAATTGGAGTCTTGGCCGGTCCTTGTAGAGCTTTTTCTGGAGGGCATAACTGGTAAGAAGAGGAAGGGAAATACTGGGTTCCACAAAGGCCATGGCGTAATTAGCCTTCTTATTTACTTTTCCCCAGGAACGGGCTTCGGAGAGCGTGCTTCCGCTAAGACCGCCCCAATGAGGGGCATCGGTCGTCACTTGGATTGCGTATTTATGACCACCGGTGTCCAGCCCAAAGATGTAGCTCATCACCACCGAGTCATTGATGTAGTTCTTAGGTACGCCGCCTGCGATATAAATCGCCGAAGTGCGTTTTGATTTCACCACGATTTGAGTGAGTTCGTAATTATCGCGGATCGAATCGATCGCAATCTTGGGCCGGCCGACTTTCCTGGCGACATAATAATGTTCGGTCAATCCGATCCCGATGGAGGAGTCATTGATTGCGGGGCAGAAAATAGGAACACCTTTTTTACGGGCAGTCACAAGAATCGAATTTTCATCTTGGATCGTTTCGCTTAAAAGAGAAACAAATTCACGGCTTGAGTAGTTGCGGGGTTCGAGTGTATCGGCGAAACGGGCGATCGAAGTATCAAATTCTTGGAATTTTTCTTCATCGACATACGTATCATAAATCCGGTCAATCAAAAGATCGCGGAGTTGGGCATCATCGGCATCCGGGGTTCCCATCGCATGAATGCCGCCTTTAGCCGCATAATAATCCTGATAAAGGATGGCGCCGGTGGAGACCACAACGTCGACCATATTGTAATGAATAAGATCGCGAATAACTTTTCGGAGACCCGCGGCAATCAAGGGTCCGGCAAGGCCTAAGAGGATCGTGGGCCGCTCTTCGTCGGTGAGCATCCGGCCAAAGACCTGAGCCGCTTGGCCCAGATTGCGCGCTTGGATGGAGGCATCCGCATATTGGTCTAAAAGGCCGGCAACATTTTTAGTTTTTTCTAAATCAATTTGGCGGATAGGGGATGAAAGAAACTCGCGTTTCTTTTTTTTCATCTCAGGATCGCGGACCCGTTGAAAGCGCCAGTCGCTGTAATTTTTTGCCTGTTCCACGCGTATATGCTACGGAAATTTTAGGAATGTGCAAGAAAAAGTAATCAATATGAGAAGGGTCCTTGCCGTAGTAGTCAAAAACCCTTAAGATTAGAAAAATTAAAAGGACACGTGAATTTTAAGAAAATCTATCTCGTCCTCATTTTAGCATCGCTATTTTTTGCTGTTTCGAGTTCTAATCTTTATGCAAATGATGGCACCAATTTCGCTTACATCGGGCGCGGTTTTTTCCGGATTCTAACGGCGGTCTTCGAGTTGCCCAAGCACGTGATAGAAAAAACCTTAACGGAACCTCTGATTGTAGGAACCGTAGACGGTGCTGTAAGCGGTACGGTTTATGCGGTCTCTGCGGTGGCAAAAGGCACACTTGATATCGCCCGAGGCGTGGCCCCTTATGCCAAATACATGGTTTTTTTCATATAATACAGCTGTGAAAAAGTGTCTGATTTTTTTAGCCGCCGTCGCTTTGGTCCTGAGTTCTTGTCACACGACGCCCTCTGTTTATAAAAAGGCGCGGCTTGATCCCCTCAACGAATGGCTTTACCGGAGTCCCCAACCTCAAGAGGAAGATTTTTCCCTCATGAAATCAAAGGGGATTCGCACGGTGGTCAATTTTCGCCAGGAAGGCGGGAAGATCGATTGGGAAAAGGAAAAGGTTGAAGCGTTGGGAATGAATTATGTCAGCCTTCCTTGGACCATCAGGAGGCCGGTTCAGCCCGAACTCCTCGATGAATTTTTTAAAGTTTTAGATGATCCGAAAAATCGTCCGGTACTTTTTCATTGTAAACACGGACGCGACCGCAGCGGCGTGATGTCGGTTCTGGCGTTGATGCACTATGAAAAAATGCCGGAAGAGGATGCCCGAAGGCTTGCCTTTAAGAAAGTCCCGCCCCATTGGCGGTATCGGCCTTTTGTGAATCAAAAGATTAAATTTTTAATCCAGTCCCGGCCGGAACGCTTCAGCGAATCCGCTTCCGGGTGATCAAAACCCCCACATTCCTGGAGTTTCGGATGGCGCCGGGCTTGGAGATGCGGACGGTGATTTCGGAGAGTTTAAAATTCTTCAGGCAGAGTTGGGCGATGAATTCTGCCAGCGATTCCACCAATTGAAAACGGGTTTGAGGAATTTCTTTTAGCAGAAGCTTGGCGATGGCTTTATAATTGATGGTGTTTTTAATCCGGTCACGGCGAGAAGCTTTTTTTATGTCCACGGGAAATTCAAGGTCGATTAGAATCTTTTGTTTTACTTTTCGCTCCCAATCAAAAATACCGATGAGGCAGCGCGTTTCTAAACCTTCGATGAAGATGCGGTCTTTCATTTTTTAGACGTAATATAACATAAGATATGACACTTCAAAAATTTGCTGACTCAAAAAATGATGCACAAGAGGAACCGCCCTGTCCTTATTACGGAAGCTGCGGCGGTTGTGTGTACCAGCACCTTTCTTATGAGGAAGAGCTCCGGGTTAAAGAAAGAGATCTTACGGAACTTCTTAGCAAATTAAAAATTCCTGAAAATATTTTTTCTCCCATCGTGGCATCACCCAAGCCTTATTTTTACCGCTCACGGCTTGACCTTTCTTTTCAGAGAACCCGGCAGGGTTTTACGCTGGGTTTTATGGGAGAGGGAACAACACGTCTAGTCTCGATCGATTCTTGTGCCATCGCGCGGCCTGAGATAAGCGCTTTTCTTCCCCGGTTGCGCGAACTTGCGGCCGAAAAACTCCCCGCAAAATATAAAAGTGCGAACCTTGTCATTAAAACAGGCGAGGGCGGTTCCGTTCATTGGGGAGGAATAGGGCGCCGTTCTCTGAGATTGACGGAACCCGATTATTTTTGGACCGAAATCGAAGGTAAAAGGATTTATTACTCACTCGATACTTTTTTCCAAGCCAATCTTGGAATCCTGCCTCTTCTTATGAAAGACCTGCGGTCATTGCTGGGACTTACCCCCGAAACTTATCTCCTTGATCTTTATTCTGGCGTCGGACTTTTTTGGACGGTGTTTGCCCCTGAAGCTAAAGGAGTTTGGGCCGTAGAAGAGAACCGGGCGGCAGTTCCGATTGCTGATCTTAACCGGAGGTATAACGGACTTGCGCAGGTAACACTTAAAGATGCGCGAACGGAAGATTGTCTTGATGAAATTTTGTCAGGGCTTGGGGATCACCGGGTCGCGGCCATCGTCGATCCCCCCAGAAAAGGTCTCACGCCCGATGCACTTCAAAAACTTATTCAGGCCAAAAATCTGGACCCCCTCATTTATATCTCATGCAACAAGGAAGCCTTGGCCGGGGACTTAGAAGAATTTTTGAAATCGGGATGGCAGGCCGATCGGGTGATTCCTTATGATTTCTTTCCGCGGACCAAACACCTTGAGACGATCGTGAAATTAACCCATGTCTAAACTTCGCGCATCCAACATTTTAGTAAAAACATTTTTTGAAAAGCACCCAGCCGAGGCGGCGCGTGCGCTTGAGGCATTACCTCAAGATGAAGCCCGGGCAATTTTGCTGGCGCTTCCCACGGAATCGGCCTGCCAGACCATTGAGTTTCTCAATCCTCACATCGCGTCTTTAATTTTTGAAGACTTAAGTCCCGAACAGGCCAAGCCTTTTTTGGAAAGAGTATCTCCCAAAAAAATGACGGATATTCTTTTAGATGTCCCGCAGGAAAAACGGTCGGAATTTCTTAAGATCATCAACTCGTCTGAAGCAAGGGTTTTGGAGGCCCTTCTCACTTATCCTCCCGAGGCCGCCGGGGGGATGATGACTCCCGGTGTCATTTCAGTACATAGTGATTTGTCCGTGAGCGAGGCCATTCAGACGATCCGGACCACCAGCAAAAAGAAATCACTTTATTATGTTTATGTCACCGATAGTGAAAATCATCTCCAGGGGGTGTTAGGGATGCGGGACCTCATTTTATCAAGCCCTCAGACCGCCATCGAGTCCATTATGGTGAAAGATGTGGTCTCAGTCCCGGCCGACATGGACCGCGAAGAAGTCATTAAACTCGCCACCAAACACCGCTATCTTGCGATCCCGGTGGTCGATCCGGACCGCAGGCTCTTGGGTCTGATTCATTCTGAGGATTTAATTAAGGCGGCCGAGGAAGAGGCCTCTGAGGACATGCAAAAAATGTTCGGAGCAGGCGGCGATGAGGAAGCCACTTCTCCGGTTCATTTTGCGATCAGGAAAAGATTGCCTTGGCTTTATGTGAACCTTGCCACTGCCTTTCTAGCGGCCGGTGTTGTCGGGCTTTTTGAAAATACGATCGCAAAGATCACTGCGCTGGCAGTTTTTATGCCGGTGGTAGCCGGTCAGGGAGGAAACGCGGGCGCGCAAACTCTGGCGGTAGTGATTCGGGGTCTGGCCTTGGGTGAAGTCGAAAAAAGTATGGTAGCAAAGGTGATGTGGAAAGAAAGCTGGCTCGGAATCTTTAATGGAGTTTTCATTGGCATTGTGACGGCCTTAGTCGGTTATCTTTGGATAAAAAATCCCTATTTTGGATTCGTGATCGGACTTGCCATGATCATCAATATGATTGTGGCCTGCGTGGCCGGGGCGGCAATTCCCATTCTCATGAAGGCCTCAGGCAAAGATCCCGCTCAATCTTCTTCCATTATTTTGACCACCTTCACCGACATTATCGGTTTCTTTTCCTTTCTCGGCCTCGCCACCCTCTTCAGCCGTTTTCTGATTTAAACTTAAGCAATTTCCATCCGCTGTAGTACACAGTCTCGTCGCCACTCGTAACGCCCCGGCGCGGCGTTCCTCGTTCGTGCGTCAGGTCTCGCTCTCCGCCAAAACGCGTGGCGGATCCCTGCCCGCTCAGCCTTCCGAACGCGCCTCGACTGGTCCTTCCGCGGATGGAGATTATTTTAATAAGCAGAATCTCCTGGCCGGAGTGGACGTTGGGCCGTCTCGGAAAAATTACCCTATGTTTTCTCACCTGTTATATGTCGGCCGAGCGCCCGATGCAGGCGGTCCCCTTCATTAATGTTTATTTTCAAGGATCGGGACAGCCCCCTTGTGGGGCGGAGATTCTGCGCAAAAAAAGGCATTTTGATATAATGACGTTCAATGCCGGCAAAACCGTCTAAGAAATTAGATACTTTTCCTAATCCAAGTTCCCATCGGGACTACGAAATTTCCTTTGAATGTCCGGAATTCACGTGCGTCTGCCCAAAAACCGGTCAGCCGGATTTTGCAACCCTCCGTATTCGTTATGTCCCAGATAAGCTTTGTGTGGAATTAAAAAGCCTCAAACTTTACCTTTGGTCTTTCCGTAACGAAGGCCATTTTCATGAAAAGGTGACCAATCTGATCCTCGACGATTTGGTAAAAACGATCCGGCCTAGGCGGATGTCGATTGAAGGAGATTTTTATGTGCGGGGCGGGATCCACACCGTGGTTCGGGCCTCTTATGAAAAAAAGTAAGGCCGAGTGGTTGTCAGTTGTGGAGATACGGTCATTGATAACCGCCCTTTCACAGTGACCGGGCCTTCAATTACTTCGATCGATTCCGATACAAAGTAAAAAATTAGCGGAGATAAAAATGGATGAAAAGATAATAAGGGAAGAACTCTTAAAAATTGTCAAAGAGAAGGCTTTTCAAAAAGGGGATTACACTTTATCAAGCGGAAAAAAATCCAGTTACTATTTCGATGGTAAACAAGTGACGCTTCATCCGCAAGGGATCCTTCTTCTGGGGAAGACGATATTGGCGATGCTTCAAGGGGTTACGGCAGATGCGATAGGAGGACCCACGCTTGGGGCCGACCCCATTGCAGCGGCCGTCGCGCTTTTAAGTTCACAGACCGGCCGGCCCTTAAAGGCCTTTATTGTCCGGAAAGAAGAGAAAAAACACGGGACTCAAAAAAGAATCGAGGGTCCCAAGCTTGAAAAGGGTGAGCGGGTAGTCGTGGTGGAGGATGTGATTACCAGCGGCAAATCAGTCATGCAAGCGATCGGTGAAATCGAAAAATTAGGCTGCCGCGTGGTGAAAATAATCTGCTTGGTAGACCGGGAAGAAGGGGCGGGCCAACTTCTCAGCCCTTACAATTTTTCCCCGATTTTTACGAAAACTGAACTAGAAACTTCCGCCCGTCTTACTTCCTGACGTAATCCAGCGTATCGTGTTTTGCGGGCGCGGCAGACTTTGTGTAGTCTTCCGCATGATGCGTCGCAGGAGCGGGCTCGGGTTCTGAAACAACTTGACCTGTAGTATCTTGAGGAACCGCCAATTCGCCTTCTTCAAACTCCAAACAATTGGAATAGGAACGAGCCACGGGAAAACCATTAAAGCCTGGGACCCAAAACGTAACAACGTCCAAGGCGCCTGAGGTAAGACGTAGCGCGGTGCAGCCAAGACCACTACCCACACCTGTGAGCGTACCTACAATCGGCGGCCCGACTTTTGAACCTTCTACCGTATGAACGATGATGTCTACAAAGGAGGTAACGATATTCAAAAGACCCCGTCCTAACATCCCCCCAAATTTAGTTCCGTAAACAGGAGAATTGGCAGCGCGCCAAACATCGTCAACTGAATCTTTTGCCCAGACCGAAGGAACCAACAATAAGGAAAGAATAAGTAAAAGCGCGATCTTTTTCATCGACATGCTCCTTGTTTTTTAACTTGTGACAGTGACGTTAGAAAGAGTCAATAAAACCCCTTCATTATACTGAAGCTTCTTAAATTATCCATGATTTTTTAGCATGCGTTTTAGTCGATCTTTAAGGACCATTTAACCTCTCTCTATCTAGTATTAATAACAATTTATAGCAATAGTTGACAAATATATACTATTGTGCTATTTTTTGCTAGGGATTTCAACAATTTGAACTCATTTGAGTCAAGTTGAGATCAATAAAGATCACGCAAGTTAGCGAAAGGAGATATATAAATCGTGAACGAAGACCTAAGAGAAAATAAGAGAGCGGAATACCCTCGCCGCGAGAGAACTCAAATCATGACACCGAAAGAGGCCGCAAAGTATTTGGGGTTCCATCTTGTGACCATCTATCGGCTGCTTAAGAAAAGAGAAATTCCTGCCGTAAAGATCGGCGGTCAGTGGAGATTTAAGAAAGACGTTTTGGATGCTTGGCTTGTGGAACGGATGGGAAGAGCTTAAACCTCTCAGAGGATTACCCATCGATGGTTATCGCATCAAGTTCTGTATCTTGGGATGAGTTACATTGGTATGCCCTTTACACAAAAAGCCGGCATGAGAAAGTAGTTGAGGAAGGGCTTCAAGGTAAAGGAATCAAGACCTTCCTTCCAACCCGGAAACTTATTCGTCATTGGACGGACCGGGTCAAGCATATCGAGGAACCCATCTTTAAGGGTTACCTTTTCGTTCAAATCCCCTTGAGAAAACAATTGGAAGTCTTGGAAACCCGCGGCTCCGTTCGTCTGATTGGGTTTAATTCTTTTCCAGTTCCTATTCCTGAAAAAGAGTTAGAGACTGTCCGAAAATTTATTCAAGAGGACATTGCAATTGATCCCTACCCTTATTTAGCGGTGGGGAATCGGGTCTATGTCCGTTCCGGCCCGTTCAAAGGGGTCGAAGGTTTTATTGTTCGTAAAGACCGGCATACGCGCCTCGTGATGTCACTGGATCTTTTATTTCAATCGATCTCTGTCGAAATCGACGAAGCGCTTGTAGAAAAAATATAGCCGTCATTCTGAGCCGCCAAAGGCGGCGAAGAATCTTAGATCTTTCAGCCCTTCGGGCTTCAAGATGACAAGAATGCCCCTCGCTAAGTCCTTCTGGGACTGAGAGGGCGAAGCTGTGTAAAGCAATGAAAAATATAAAATTAAGAATGGAAAATGAACAGCGTATGCAATTTTGCATTTTACATTTTAGATTTTGAAATTTTTATGTGCGGAATCGCAGCCATATTTGCTTACCACTACGTAGCTCCTGAGGTCAATCGGGAAGAGCTCCGGCTTATAAGAGATGCCATGGCTTCCCGGGGCCCCGACGGTGTAGGCGAGTGGTTTTCTGAAAATGGGAAGGTCGGCTTGGGACACCGCCGGCTTTCCATTATTGATCTTTCTCCCAGAGGCGCCCAGCCGATGCAAACGGAAGACGGAAAAATTGTCGTGAGCTTCAACGGAGAAATTTATAACTATCGCGAGTTGCGTTCAGACCTCGAAAACAAAGGTCGTATTTTCAGATCGAATTCAGATACCGAAGTCCTGCTTCATCTTTATCAATTAAAAGGCCAGGCAATGGTTCACGATCTTCGGGGAATGTTTGCCTTTACATTGTGGGACGGCAGAAAAAATTCTTTGTTCCTTGCACGCGATCCCTATGGGATCAAACCTCTTTATTATGCGGACGATGGCTGGACGGTTCGAGTTGCCTCTCAAGTCAAAGCACTGCTAAAAAGCGACAAGGTTTCAAAATTAGCCGAGCCCGCCGGAACCGTGGGTTTTTTTCTGATGGGCAGCGTTCCCGAACCCTACACGCTTTATCAAGAAATCCGTCAAGTCCCCGCAGGGAGTTATGTTTGGGTGGATGAGCTGGGACCGTCATCACCGAAAAGATATTTTTCGATTGCGGAGATTTTAACGTCATCGCGAGGAGGCCGTAGAGATCCCTCGCTCGTCATTGCGAGCCCGACGAAGTCGGACGAAGCAATCTCGGGCTCGGGACAGGCTCCGCAATCCGGTTCTGAGATTGCTTCGGCATCACTTGAAACACCGCCTCGCAATGACGTAAGTGTTCACTCCGCGCTTCTCGACTCCGTTCGCCATCATTTTGTTTCGGACGTTCCGGTGGGAATATTCCTTTCCGGCGGAATTGATTCGGGATCCTTGGTATCTCTTGCAAGAGAGACCGGAATCCAAGATCTGCAAACCATGACTTTGGCATTCGAAGAATTTTACGGAGGTTCTTTGGATGAGATGCTTTGGGCAGAAACCGCCGCCCGAAAATTCGGCACCCGGCATACCTCACATACTCTTACGGAAAATGAATTCAAAAAAGAATTACCTCACTTTTTTGAATCCATGGATCAGCCGACAATTGATGGAGTGAATACTTATTTTATAAGTAAGGCCGCCCACGAATCGGGATTAAAAGTTGCTTTGTCAGGCCTTGGCGGAGATGAACTCTTTGGCGGCTACTCAACTTTTCAGGATATTCCTCGGCTGGTTGGGGCATTGGCCTTTCCCTCAAGAATTCCATTTTTGGGCGACGGTTTTCGTCATTTGTTTTCTATTCCAAGCCTACGACCAAAGTCGTTACACCCTAAATATGCGGGCCTTCTCAAATACGGTGCAAGCTATTCAAGCGCCTACTTTCTCCGACGCGGGCTTTTCATGCCGTGGGAATTAGACTCGGTGATGGGCAAAGAGATGGTTCACGAAGGATTAAACAGGCTTCAATTACTGCCGTCGATAAAAAGGACGCTTCAGCCCGAACCCAAAGATCCTTTTGCCAAAGTTGCCACCTTGGAGTCTTCCTTATATATGCGCAATCAACTGCTCCGTGATACCGATTGGGCGGGAATGGCTCACTCTTTGGAAGTGCGTACACCTTTCGTCGACTCAACGCTTCTAAAGAAACTGGTCCCTTTTTTAGTTTCTGAAAATCATCCTCATAATGCCGGAAAAAAAATTCTCACCGGAAGTCTTAGCAATCCTTTACCCGGAGAAATTACCCGTCGTGCGAAAACAGGTTTTTCTGTCCCCGTGGAAAAATGGTTGGAAAAAGGCGGCGAATTAGATATGTGGCAGCGAATCCCCAGCTTGCAAAGCCAAGGGACTCCGTGGGCCAGGCGGTGGGCTTATGTCGTGATGTCAACTTTCAATAATGCAGTCGTAAAAGAGGAGGCGAGTGTCACATGAATATTAGCTGGGAAAGATGCCGGGTGCTTGTAACAGGCGGGGCTTCATTTATTGGCTCAAGCCTTGTCAGAGAACTAGTGGTCAGGCAAGCGAAGGTGCGGGTTGTAGACAATTTAACCAGCGGAAAGTTAGGCAATATTCAAGATCTGGTCGAAGACGAGACCATCGAATTTATGCAAGGAGATCTCCTTGATAAAGAAACAGCACGTCATGCGGCCAGTGGGATGCAAGTTGTTTTTCACTTGGCTGCGGATCACGGCGGACGCGGCTATGTGGATCTGCATCAGGTGGAATGCGCTACCAATTTAATTCTAGACGGGATTTTTTTTAAAGCTTGTTATGAGGCAGGCGTTGAAAAAGTAGTCTTCGCCTCTTCAGGCTGCGTTTACCCGAATTACAAACAAATGAATACGGCGGAAGAAATTTATCTAACCGAAAATCAAGTGGGCCCGCCTTATGACGCGGATAATATGTACGGCTGGGCGAAGCTTATGGCGGAGCTCACACTTAAGGCTTATTACCAGCAGCGAAAAATGAAATCCGCAAGCTGCCGGTTCTTTACGGTCTACGGCCCGGGAGGAGTTGAGAATCACGCGGTCATTGCAATGATCGCGCGCGCCTTTACCCGGCAGGATCCTTTCGAAGTTTGGGGCGACGGATCGCAGATCCGCAATTGGACCTACATCGATGACATTGTGAGCGGGATGATCGCGGCGGCGGAAAAAATCGAGGACGGCACGGCGGTTAATCTCGGCACGATGGAAAGAATCCGCGTGATTGACGCCGTAAAAGAAGTCTTGCGATATACCGGCCATAAAGCTGAGATCAAATTTCGTCCTGATATGCCGACCGGGCCCCTGAACCGAGTGGCTGACAACTCGCTGGCCAAAAAATTGATGGGTTGGGAACCCAAAGTTTCATTTATGGAAGGCCTTCACCGGACGATTGATTGGTATGTCGGCACTAAAAATCGTGAGGATGTGGAAGCGATTCTCGGCCACATGCTGACGGAGCGATAAAACGGATGAAAATTTTAGCCTTGGTAACGGAGGCCTATGGAGGAGCGGGAGGAATCGCCAGGTTTAATCGCGATCTTCTTAAGGCGCTGTCTCAAATCGAACCTCAGCCAGAGATCGTAATATTACCGCGCGTTCGCCCCTACGGGGCTCGCAATGACGGATTGGTAGGTAAATTAGGTTACGCTACTGCGGCCTTAAAAACATTTTGGCAACAAGGCCCTTTCGATTTAATTTTCTGCGGCCATCTTCACTTAGCGCCTTTGGCCGCGCTTCTTTCACGAATGAAGAAAACGCCGGTTTGGCTTCAAATTCACGGCATCGAGGCATGGCAGAGACCGTCTGATCTTCTCGCCCGGGCGGCGGAGAGCTCAGATCTTGTCACTGCGGTAAGCCGCCATACCCGAAGAGAATTTTTAGAGTGGGCCTCTATCGATCCTGGGAAAGTGCGCGTTCTCCCCAATACCGTGGATGAAAATTTTACCCCCGGTCCCAAACCGGACTACCTGCTCAAGCGTTACGGATTAGAAAATAAAAAAATTCTTTTCACCCTCTCCAGGTTGTCCTCTCAAGAAAAATATAAAGGCCATGACCGGGTTATCCGTGTCCTGCCACGCCTCCTGGAAAAATTCCCCAGCCTCGTTTATACGATCGGAGGATCGGGCGATGATCAAGCCAGGCTCCAGGCGCTAGCCGGGGAGTACCGATTAAAGGATGCGGTGATGTTTCTGGGTGAAATCAAAGAGACCGAGCTTGCCGATCATTACCGCATGGCGGATCTTTTTGTGATGCCGAGCACGGGAGAAGGATTTGGGATCGTATTTCTTGAGGCGGCCCGCTCAGGAATTCCTGTTGTCGCTGCCGGGGCGGGAGGAGCTTTCGATGCCCTGCTGGAAGGAAAGATCGGGCGCTTGGTGAATCCGGATGATGCTGATGCGCTGGCGCAAGCCATTGAAGAAACTTTAGCTTCCCGTACCCATTCCCCCAAACTTGTTCAGCGATTTTCTTCCGCCAACTTTCACCAGTTGGTTGAAACTTTGATGAATGACCGGCTTGTTTTGACGGGTGTTGAAAATGGTTAGCCTGGAACGAATTAAAAACGCAATCCGGAACCGGTATTTTTCAGAAAACCGGGTTGTCGTCATTGAACCGGCAAAAGGCTGGCGGATGTTGGACTTCAGAGAACTCTGGGCTTATCGGGAACTGTTTGGGGTATTGGCATTAAGAGACATCAAAATCCGCTATAAGCAAACGGTCCTGGGTTGCGCCTGGGCCGTCATTCAACCGGTGATGGGAATGGTGGTGTTTTCTGTTATTTTCGGACATTGGGCCAAGATACCCTCAGACGGTTACCCGTACCCAATTTTTGTTTATGCCGGACTTCTCCCTTGGAATTTTTTTGCGGCCACTCTGGCCGCAGCGGGAAATTCCGTGGTGAGTTCCTCCAATCTTATCACTAAAGTTTATTTCCCTCGCCTGATCGTTCCCATGGCTTCTTTAGGGACACCTCTTGTGGACTTTTTCATTTCCTCGTTTGTCATGCTGTCGCTCATGATATATTTCAAAGTCGGATTGCATATCAACCTTCTCGCGATTCCATTTTTGATTCTCGCCGTTATTTTTACCGCGCTCGGCGTGGGGACTTTGCTTTCGGCTTTAGTCGTTGCGTACCGCGACTTCCGATTCGTGATCCCCTTTCTTTTGCAAGTCTGGATGTATGCGACGCCCGTGATTTTTCCGATCGGGCTTGTGCCGAGCCAATGGCGGTGGGCGCTTTATCTCAATCCGATGGCCGGCATCATCGATGGGTTCAGGTCTGCATTTTTGGGAAAACCTTTTAATCTCGATGTCCTTGGGCTTTCCTTTTGTGCGGGCATCGTCATGTTTATTATTGGGGTAGCTTATTTCGAAAAAGTCGAGCGCCGTTTCGCGGATGTAATTTGATACCCGCCAACGGTCACCGAAGAAAGCTGCTCTTTTGGGTGGAGAACTACCACAGTTTTTATGATCAATACCTCCAAGCGCATCCTGAATTAGAAAAAGAATCCTTTGAAGGGATCAGCCGGAAACTCTATGAACAAATGTTTTATCAAGCGGATAGTTACGCTTACGCCGCTCGCGAGCTCGGGTATGACGCCGGGCAAGTGATTCCCACATGCCGCTCCCTTCAGGAGCGATGGGGAGCCGAACACGGAATGTCGTTCCCCCCTCGCTGGTTGAGCTCGAGACCCTGGCGCTGGTGGTGGACACGGATCGCTGGAAAACCGCACCCCAAGGAGTCGTTCTATGAAAAAATTCTATTGAAACAACTCGAGGAATTTCGTCCCGATCTTCTCTATATTTTCACCGGGGCGCCGATAACGTCCTCACTCCTTGCAAGGGCCCGAGAATTCTGCAGCCGCATTGTCATTCAGTGGACCTGTCTCATTGACCCGAGCCATCCTTTTCATTTGTACGACGAAGTGGTTTCGTGTGCACGAAATTTTGTCGAAGACTTTCGCAGCATGGAAGTTCCCGCGGCCTTCTGTCCCCACGCTTTTGACGAAAGGGTGCTGAATAAAATTCGAATACCTGCAAACAAAGAAGGAGCGGTGTTTGTAGGAAGCCTATCCGCACTGCACCGGCACCGGATTGAAATTCTCGACCAACTTTCGAGGCAAATGGATTTTGACTTCTACGGCATGGGGGTCGAGTGCCTCCTCAAAGATTCGCCGTTGAGGAAATATTACCGGGGCCCGGTCTTCGGGCTTCCGATGTATGAGGTTTTCTCCCGCTGCCGGGTTGTAATCCATGCTTCAGGAGACGCCACCCTGCCCGCTGCCGGAGCCAAGAGACTTTTTGAAGCAACCGGAGCCGGCGCCTTTCTTCTGACCGAGGACCAGCTGGGGCTTGGAGAGTTCTTTGAAGTTGGAAAAGAAGTTGAGACCTTTTCAAGCGTGGAGGAATGCGCCGAAAAAGTTCGATATTTTCTATCACATGATTCAGCCAGAGAAGCAATCGCTAAAGCGGGTCAGACGCGGACACTTCGCGATCATACGTTTCGGGTTCGGATGCCGAAACTCATGGAGATTCTGGAGAATGTCATCGAAGGTAAGGGAGCTCGGGAGACCGTTGCAAGAAGAGCGAAACTCGTTTGAGTGGATTAACGGTGAAAAAGAAATCGACAGGCCGTGAACAAGCTCAGGGATTCAACTTCTTCAAAAAAGCGGGGCCTTCTTCATCCTCCTGGGAGAATCAAGTTCGCAGCCTCTGGAGGGAGTATCTCGTTGAGACGTTGGGGAGACCCGAGGAGAATGCCCGCGAGAGGATCGAGCAAGAGATTTCAGCTTCTATCTATCACGAACTTCTCTCCGGATTGGAAACGGCGGGATGGAAATTTGAGGGAAGCGTGGCCATTGACATCGGCTGCGGCACGGGCGGCCTTGTGGGTGAACTCGTAAAACGATCGGCCCATGCGGTGGGAATCGAACCCGGCACGGCTTGGCGCGAAGCGCCGAGCCAACGGCTGTTATCCTTGGGGTAGCTTATTTCGAAAAAGTCGAGCGCCGTTTCGCGGATGTAATTTGATGAATGTTGGATGGTTGAGGGGTTGGGTCGTTGAACCGGGGGAAATTAGGACAGGCGGAGATAATCCCGGATGTAGCGGACGATCTCAATTTGAACCATGGCCGGAAGGGGTTCCCAGATTTTTCAAATACCGGGTCAAATAAAATTGCTGAATGCGTCTGAGAGGGGCCGTATCTTGATAACGACGAAAAGTATCAACAAAGACCTGCTGTTCCAGGAGAGAATCGCGGCAGTAGACGAGGATGCCCTGCGTGAAAGTTTGATATTGAAGAAGAGGCGGTGCTTGGTTGAGGAGGACCAAATCGATCCGATTACTTTGAAAAGCACTCATGAGGCAGCCTGTGAGATGAGCTTCGTAGCCGTAAGGATATTTTTTCTCTCCGGCTTTTTCCTCATTAATAAAGACACCCATGTCAATATCGCTGAGGGGTGTTGTCCGGCCTTGGACAGAGGATCCGAAGAGGTAGGCGAACGAGACCTCCTCCCGCTTTTCACAGAAGGCGACAAGCTTTTGTTTGAGTGTTTCAAGATCCAAAATCATAGCAGGCAAAGCTTAGACGAGCGGACCCGTTTTGTCAATTTGTTGAATCGTGGATCGTTGAAGTGGTTGAGCGGCCATCGCAACAGGCCTTGAAATTATATTTCAATATGTTATCATAAATGATAATTAAACAAAATGAAATTTATAGAGTTCGTACAGGCCTTTGGGAGACTCCCCCTCATTGAAACAGAAAATCTGTTGGCAGGAGCCGCCGATAGCGCCGCGATTAAAGTGCAACTCAGCCGTTGGACAAGAAGTGGAAAAATTATTCAGCTCAAAAGGGGCGTCTATCTTTTGGCCGAGTCCTATCGCCGGGTGGAGCCTTACGAACCTTTTATCGCATCCATTTTGAAAAAGCCGTCTTATCTGAGCCTTGAAAAAGCCCTTGAGCATCATCATTTAATTCCGGAAAGTGTGCCCGTCTATACCTCGGTGACCCCCAAAGGGCCAGCGAGATTTATTTCCGAACTAGGCAGTTTTAATTATCGGCACATCCAGCCTTCTCTTTTCTGGGGATACGAATCAGTCACCGTTCGCCGCCAAACAGCCTTTATCGCTACTCCGGAGAAAGCTCTCTTAGATTTGATCTATCTCAAAGCAGGAGAAATTTCCGGGGATTACTTGGAAGAAATGAGGCTGGAGAACCTTCAAGCCCTCCGGCCTACCCGAGTTTTGGCGCATGCCGCGCGCTTTAACATGCCCCGTATGGCGCGCGCAGCCCGAGTGCTCACCGCTTTTATCCGCTCACGCCGCCGGGAGGAAAAAACGCTTTGATCCCATCACCTCCATTGCAAAAGGATGCCAATAAAGATCAGGAGCATCCTTTTGAAACCCTGTGGGTTTCCTCGATGCGAGGCATCGAAGAATGGAGATGATGGGATGAAAGATTACGTTCTCGAGCTCGCTCGGTCCCAAAAAGATTCAAATGCCAAACTGAACACGATGCGCGAATACCTTCAGGCTTACATTTTAAAAATCTTGCACGGGCAGGGTTTTTTTCGGACGAATGCCTTTGTGGGAGGCACAGCCTTGAGATTTCTCCATGGCTTGCCCCGTTTTTCAGAAGACTTGGATTTTTCGAAGGAGAAGCAACCCGCCGATTCTTTCGAAGCATTTTTAAAAAAACTTAAGCGCGAATTGGAGCTAGCCGGCTACGAAATCTCCATTTCCTGCCGAGATCAAAAAACCGTGCAAAAGGCATCGGTCAAATTTGAGGCCCTCCTGCACGAAGCCGGGCTTTCGCCTCTTCCGGGACAAAAATTGGCCGTCAAACTCGAGATCGATACCCATCCTCCTGAAGGAGCCGGCTTAAAAACAGAAATTGTTAACAAATATTTCCCAATCGCCTTCCTCTCGTATGACCTGCCATCCCTTTTTGCCGGAAAATTGACGGCGCTTTTTTTAAGAAGGTACACCAAGGGCCGGGATCTTTTTGATTTGGGGTGGTATCTATCCCGTTGGAGAGGGCTGGTTCCCAACCTAGCGCTTTTGCGGAACGGACTCGAACAGGCTTCTTGGCGGGGACCGCTTCCGACAGAATCAACTTGGCGGGATCCAGTTTACGGTTTCGTTGAGAAAATCGATTGGGAACGAGTTAGAGAAGACGTCCAAAATTTCCTGGAGAACCCCTCTGATTTGGATGTTTTTACCAAAGACAACGTACTTGGGCTCGTTAAGGAAAAGCGTTGAGTTGATGGACGTCATCAAAGTCGAAAGTCTTTCCAAGCAGTATACGATCGGGGCATCGCAAAAATACCACAGCTTTCGGGAAATGCTGGCGGAGCAATTCAAAGCGCCGCTTCGTTGGATCAAGCATCGGGGGCAGCGTCGAGGGAACCAACAAAAGATTTGGGCTTTGAAGGACGTTTCCTTCGAAGTCCAACAAGGGGAAGTTGTCGGCGTAATTGGCCGGAACGGCTCCGGGAAAAGCACGCTTCTCAAGATTCTTTCCCGGATTACAGATCCCACAAGGGGCCGTGCTGAAATCCACGGCCGGGTGGCAAGTCTCTTGGAAGTCGGAACAGGTTTTCACCCTGAGCTTACAGGAAGAGAAAATATTTATCTGAACGGAACCATCCTTGGAATGAGACGGTGGGAGATCACGAAAAAGTTCGACGAGATCGTGGCCTTCGCCGAGATCGAAAAATTCATCGATACTCCCGTGAAGCGCTACTCGAGCGGCATGTACGTGCGTTTAGCGTTCGCCGTCGCGGCTCATCTCGAGCCAGAAATTTTAATTGTCGATGAAGTTCTTGCGGTGGGGGATGTTGCGTTTCAAAAAAAATGTCTGGGGAAAATGGGTGATGTAGCCAAGCAGGGTAGGACGGTGCTTTTTGTTAGCCACAATATGGATGCCATTATTACCTTGTGTCAACGAGCCATTCTTTTAGTAGATGGCCATATTGGAATGGAAGGCGTTGTTGATAAAACAGTGACGCATTTTTTGTCCCTCCTTCGTATGCAACGAAGCCAAATCCGCGGGGAAGTATCACTTACTGATCACCCCGGCCGCTTAAAAAAAACAGAACAATTGGTTCGAATTACATACTGCAAAATATCGGATCACTTTGGTAAGCCGGAAACATTTTTTAAATCAGGAGAAGAAATTCAGATTGTCGTTGGCTATGAAAGTAAGGCTACAAAAGGAAATTTGCCCCTAGCGTTTTTTGTTATTTTCAATGACATGATGGGAAGGCGTATTTTTTGTTGTTCGAACGAATTCGTGCAGCGTTCTTTTAACACCTTGCATCCAAAAGGGGAGGTTAAGTGTGTGATTCCCAAGCTCCCTCTTGCGCCCGGCAATTACACTATTACTATTTCATGTAAGGTGGGGCCGACTTGGTCCGATGGAGTCTACGAAGCTGTGGAAGTGGAAGTGCTCAGCGGAGATTTCTTTGGAACAGGGTATTCCCCTCAAAGGGAATTTGGTAGTTCTTTGGTTCAACACCACTGGCTTCCAAATTCAAAATGAAAAAGAAAGTTTTAATCACAGGCAGTAGTGGGCTCATAGGTTCCGAAGCCGTGACTTTCTTCGATGAACGTGGCTGGGAAGTCCACGGCATTGATAACAATATGCGGGGAAAGTTTTTTCCGAAGGATGGAGACACTACTTGGAATTTTGAACGTTTAAAATCAATAACGCGGCATTTCAATCACTATCCTCTGGATATCCGAAACCGGGATGCGATATTGAAATTCGTTCAAGAAAATAGACCCAACCTCGTGATCCATTGCGCCGCGCAGCCTTCTCACGATTTGGCCAAAGATATCCCTTTTGATGACTTCGAGATTAATGCCGGGGGGACTCTCAATCTTCTGGAAGCAGTTCGTCATTATGCCACAGAATCCCCTTTTATTTTCATGAGTACCAATAAGGTTTATGGGGATGCCCCGAATGATTTATCTCTTACAGAGCTCCAAACACGATACGACTATGCGGACCAAAAATATTATAAAGGTATCAATGAAACGTGCCGGATTGATGCTTCGACGCACAGCCTTTTCGGGGCCTCCAAATTGGCGGCAGATATTATGGTCCAAGAATACGGTCGGTATTTTGGAATTCCTACCGTTTGTTTTCGCGGTTCCTGTCTTACGGGGCCCAATCATTCAGGGGCTGAGATGCATGGATTTTTAGCCTATCTGGCTCGCTGTGTCAGGGAAGGCAGGGCGTATCGCATCTACGGGTATAAGGGAAAACAGGTGCGGGACAACATTCATTCTTTGGATGTTTGCCGGGCCTTCATGGCTTTTTATGAAAACCCACGCATTGCCGCCGTGTACAATTTGGGAGGAGGTCGCGCCAATAGCGTATCCGTGATTGAAGCCATTGGCTGTTTTGAAAATCTCATGGGAAAGAAACTTGAAACCGAATATGTGGCAGAAGCCAGAAAAGGCGACCATATTTGTTATATTACCGACATGGGCCGATTTAAATCCGATTATCCTACCTGGGAAATCGCCCGCTCACTAGATAACATCTTTTTAGAGCTGGTTCAAAATGTGCACACGGGCAGTCGCACGGGCCGAGGGTAACCGATGCGCGTTATGGCCTTTAACCCTATCCGAGTTGTTCACCTAAGCACCACCGATGGTCCTGGAGGTGCAGCTCGCGCCGCGATGCGTCTACATTCAGGGCTTCGCCGATTAGGGACTGAATCTCAGATGTTGGTAACGGAGAAGAAGACTTCCGACCCCCACGTAAGGACCATCCCTCTTAGTTCGAATTTGACGAGTAGGTTAAAGAGGTTTGTCCTACGGAGAGAGCTGGAGTGGGACTTTCGTCCCTACCAGAGAAAGCGTCCCGAAGATTCGCCAGCCTTTGATCAAGAACGGAGTGTCTACGGGGAAGCCGTCATTCAGGAGATCTCTTCTCCGGATATTGTCAATCTCCACTGGGTTCCCCGCTTCCTCGATTATTCCTCCTTTTTCTCAACGTTCCCCAGCCGGATCCCCATCGTGTGGACCTTGCATGACATGGGTCCCTTCACAGGCGGATGTCGCTATGACCAAGAATGTGGAAAGTGGCAAGATCAATGCGGGGCCTGTCCACAACTCAGCTCGAGCAACTCGAACGATCTCTCCCACAAGATTTGGAAGAGGAAATCAAAGATTTTCTCAAGGCTCGGGAAAGAAGATCTCTGCGTTGTGGCCAACAGTTTTTGGCTGGCGGGGCAAGCCGGGAAAAGCCCCCTGTTTTCAAAGTTTGAAATTCGTACGATTCATTATGGTTTGGACACGAATGTCTTTACGCCCCAAAAGCACCGTCTTCTAAGGTCAACCCTCAATATTCCCGATGAAACATTCGTCATCCTTTTCGTTTCCGCATCGCTCGACTTTCCCAGAAAAGGGTTTTCGCTATTAAGAGATTCGTTGGTTCATCCGCATAAGGAAGGATTTTTGCTTTTGCTTGTCGGTAGCGGTAATCCTGCCGGCGTGGAGAAGATTCCTCATCGATCCTTAGGTTACGTGCAGGACGATTTTTTGCTTTCCTTGGCCTATAACGCGGCGGATATTTCCGTGGTTCCTTCATTACAAGAAGCATTTGGGCAAACTGCGCTCGAGTCATTGGCTTGCGGAGTCCCCGTTGTTGGCTTCGAAACGGGAGGGATTCCGGATATGGTCGTCCCTGGGTCAACGGGACTCTTGGCAAACAAAGGAGACGCTTCCGACCTGGGCCGGAAAATCAAATGGATGATGGAGCACCCGGAAGAGCGAAAACGGATGGGAGTTCAGGCGAGAAAGATGGTGGAAGAAAAATTTTCGCTCGAGGTTCAGGCAAGAAACTACAAGGCACTTTATGAAGAGTTGCTGGAACGAAAGGCAGAACCTTGCATATCGCGTTCATCGTAGAGAATATTCCCAATCCATCGACGGGCGGAGGCGCCATTACGGGTTGGTCCCTTATCCAGGCTTTTCTCGAGCATGGACATCGTTTGACAGCGATTCCCTTGATCCCAGCCTCAGATTTGGAAGAAGCCGAAACAAAAAAACGTCTTGAGGCTTTGCGAATAACGGGGGCCGGTGTCATCCCTTTTCCCGTTCATCTTTCTGGGACTTCAAGAAATCATCAAAACTCGTGGCAGAGAAAACTCATGTCGCTTTACCACACATTTTTTCCAAGAATTTCTGATTATTACCCTTGGGCCTCGCTGGCCCCCGAAATGAAAATCGTCCTTCGCCAGATCCAACCCGATGCAATCTTAACTTATCATTGGCCGCCAACCGCCTCCCTGGCCGGGATCACAGACATCGCGCCGAGGATGGCGACAATAGGAGATCTTGATTTTTTAGTCGGCCGTTATCGGAATCAAATTGAGCAGTCTTTCAGAAAAGTTCGGGGAAATAAAATCCCTCTCTGGCGGCAAGTCTATCACTCGCTTAGGGGCCTTGTTTCTTATCTCCAACAGTCTCGAATCATGATTCAGCTCCTGCGTGAATATGACAACGTGGGATCTTTCTCCTCTCATCACGCTGAATGGATACGGCGGAGGGGACTTTCTCATTGTCATTATCTTCATACCCCCGTTCCTGACGGAGGAGGAGCCCGTTGGTATGATCGACGGAAGGCGAAAGGCCGCCAAAACAAGCTTGTAATCTTGATGATCGGTCACCTCGGTGGAACGGCGACTCTATCGGGGCTCTATTTGTTTGTAAAGAAAACACTTCCTAGCTTGGAGAAAAAATTGGGAACCGGTGGGTTTGAAGTCCGCATAGTGGGCGGAGAAACTTTGCCTCCTGATTTGTTTCAAATGTTGAATCGTCCCTCAGTCCAATTTCTGGGTCATAAGGAGCATCCGGATGATGAGTTTCTCTCGGCGGATATTTTGCTTGTTCCGACACCCATTAAATTAGGAAATCGGGTACGAATTGTTGTCGGATGGTCCTTCGGCTGTTGTGTGGTTGCGCATCGGGCCAATGCGTTTGGAATTCCGGAGATGATCCATGGAGAAAATGCATTGCTTGCGGAGGATGGAAATGACCTTGCAAAGTCGGTCCTGCGTGCGTTGGGGGATCTTTCTTTACGGGAGAAACTAGGCAAAGCGGGCCGCCAAACCTATGAAAAATATTTTAGCCCTTCGGCCGCGGGCGGCAGGATTGTTGAAGAATTGGAAAATATTTCAAGCGCTCAAACTGAAAAGGCGATGACCCTTTGAGAAAAAAAAGAATTCTTGTAACCGGGGGCGCCGGATTCATAGGCAGTCACATGGTTGACCGCCTGATCAAAGAGGGTCATGAAGTCGTTGTGATCGATAATGAATCAACAGGCGTCCAAGAAAATGTGAATCCTTCCGCTGATTACATTCGAGGTGATGTGACGAGCATCAACGACCTCGACAAGGTATTTAGAAAAAAATTAGACCTCGTTTTTCATATTGCGGGACAAGCTTCAATCGTCCAATCCTTTATTGAACCGGAACGCGATCTCTCAGTCAATGTGATGGGCACAATCAATGTAGTCAAAAAGTGCGTGGAATATCAAGTTCCCAGATTGCTTTACGCCAGCTCCATGATGATTTACGGAATTTCTAAAGCGGCGTTAGTTTCTGAAGCTGAACCCTGCGTTCCCAATTCCTATTATGGAATTACCAAATATGCGGCGGAACGTTATGTTCACGTCAGTTCAGAACGACCCGATCTGGATTTTAAACTTCATGTTACCTCCTTCCGGATGTTCAATGTCTACGGTGAGCGGCAGAGTTTGAACAATCCTTACCAAGGGGTATTGGCGATTTTTATTGGAAATATTCTGCGTAACGAACCGATCACAATTTATTCCGATGGTAATCAATCAAGAGACTTTGTACATATCAGGGATGTGGTGGAGGCGTGGATCCAAGCGATCGATTGCCCCGCAACGCATGGACTCGTCATCAATTTGGGGACGGGAAATTCATGTTCCGTCAACCGGCTGGCCGATTTAACACTCGCAGCTTTGGGCAGGTCCCGAAAGGATTATCCGATTCTTTCCGGAGCGGAGCGTCCGGGCGATCAGCGCTCTATAACAGCCGACATTAGCCGGGCCCGCACAATTTTAAAATGGAATCCAAAAGTTTCACTCGACGAAGGGATGAAATCAACCATTCATTGGGCAGCCTCACATAACCGGTCCATTCAGGCGAAACGATAAAACAGAGCGTTTAACAAATGTCAAAGATGGTAAACGTTCTTATATCCCGTTTATTTAAGCAAAATCCGCAGGCCGTATTTGAGGCGCTCGGGCCGTTGTTAAATCGAAATCCGAATCTGGATAACATGCCTTTCGACTTTTCTCCGGGCAGCGACCTTCAGTTTGAGCATCTTGCAGGATTATTTGCGGACACTTCCCTCAACCATGGTGTGATTTCGATGACCATTCGGCAGGCCGCTTATCTTTTTGGACTTATTCGTCAAATCAAAGCTCGCAAAATCATTGAAATTGGGCGCTACAAAGGAGGCTCTACGCTGCTAATGGCGGCGGCAATGGGAAAAGAGGGAGAGCTCTGGTCGATTGATTGCGGCGAAAAAAAGGCTCGTCTTTATCAAAAAACCACATCGCGATCTTTCGACGAGCAGCTTACGGATTTAAGTCAGCGTCTGGGGCTTAAAATTCACATCATTGCAGGCGATTCTCGAACCGTGGAAATTGAAACAGGAGAAGTCGATCTGGTGTTGATTGACGGCGATCACAGTTATGAAGGAGCAAAGAATGATTTTGAACGATTCGGCACACGTGTGCGCCAAGGAGGTGCTTTATTGTTTGATGATGCATTCGATGAAACGCTTTCCAAAACGCATTCTGAGACAGTCGGTCGTCTCGTGGGAGAAATCCTCGCTCGTGGCGATTTTAAGTTGATCAAAACCGTCCATCGTATGGCGCATTTGCAAAGGATAAAGTAAACCAAAAATAGCGATGAGCACCCTTCTGGAACAGGACACCCAACAACTTAAGACCAAGATTATCATGTGGGCGCATGAAATTGAAACCTGGAACATCGAATGGCGCACAGGAATTTATCCGGGAGAAATGGCAGCATTTCTTGGGATGTGCGATTTATATAAAATTCGCTCCATCATCGAATCAGGACGCGGGGAAGATGCTTACTCAACCTATGTTCTTGGTGAATATGCTGAAAGAGCCGGTATCGAGGTTGTTTCGGCGGACTATCAACCCATCGAAGAGAAAAAAGCTTTGGGGGCGCTCAGGCGTTACCGCCATTTGAATTTTCTGGCAGGAGACATTTTCAATCTTTTCCCCTCCGCCATCAAAAATCTTCAACCTCCGGTAGCGTTATTACTGGATGGTCCTAAGTTTCAACTTGCCAATCGACTTTCCTTTGTGGCCAGCATGATGTTTGATATCCAGGTGTTAGCCCACCATAACTGTTTTTTATCCTCCGTTTGGGGTCAGGAATTCTCGGGCCTATTTCCCGGCGCTTTTCACTATGAAGAACTGAATTTATCAGTGATGCCTGAGTGGCAAGGATTTAAGCGATGGGAATTCGATTGGACCCATGGCTATGAACAGTTTGACAAAGAACACAACGTCATGGGACGTTCTCTTAAGGCTTCATCTTTAGCGTTGGCCCACATTCCACAGAAACGGTCGCTCGGATCTGTCATTCGATTTCAGCGAAGATTGTTAAACCTAAATCATCTAAAACTTTGGACAAAATGGTTCATTCTCAATAGAGATCCTGCGGCACCAAGCCGCATAGGTAAAAAATGAACACTACGATTATTGCTGAAGTTGGTTCTGTTCATGATGGGAGTCTTGGCATTGCCGGGCGCCTTATCGATGTCGCTAGCGAATGCGGTGTCGATACGGTTAAATTCCAAACTCATGTTGCGTCGGCCGAGACTTTGAAAAATGCACCGACACCCCCTTATTTCAATAACGAATCTCGATACCAATACTTTGAACGGACTTCGTTTCAACGGGATGGCTGGCTAACCCTCAAAATGCATTGTGAAAAAAACGGGGTTGAATTTCTTTCTTCGCCTTTTTGTGTCGAAGCCGTCGAACTCTTAGAGAAGCTCGGCGTGAAACGCTACAAAGTTCCTTCAGGCGAGGTCACTAATTTAATTCTATTGGAGGAGATTGCCAAACTCGGTAAGCCTATCCTTTTATCTTCCGGGATGAGTTCATGGTCCGAGTTGGACGAAGCAGTCAACACAGTTTTATCTCATCATAATCATCTCACCATTCTTCAGTGCACTTCGGCTTACCCTTGTCCTTATGAGCAAGTGGGTTTAAACGTTTTATTGGAGATGAAAGACCGCTACAAACTTCCTGTGGGACTTTCCGATCACACCTTGACCAATTACGCTGCATTTGCAGCCGTAACGCTAGGGGCGGTCGTGATTGAGAAACATTTTACTCTGAGCCGTCAGATGTATGGCAGCGATGCGAAGCATTCTCTAGAACCGCCAGAGTTTACCGAACTCGTCCAAGGAATCCGAGCTATCGAGACGATCCTGGCGCATCCCGTTGATAAAAATGATGTAAAACCATTCCAAGCGATGAAGGAGATTTTCGAAAAAAGTTTAGTTTCATTAGTTGATATTCCTGCAGGAGCGGTAATCACCAAAGAGATGATCGGCTTGAAGAAGCCGGGAAGCGGTTTGCCCGCGCGGCGGCATCAAGATATTCTCGGACACCGGGCCGCTTGTCACATTCGTGCCAATCAAACAATTTCAGAAAAGGACATTGACTGGAAAAATGCGTAAGGTCTGTGTCGTCATCGGCTCTCGAGCCAATTACAGCAGCATTAAATCCGCAATGCGTGCGATTCAGAAGCATCCGAATTTAGAATTACAAGTCGTTGTAGGCGCATCCGCGCTTTTGGACCGCTTCGGCTCAGTTGCGGATCTCATCGAAGCGGACGGTTTCAAGCCGGCCGCCAAGGTGCATATGATTATTGAAGGAGAAACTCCTTTAACGATGGCGAAGTCTACGGGTCTGGGTTTATTAGAACTGCCCACTATTTTTGAACATCTCAAACCAGACATTGTGATTACCGTAGGCGACCGCTTCGAAACGATGGCTACAGCGGTCGCCAGTGCCTATATGAATATTTCATTAGCGCACACGATGGGCGGAGAAATCACCGGTTCTATCGATGAAAGCATCCGCCACGCCATCACAAAACTTGCCCACATCCATTTTCCAGCCAGTCCCCAGGCTGCGGAGCGAATTATTCGGATGGGTGAAGATCCCTCAAAGGTGCATATGGTGGGTTGTCCGCGGATTGATTTGGCATCAGAAATTGCGGGAAAAAATGGACAATTACCCGAGCGCGAAAGGTTGGAATATGAAGGAGTCGGCGGTCGTATTGATTTGGATCGGCCGTTTCTTTTGGTGAGCCAGCATCCGGTAACAACGGAATACGGCAATGGGGAATTCCAAATAACGGAGACGCTCGCGGCTCTTCAAGAACTAAAAATGCCGGTGATTATGCTTTGGCCGAATGCGGATGCCGGCTCAGAAGATATTTCGCGAGGAATGCGCAAATTTCGCGAACATTCTTCCCATGAATACGTCCGTTTTTATAAAAACTTTTCTACGGAAACCTTTCTGCGGCTCATGATTCGTTGTGCCTGTATGGTGGGAAACTCCAGCGCCGCGATTCGAGAGGGAGCTTTTTTAGGTGTTCCTGCGGTGAACATCGGGACACGTCAAAGGGGAAGAGAAAGAGGTAAAAACGTTATTGATGTTGATTGTGACCAGGGAGAAATCAGGCAGGCAATCGAAAAACAGTTGGGCAATGGGCGCTACTCCAAAGAATATATTTATGGAGATGGACACGCCGGAGAAAAAATCGCGGATGTTTTAGCTAAGTGTTCTATCCAAATTCAGAAGCGGATTGTCTATTGAATAGATTCAGGAGGTCTTACTGGAAATTCTAGGTATTATTCCGGCACGCGGCGGATCCAAGGGGATTCCGAAGAAAAATATTTCTCCTTTGGCCGGAAAACCGCTTCTGTCTTATACCTGCGAAGCGGCTCTGGCAAGCAAAAGACTTACGCGCGTCGTCTTAAGCACAGAAGACCCGGCTATCGCCGAAATCGGTAAACAATGGGGAGTTGAAATTCCCTTTTTTCGCCCAGCGGCACTCGCCAAAGACGAAACCCCAAGTTTGGATGTCGTTCAACACGTCTTAAGAAAACTTCAGGAAAATGAATGCTATCAGCCGACCGTAATCGTGTTGCTTCAACCTACTTCCCCGCTTCGTCGGCCGGAACATATTGATCAAGCGGTAGACATCCTATTAGAAACAAGGGCGGATTCTGTCGTCAGCGTCATGGAAGTTCCTCATCAATTTAGTCCGGTTTCCTTAATGGAGTTAAAAAATGAAAAGCTCGTTTCCCTGCAAGAAGGGGGATTGCCTATTTTAAGACGTCAGGATAAGCCCCGGCTTTACGCGCGGAACGGTCCGGCGGTTCTAGCGGTTCGAACACAAGTCATCATGGAAGGCAATAATCTCTATGGCAAGGATTGCCGTCCTTTCGTCATGGATCCTTTGGACTCCATTGATATTGATGGTCCGGCGGACATTGAAATTGCGGAGTTTCTTTTGCTTAAGCGTCAACATGGTTCTCACCTTCACTAACGGAAAGTTAAAGAATCTTTTAAAAATGTCATTACGGAAAATCTGGCGCTATCTTCGCAGGCCCCAAACGATTTTCCATGATATGGATTTAAGCCGGGACTTTTATGAGTTCAAGCAGAAATATAACTTCCTTTCCGATCCCGCTGCATCTTCTGCTCCCGGGAAGAAAGTTTTGATTGTCAGCCTGACCGATTGGATCGCCCAAATCAAAATGGAGGGGATGTTGGCCAAGGCGCTTCAGATAAAAGGTTTTACCCCTGTGATTGTGACCAACCGCTCATGTCAGCGAGCTATCAAATATTTTCGAGTTTTTGGGTATAACGAATTTATTTTCTTCGACGAGTTGCTCGCCGCCACTTTCAAAGAATCTCTTTTGAAAGAGACGCAGGCACTTCTTTCGACTAATCCTTCATTTAAGTCACTTTGCGATTTCAAGTACCGCGGCGTGGATACAGGCCGGCATGTTTTATCGGCGATCACACGTTCCCTTCGCCACGGGAGCATTGAATTTTCTAATCCTCAGGTAAAGGAGCTGCTAACAGAATGCCTGCCTCGGTCGATGCAAGCGGTTTTGGCAGCCGAACTTCTTTTCGACAAAGTAGAACCGGCAATAACTCTTTTTTTAGAAAAAGGTTACACGCCTTACGGGGAAATTTTTGATGTGTCGGTCAATCGGGGCGTGGACACCATCCAATTTATGCGTTCCCATCGCTCCGATGCTCTTGCTCTTAAACGTTACCATCGGGGAAATCGCCACCTCCACCCGTTTTCTTTATCCGAAGAGACTTGGAAGCAGGTTAAGGAAATGCCATGGACGGAACTTTGCGAGCAAGAATTAATGAAAGAACTCAAAGGACGTTATGAAAACGGCACTTGGTTTAACCGTAAGTACCTTCAAGTAGGGAAAAAAATAAAGAGCTCAGCGGAGGTGCGAAGCCAGCTGGGCCTTGATCCGCATAAAAAAACAGCCGTCATTTTTTCTCACGTTCTTTGGGATGCCACTTTTTTTTACGGGGAGAGCTTGTTTAATGATTATGAAGAATGGCTAGTGGAGACCGTAAAGGTTGCAAGCGAGAATGCAGCCGTCAATTGGATCATTAAACTCCATCCTGACTACGTGTGGAAAATGAAACAGATGGGCAGTAGCGCGAAGCCCCGGGATTTGTTAGCTCTCCAAGCAGGCATTGGCGAGCTTCCGCCGCACATTCATATCGTTGAACCCGACACGGATATCAGTACTTATTCCCTTTTTGAAGTAACGGATTATTGTTTGACCGTACGCGGCACCATTGGCATTGAGATGCCTTGTTTTGGCATCCCAGTTTTTACTGCGGGAACCGGGCGTTATTCCGGCCTGGGATTTACGATTGATTCACAGAGCCGAGAAGAATACCTCTCTCGCATCGAACATATTCTAGATTTTCCCCGCTTGAATCCAGAACAAACCTTATTGGCCAAGAAACACGCGTATGCACTCTTTAAACTTCGCCCCTGCCCATTCAAGACCTTTGAAATGGTTCAAATGCCTCTGAATCGTTTGGGGCATCCCCTGGACCATAATGTCGTTATCCGTGCAAAACGCATCAAAGAAATCTCTCAAGCTGCCGACATGAACACGTTTGCAGAATGGATCACCGATTCTCACAACGTAGATTTTTTGATGCCTTTTCAAAAGAAAGAAAAGACAAGCCAATGTGTGGGATCGTAGGTATTGTAGGTAAGCAGGATCCTTCGTGGATCTCTCAGATGAATGCTTTTCAAATTCATCGAGGTCCGGATAGTTTCGGAGAATACCGCAATCCTAATCATGACGTTTCCCTGGCGATGCGGCGTCTCGCCATCCTGGATCTTGAGGGTGGCGACCAGCCGATGAGCAATGAAGATGAAACCCTCTGGATTGTCTATAACGGTGAAATTTACAATGCGCCGGAACTCCGCGCTCGCTTGGAAGCCCGCGGCCGGCATTTCAAAACTAGAAATTCCGACACCGAAGTTTTACTTCATCTCTATGAAGATAAAAAAGAAGATATGGTTCATGATCTGAATGGAATGTTTTCTTTTGTCATTTATGACAAATCCCGCCGCCTGCTCTTTGGTGCGAGAGATCGGTTCGGCATCAAACCCTTTTATTATCTGCAGCATTCCGGTTGGTTCAGTTTTGCATCCGAGTTAAAAGCTTTTTTCCCCCTTCCCTTTTTTCAACGAGAAATAGACCCGGCAAGCGTTTTCCATTTCATGAGCCTTTTATATGTGCCGGGTGAGTCATCGATTTTTCGGGACGTCAAGCGCCTTCTCCCTGCCCATCAATTTAACTATAAGTTGGACACAAAAGAATTATCCATTTCGCCTTACTGGGATCTGCAGCCCGGACGGACAGAGCAGAGATCCGAAGAAGAATGGTGCGAACTCATACGGACGGAACTTCAACAAGCGGTTAAACGATGGATGCAAAGTGATGTTCCGCTAGGTTTTTCTCTTTCCGGAGGTGTCGATTCGTCCACTCTCGCGGCGCTAGCGGCCGAGTCAGGGCATTCCAACATCAAAACCTACTCGTTAGGATTTTCAAAATCAGAAGAACAAACATGGAGCGAATTACCCCTTTCAAGAATCGTGGCCCAGCATTACGGGACGGACCATCACGAATTGGTCTTGGATGAGGAAACCCTCCTTCGGGATTTGCTGCACATGGTTTGGTTTTTGGATGAACCCTATGGAGGCGGGCTTCCTTCTTGGTACATCTATAAATTTATGCGCGAAGAGGTAACTGTGGGAGTAACGGGTACGGGAGGCGATGAACTTTTCGGTAACTACGGGAAATTTCTCTGCTATGAAAACAGCCTTCTTCGAGCTCGATTCGAAACCGCGGTTTCGAAATTTATCAATCGGCCCCTTCTCGATCGTTACTTTCGTACTTGGTACTATATGACCGACGAAATCAAACGACAAATTTTGTTTCCTGGAAATAAAACTTACGCTTTCGACACCCCTTCCTTGCTTGAGGGAATTTACCGGCGTTCCGGAGCGCACAATATCCGGGATGCGATCGCCTACGTCGACATTAAAACGCAATTGGTAGACGAATTTCTGTTCATGACCGATAGATTTTCAATGGCCCATTCTTTGGAAGCTAGAGTTCCTTTTCTTGATCACAAGTTTGCGGAGCTGATTTTTCGAATACCCGCGTCGGTGAGGACGCATCGCAATGATCCGAAATATCTCCTTAAAAAAGCCATGAAAGATTTGCTGCCCCAAGAAATCACCCACGCCCCAAAGCGAGGCTTTACTATTCCAAATTGTATGTGGCTTCGGGGCCGCTTGGCTGCACTAGCGAAACAGCTTTTAGATCCGGAGCGCCTCGCAAGACAAGGCATTTTTCACCGTCAGTTTTATGATCAATTTGTCGAACCTCATCTGGACGGCCGGGCGGATCATACCTGGAAAGTCTGGCCGGCTTTAATGTTTCAATTATGGCACCTGGTATTTATAGAAGAAAAAGGGGATCACGCGCCTTCTTTTTCTTCGCAAGATATCGTTGGCAAAAAACGCACCTCTTGAAACTTTACACCTTCTACACGTCTTCTCATCGAGTTCTAAAAGATGAATGGTTCCTTCCCGGATTGCAGGATGCCTATACGTTGAAAATTATCGAATGCAACCAAGATTGCCCCACCGGAGAATTTAGAAGCCAGGGGTGGAGCGCCACCATGCTTCGAAAATGCGATTTGATTCTCGAAGCCATAGAAGAAAACCAGGGTGAAATCTTTATTTATTCTGATACCGACGTCCAATTTTTTAGACCTACAGAGAGCGCCATTCTTAAGTTAATGTGGGGAAAAGATATTATTTTTCAACGTGATACTCCGAATGGAAAATTATGTTGTGGTTTTTTAGCGTGCCGAGCCAATCAGAAGACATTCAAATTATGGCAGGATGCCAAACAAATAGTCTCAAAACAATCGGATCAGGATAAAGGAGATCAAGAGATTATCAATTCATTGCTGCTGAATAACAAAATTTCTGGATTGACACAACGAATAGGAGCCCGACTTGTGAGAATTTTTAAAAAAAAAGATCCATGGTTGGCTCACCGCTTATTTCCTCCCCAGAATAAATATGGAATCAAATGGGGCTATTTACCCGTGGAATTTTTTGGAGCGGGGACTTTGACCGGAAGACAGTGGGAACCGGGAATGTATCTGGAAATCCCAAGAAATATTATTCTTCATCACGCAAATTGGACGGTAGGTCTAGAAAATAAAATCGCACAGCTTAAATTTGTGCGCGATGTCGTAGAAAGCAGGACTCTATGACGCATTGTCCAAGACTCGATGAATTGCCTTCGCCTCCTGCTGGGAAAACCGGCTGGCCCTGGACAGAAGAAAGCCCGCAACATTCGAATACCGCACCTGGCATCGAACCTTGGCCTCGCATCAGTATCGTAACCCCTTCTTACAATCAAGGAAAATTTATCGAAGAAACCATCCGCTCTGTCCTTCTCCAGGGTTATCCCAATTTGGAGTATTTTGTTATTGACGGTGGTAGCACAGACAATTCTATAGAGATTATCAGAAAATATGAGAAATGGCTGACTTACTGGGTGAGCGAGCCAGATAGGGGACAAGCCCATGCTGTTAATAAGGGATTGGAACGCGCTACCAGCGAAATAGCAGCCTATCTCAATAGCGACGATGTCTATCTTAGAGGATGCTTATCCCATGTCGGAGGAGCTTATCTCAAGACCCGCTTTGATGTTCTGGTCGGCCGAAGGTGGTTGCCTCGAAAAAGTCTTTTTCTCCTCCGAAAGGGATGGTGGGAGACACAAATGAAGTCTTTCGTCTACCCGTTTATTTTTACGAACGCCGGTCCATATGAACTTCCTCAGGAATGTATTTTTTGGAGCCATAAACAGTTTGGTAAAGCCAGATTCAATGAGGACTATCATTGCTGTCTTGACGTCTGGTGGTTCTCTCACATTTACTCGGGAGCTCTTGTGGTGCATACGACAAAACAGTTGGGTTTTTTTAGAGATTACCCAGAAAATAAATCCAATCGGCTTAAAGAGCGGGTGAGGAAGGAAGCGCAAATGCTCAAGTTAGAAATGAAACCCTTCGAAGCTCGTATGACGGACGAAGCTAAAAAGGAAATTCTGTCCTCTTTTTATCGCGCGTCCTTCAAAACGCTTTTTCAACGCTTGTTAATACTGCATAATGAATTCTTCTTCCAGTACCAGCACCCAAAATATTTGGATTAACGGAAGGTTACTATCATTAAAATTATCCAAGTCCCATTTTGTTTTTATCCCGACGCGGTCGGGGGAACGGAAGTTTATGCCGAAGCGCTCGCTAAAAATTTGAAAAAGCTGAGCATAGAATCCGTAGTTTGCGAGCCTGCGGAGAGAGAAGAAGTGATATAATGCCGCCAAAAGGGAAGAGAAACTCATGAACATTCAAGAAACTCCCAACCAAAAAGTCATTCTCGATATCGTCGATAGAATCAAAAAAAACTACCGTCCTCAAAAAATCATTCTTTTCGGTTCCTACGCTTACGGCCAGCCTCATCGGGATAGCGATATTGATTTGATGGTCGTTAAAGAAACTTCCGAAAGACCCATCGATCGGAGAGTGAATGTTAGCCGGATTGTTTCGGATCCAAAGCGGCTTGTCCCATTCGGGGTGATCGTATTGACTCCTCAGGAGCTTTCCGATCGGCTTAATCGGGGAGATCAATTTATTGCTGAGATTATAAAAAATGGCAGAATCTTGTATGAAGGGTAAAGAATCCAATTATCCTTCGGACTGGTTCCGGCTCGGCGACAAAGAACTTATCCGCGCAAGAAATCTTCTAAAACTGGATGACCTGGACGGAGCCGCTTTCAACCTTCAGCAGGCTTTGGAAAAATATCTCAAAGGCTATCTGCTCTCAAAGGGATGGGCGCTTCGCCGGATTCATGATTTGGACACTCTTTTGAACGAGACCGTTCAGCATGATGCCTCCTTTGAGAAATTTCGGGAAGCCTGTCTAAAAATTACTCAATATTACATCGAAGATCGTTATCCTTTCACGGGGAATTCCGAGTTAACCAAGACAGAAATCGAGGATTCTCTTGAAACTTCAGAACAATTGATAAAAAAAATTCGCCGGTCATTTGATTTGATCTAGTCACTTCTTCTTTTGTTCAAAACTCTCCAAGTCCCATTTTGTTTTTACCCCGACGCGGTCGGGGGAACGGAAGTTTATGTTGAAGCACTCGCTCAAGGTTTAAAAAAATTTGGAGTGGAGTCCGTGATATGCGCGCCGGCTGAAAAGGAGAGCGCCTATTCTCACAAAGGTCTCAAGGTTCGGCGCTTTGCTGTTCCTTCTGCGGTAAGTGATCTTCGGGAGCTTTACGGTGAAGGGAATTTCGAAGCAGCCCGGGCATTCTCCAAGATTTTGGATGAGGAAAAACCGGACCTTGTTCATCTTCACGCCTTCACGCGCGGCGTTTCTCTTCGTTTGGTACGCGAAGCAAAATCCAGAGGAATTCCTATTATCTTTACATATCACACGCCGACCGTGAGTTGCCAGCGGGGAACCTTGGTGCGTTGGGGTAAAGAAATCTGTGACGGCGTTCTTCGGCAGCGTCTCTGTTCTCAATGCACGCTTCATGGCTTGGGAATGAATCGATTGGCTGCTCAAGCAATAGGAAGTCTTCCGTCCGTCGTCGGCCGGCTCATGGGACGAATGGGTCTCGCTGGAGGAGCTTGGACGGCCCTCCGAATGTCAGAACTTGTCAGACTCCGCCACCAAACACTTCATCGGTTTCTAGGAGAAGTTGACTCCATTGTTGCAACAGCTTATTGGGTCAGGGATCTTCTGGTTCGGAATCACGTATCCCCTCACAAGATCGCCGTCTCTCGGTATGGATTGTGTCAACCCTCCGCGCTCTCTACGAACTGCTCAAAATCGGAAGTCACGAGCTCACGACTAAGATTAAAAGTTGCTTTTATGGGTCGCATGGATAAGACCAAAGGACTTCATATTTTGATTCAGGCTGTGAAATCGTCTCTTCGCCTTTCCGTCACCTTGGATCTTTATGGGGTTGCGCAAGGAGAATTCGGCCATGGCTATGAACGGGAGATGCATGCTTTGGCCGGAGAGGATAGACGAATCACTTTCCATCCCTCCCTCCATGGCGAAGAAATTATATCTACATTGAAAAATTTCGATGTCCTCGCCGTCCCCTCTCAATGGTTGGAGACAGGACCTATGGTGGTTCTGGAGGCATTCGCAGCTGGAATTCCCGTCGTGGGGTCGAATTTAGGCGGGATTTCAGAATTTGTTAAACATGAAACCAACGGCCTTTTGGTGGAAGAATTTCGATCAGCAAAAACATGGGCCGAATCCTTTCAGCGGCTTGTTGACAGCCCGGATTTGGTGGCCCGTTTGTCACGTGGGATAAAAGCTCCGAGAACCGTAGAAGAAATTGCCCAAGATATAATGTCTTTATATGAAACCCAACTTAGAAACAAAAACCCAAAGATTAAAGCCGCCCATGATGCCGACACTTAGACAGGCTATCCGTAAGGCATGTCGTTACTTCGAAGAGATGAGGTTTATTTTCAGGTTTGGTGCCAATCAAAAGATTACGTGGTCCTTGCTTATCGCCATGACTCAGTTTCACCTGCGGAACCACTTTGGCCGGACAAAAAAGAACCAAAAGGAAGCCACGAAGCGTTACTGCCTTAAGTTAATGAACCGAACCATTGATGTCTGGTTTCGTACTTATGCGGGCGATCTCTTCGTCTTGAACGAAGTATTTTTAGATCAATGCTATCGATTGCCGAAATTCCTGGATTGTTCTTTTCGGAATATCATCGATCTCGGAGCCAATGTAGGTTTGACCACACTCTATTTCAGCCAGTATTTTCCAAAAGCTAATTTTGTCTGCATTGAACCAAACCCGGAAAACTTTCTCCTCCTTAAAAGAAATCTTTCATCTCTGAGAGTCACCCTCATTGAAGAGCTGTCAATTCTCATTCTGGAGAAGCTTGGTTTGACGATTCGAAGCCGAGTTGGGGCGGATGCCTCACCACCATGCGCCCTTCGGGGAAGGAGATCAGAACTTATTCAATGGACCAAATCATGCAAGAATGCGGTTTGGAATCGACCGATCTTCTCAAGGTAGATATCGAGGGAGCAGAAAAACAGGTGTTTGACGGTGTCAAAGCATGGCTTAACGTCGTTAAAATGATCATCATTGAACTACATGGAAGCTATCCCCTTGCCGATTTCGAAAAAGAGGTATCAAAGAGTGGATTTCGGGTATTACCTCCAAATTCAGAATACAGAAACAAAATGGTTATGGCCCTATCACCTACCGCAATCTCGAAAGAATTTTGAATTTTGAATAAGGTTATCTACATACAGTATACCAATCCAGCCGGATACCCTTCGCTGGAACACAGCTCCCGGATTCTGGCGGACCGCGGCTGGCAGGTACGCTTCTTAGGCACGGGTGCCTTTGGCGCGAATAGATTGCAATTTCAGGAACATCCCAGGATTTCGGTCAAACTTCTTCCCTTCTGCCGCGAAGGATGGAAACAAAAACTTCACTATCTCTGGTTTTGTGTCTGGACGATTACTTGGTTTCTATTCTGGCGCCCCCAATGGATCTACGCTTCGGACCTTTGGTCATGCCCCCTTGCTTGGTTCCTGAGCCTCCTAGGAGCACGAATCATTTATCACGAACATGATTCACCCGGAAGTTCTGGCGGAAGATTATGGTTTAACCTATGTCATTGGTGTCGGAGAAAAATCGCTCGTCAAGCCAATGTAGTCGTCATTCCAAGTAAAGAACGAGCGGACAGATTTTTAAATGATACTCAGACTCATCGTATGATCCATTGCATTTGGAACTGCCCAAGCAAAAGAGAAATGTCCACCTTGCGTCAATCTCTCGCCAAAGAAAATGGCGATCCCACCCTCAAAATTTATTATCACGGGAGTCTCAATCCTTATCTGCTTCCGTTAACGTTGCTAAAGGCGCTTGCATTGCTGGAGGGGCAGGTTCGGTTATTGGCTATCGGTTACGAAACAGTCGGTTCTCAAGGTTATCGAAATATTTTTGAACAAAGAGCCAAGGAAATAGGTGTAAAAAAATATGTATCTCTCTTTCCGCCGAAGCCTCGGTCCGAGTTGTTTCATTTAGCGGCACAATGTGAAGTAGGACTGGCTCTCTTTCCGATGCACTCGGACGATTTCAATTTTCAACACATGGTAGGGGCTTCCAACAAACCTTTCGATTACCTAGCGAACGGCCTCGCCGTTTTGGTTTCTGATCTGCAAGATTGGAAGGAGATGTATGTGGAGCCGGGGTATGGATTGGCTTGTGACCCCAGTGACCCCCAAAGTATTGCTGCCCGTCTTCAGTGGTTTTTAGACCACCGTGAAGAAACGCAATCTATGGGCGAGCGCGGCCGGCAGCGGATTTTATCCGAGTGGAATTATGAACGGCAGTTTGCGCCGGTTTTGAAACAGCTACTGGTCCACCGATAAATCATAGGGAGTTCAGATATGAGGGCTAAAGAAGATAGTACCAGGCGGGGATCATCCGGATTTTCCCGGAAATCTGGTAGCGATCCTTTGAAACCAGGATTTTTGATTTGCTCTTTAGAGAAGTCTTCTGAAAAGCTTCCATTTCCCGCGGTGGAATCGAATCCGTATAGCAAGTCTGGACCAAATGAGTCCCCTGTTTAAGAAAAGCGAAATCAATCTCGGGATCTTCGGTGTACCCCAGCCCCTTTTCATCCTTGAGGGCCTGGAAAACCAGGTTTTCAATCAGGAAGCCGCTGTCCCGGTCGACATTCCATGCCGCCGCATTTCGCAGACCGATATCAGCGACATAAATCTTCTTGCGAATCGTTTCTCTAAGTCTGGGTTTGAGGGAAAAGGAAAAGGGAGGAAGAAAGGAAAAAAGACCCGACCTTTCAAAGTAAGTCAGATATTCTTTCAAGGTATCGACGGCGATGTTCAAGGTGCCGGCGAGGGAGCGATAGCTCAGGGCTCTTCCCATGTTCGAGATCAAATATAAGGCCAGGGCTTCCAGTTTAAGGGGTTGTCTAATTTCGTACCTTCTAATCAGGTCACGGTAGAGAATGTCTTGGAAATATTGTCGAAGCAGGTCTTCCTTTAAGGCGGGGTCCTTGGTGAGAACGATACCTGGAAACCCTCCCTCCTTGAGGTATTTCTCGAAATAATGTCTCAACTCCGCTCTTTGATCGATCAGGGCTTCGTAAGAGCCCCTCTCGGGCACTCTGCCCGTCTTAAAGAGGAGATACTCCCGGAAATCAAGGGGTTTGATTTCGAAGGAAAGATTTCTTCCCGTGAGGAGGGTGGCCAGCTCAGTGGATTGCACCGCAGAAGAGGAGCCTGTCAGGATCATTTGAAGCGGCCGCTTCTGTTCATAAACTTTATTTACCCATTTTTCCCAACCCTTTACCTCCTGGATTTCATCCAGGAAGAGAAACATCTCCCCCTTGGGATTCGTGATTTTCTGGAAGGTCTCAAGGAGTTGGTCGAGAAACGAAGACCGGTCCATTTCGGGAACGAACAAATTGTTTTCGAAATTGACGAAGGCGACGTTCTGCGGAGGGACATGATGGTTCAAAAGATGTTGAATCAGTTGGTAGAGAAGGGTGCTTTTTCCGGAACGCCTGACGCCATAGAGGATTTTCACCTCTCTGACGGAGAAGGACTTGTAAATCTTGGAGATGTATTCCTCTCGCAGGATTCCCACGTGGGTTTTGAACTCTTTTCCGTGCCACCAGGGATTGGCTTGATGGAGAGACTCCTCGATGGCGGGATTCATGTCAACCATAACCTACAATATACAAATTTTTTGTCAAGTATAATCGACAGAAAAGGGTGCCCCAGGCAAGCCCGGGGGAACCGGAGCAGTACCTGCCCGAGGTTCCATGCCCTGGGCAGGTGGCCGAGCGAAGCGAGGTCCCTTGACATATTAACCCTAGCTCTCCTTGGCGAAGGCGAGGGAGGTCGCCAACGGATCCTGGGCGAATGGAATTATGAACGGCAGTTTGCGCCGGTATTGGAGTTATTAAATGGTTAAATTCGAAAAAGTAACCGAGCAGTTTGCTGACTTTACAAGGAGTCTCCTTGGCAGACGATTAGCTTGTCTACTCGTAAACACGACGGCTTTTATAGGACTTACACTTATGACATTCATAAGTCGAAGGCTCGTTTATGATGAGCCGGCACATCTCGAATGTGTAGGAAGCTTATCGAAGCTCGGATTTTCGATTGCCTTTTTAAGAAATTCGTCAGTGGCCCCAGGTCCTCTTTTCTGTATCATCCACTATTTCTTGCAGCCACTGACTCATTTGCAACTTCCGTTTCTAAGATTAGTGAATATCTTCCTCCTAGGTCTTCTCATATTTGCTCTGGTGTTTTTGTTCCGGATCAAAAAAACTAAAAACAATGAAATTTTGTCGGCCTTCAGTATTTTGGGAGCGCCTATGACAATGGTGATTAGCGGGATGACGTTAACAGAGATTCCCGCAATGGTTTTCTTCTATAGCGGGCTTTTACTTCTCCTATTAAGCATTCAATCCGAAGATTATTCCAATTTTTTTAGATTCGTCTGCGCCTTGAGCGGCGGCCTAGCAATCGCGCTATCAGTTTATGGGCGCCAAACGTTTTTCGCGGCTCTTTTAGCTCTGCCGTTACTCGCAATTTATAAATGGAAATTTAAAAATTTAATTTTAATATGTCTTTGCGCAGCCCTCGTTCCTTCACTGGTCTTATTCTCTATTTGGGGGGGGAGTGCCCCTCCCCTCGTTTCTCACATTTCGAATGGATTCTCAGTCACGAATCTATTTTTGTCCTTTTCTTATGCAGGGGTAGTAATGATGATTTTCTCACCGGCTTGGTTCAGCCTTGGCGGATCTCTCAACCTGAAAGTATTCTTTCTCATCTTGATTGGCAATTGTTTCACAGGATTTTTCGATTTTAAACCCGGTCTTTCGATGGCTTATAAAATTTTTCCTGAATCATTAATTTGGATCTACTGGCGCATGGCATCAAGTGCGTTTATCGCCTGCGGCATTCTCTTTTTAGTTTCTATCGTAAAGAACATAAAAGAGAATTTGAGCGACGGAATGTTTGTCTTCTTTTGTGTCACGCTTTGTTTGATTTTAGGTACTTCCGGCAAAATCACTGCCCAATATTCGAGTCGATATCTGGCTACCGCCATTCCTCTTCTTGTTTTGGTTGGGGACAATTATAGTTCGGAGTCATATTGGAAAGCGCTAAGAATGGGCCTTGGGAGCATAATCGGCATCTTAATTCTAGCCACCTATCTAAAGTTGCTGTAGATGATCGCAGGAATGAGTTAAATGGAAAGCCTCCTTGTCGTCGAGACTCACCCTATCCAATACCATGCACCGGTATATCGGGTATTGCAGCAACAATTTGGGATTCCCGTAACGGCGATTTACGGTTCAGACTTCAGCATTGTGGGTTATAGAGATAGAGAATTTAATGCAGACTTTGCCTGGGATACGGATCTCTTATCCGGCTACACCTCCATTTTTTTATCCCATGTGGCTCGAGGCGGGGCTGCTTCGATGGAAAAGGTATCTGCCCACGGTCTCAGAAAGCATCTTCTGGATTTAAATCCCCAAGCTATTTTGATCGTGGGGTACCATTCTTTTTTCCACCAGGCAGCCTTCCATCATTCTCGGAAACTTGGATGTCCCATTCTTTTCCGTGGCGATACGGCAGACCATGCGGTGAAGCGGGGACTGATCAAAACATGGTTAAGGGACCGCACCCTGAAGTGGTTTTACTCAAAATGCGAGAGGTTGCTTTATATCAGTCAGCGTTCGTTTGAGCATTTCAGGCGTCTAGGCTGTCCTGAAGAAAAGCTGATTTTCTCTCCTTACTGTGTGGACATATCTTCTTTTAGATGCGTCGAAAAAGACAGAGAAGAGCTGCGTCCTCTTGTACGGAAACAACTAGGAATTGATGAAACAGAACTGGCGATTCTATTTTCGGGAAAACTGATTCCAAGAAAAGGGCCCGACCTTCTCATAGAAGCCGTCAAAAATCTTCCTCCAAAACTCCGCGAGAAAACCGTTTTGATTTTTATGGGAGATGGAAAACTCAGAAGGCAACTTGAGCAACTTTCTTCAGGGTTTCCCGCCAAGAACATACATTTCATCGGTTTTCAGAACCAAACAACCCTGAGCCCCTATTATCATGCTGCTGATTTGTTTGTTCTTCCAAGTCGTTCCGAAGTGTGGGGTGTCGTGGTTAACGAGGCATTGCACCACGGTCTTCCTTGTGTAGTTTCACAGGGAGTGGGAGCGGCTCCGGATCTTATTGAGCCGGGCGTGACAGGTGAAATTTTTGAAACTAATTCTCCGGAAAGTCTTGCGCTGGCCTTACAGCGAGCATTGCATTTAGCGGGGCGGCTTGAAATTCGTCAGAAATGCCGGCAGAAAATGGAAGGATATACCATTCATAAAGCAGCGGAAGGAATTGCCAGGGCCTTTCACGAAGTTGTGGGAGTCCATGCCGGATAAGCTTTTATTAGTTGGAAATGCCGGAGAAACCCACATCGGATCAAATTTACTTTATGCAGCTAAAGAATTAGGGCTCGATATCCAATTCCTAGATGTCAGAGAAGCTTACAAGGGTCCGGCGTGGCGGCGTAAAATTAATTGGTGGCTTCTTGAGCATCGGCCTTCATTGTTAAAAGAATTCAGCCAGAGAATTAAAAGCGCGTGTCAGACATTTCAACCCCGCTGGATGCTTTCGATCGGCATTGCCCCCGTGAATAAGGAAGCGCTTGAGGAGATTGGCAAACTAGGCACTCAGCGTTTGAATTACCTCACAGACGATCCGTGGAATGCGGCCCACAAGGCCGGTTGGTTTCTGAAGGCACTGCCACTTTATGATCATATTTTTTCCGTCCGTCGGTCAAATTTATCAGATTTGGATAAAGCCGGATGTAGCCGGGTTTCCTATCTTCCTTTCGCTTATGCCCCCGAACTTCATTTCCCCGAATCTCCTGAAACGACAGAGGAAAAAGCACGGTTTGATTGCGACATCGTTTTTGTCGGCGGCGCGGACCGAGACCGCATCCCTTATATTAAGACCTTGGTTCAAGCAGGCTTTAAAGTTCATCTTTATGGAGGCTATTGGGATCGATATCCAAAAATGAAATCCTGTTACCGGGGCTATGCGGACCCTCAAACTTTTCGAAAAGCCATCGGCGGCGCAAAAGTTTCACTTTGCCTTGTCCGGCACGCCAATCGGGACGGAAATTCAATGCGCACATTTGAGATTCCCGCGATCGGTGGTTGCATGCTGACGGAAGATACCGAGGAACACCGTGAAATTTTTGGAGAAGACGGCAAAGCCGTCGTTTATTTCAAAACGATTCCTGAAATGATAGAAAAACTAAAGTATCTTTTGTGTCACCAGGAAGAAACCCAGAGATTAAAAATAGCTGCTTACCGGTTGATCATTCATGGAAAGAATGCTTACAAGGATCGCCTCGGGACAATGCTCCAATTTAAGGAAACAAAGAATGGATGAGTGGTTAAAACAGCATCTGATTTGCCCTCGGGACGATCAACGTCTTCAACGGGAGGAAGAAACATTAATTTGTGCTTTGGGGCATACTTATCCGTGCATTGACGGAATCCCCGTGATGTTGTTAAATGAAATTCTTCCAACTCATGCGGCTTGTTCCAGAAGTATCCAACAGGCCTATTCTGAAAGTTATATCGCCTCATCTAATAGGGTAAAGCAGGAATCTAGCACCATAGACTCTTTTGTCCAAAAGGAAATTTCAGCCACTAACGGTCTCATGTACAAACATCTCATCGGAAATTTACCCCGTTATCCCATTCCTGAATTTTCTCTGAAGCCTGAGACGGATGAAAATTATCTTTTAGATATTGGATGTAACTGGGGGAGGTGGAGTATCGCAGCGTCTCGAAAGGGTTTTAAAGTGGTAGGAATTGACCCGTCGCTTGAGGCAATTATGGCTGCGCGCCGTGTGGCAAACCAATTGAATACACATGCCGCATTTGTTGTGGCGGATGGAAGACACATCCCTTTTTCAAGGTGTAGCTTTGACACGGTTTTTTCATACAGCGTCTTACAGCATTTTTCGGAGCGTGATGTCGAAGCTGTTTTAACTAGAGTTGCTCAAGTTTTAAAACCGGGCGGTACGTCTTTGATCCAAATGGCAAATATGTTTGGAGTAAGAAGCCTTTACCATCAGATAAGGCGAGGTTTTAAAAAACCCACAAACTTTCAAGTAAGATATCGTCGCCCATCTCAATTGAAAAATGCATTCGAAAAATTCATAGGGCCGTCCCGTGTATTTGTAGACGGTTTCTTTGCCCTCAACCCGCAGGAGAGCGATTTGGATCTGTTACCGCTCCGTTACCAAATTGTTATTAAACTATCTAATGCGTTGCGACGATTTAGCGAGAAAGTTCATGGGGTAGGGTATTTGGCAGATAGTCTTTACATTCAATCCAAGAAAAATTCATGAAAATTGCCATCGTTGTTCATGGCCGGTTCCATGCTTTTGATTTGGCGAGAGAACTTCTGAAAAGAGGACACGAGGTCACGCTCTTTACCAATTATCCCAAATGGGCAGTTGAAACATTCGGGATCCCCAAAAAACATGTAAGGAGCTTTTGGATTCATGGAATTTTATCCCGGCTATTCGAATTACTTCACAAGACTATGTTTTTTCCATTCCCTGAGGCGCAGCTTCATACACTCTTCGGTCGCTGGACCGCAAGACAGATTCGGGCGGAACGTTGGGATGTGGTTCATTGTTGGAGCGGGATCTCGGAGGAGAGCAGGAAGGATAAGATGCGAGGAGGGGAACTAAAATTATTGATGCGAGGATCGGCCCACATCAGAACCCAAGCTTGCATTCTGGAAGAAGAGGAAAAACGGATCGGAAGAAAGATTGAAAAGCCAAGCAAGTGGATTATTGCACGGGAAGAAAGAGAATATTCCTTGGCCGACAACATTGTTGTGCTCTCGAGCTTTGCTTACCAAAGTTTTATTAACGAGGGAGTTCCGAAAGAAAAATTAAGGCTCCTTCCTTTAGGCGCTAGGATTGAACATTTCCGTCCGTCATCAGAAGTAATCGAGATCCGGACACGCCGCATTCTCTCTGGAGAACCGCTAAGGGTTCTTTATGTAGGCACTCTTTCTTATCAAAAAGGACTGTGGGATATGATGTCGATTTTTCGAAGGTTGGGCACTGCAAAATTTCAATTCCGTTTGGTGGGACCTCAAGCTCCCGAAACCAAACAGAGCTTAAGGGAGGTTCAAGCCTTGGCTGAGCTTGTTTCAAAAACGCCGCAAGCAAAACTTCCTCAACATTACCAGTGGGGCGATTTATTTATTTTTCCTACCATTCAAGACGGTTTCGCAGTGGTTCTGGCTCAAGCAAAAGCCGCGTGTCTGCCTATTCTTACGACCACAAATTGCGCAGGTCCCGATTTGATTTCAGAAGGAGAAACAGGTTGGATTCTTCCTATTCGTAACCCAAAAGGATTTATTGACCGGCTACAGTGGTGTGACGAGCATCGGAAGGAATTGGCGGAGATGGTGAAGAAAATTTATGATAAATTTCAGCCGCGCGATTGGTCAGACGTTGCCCGGGATTTTGAACAGATCTGTAAAGAGAGCTTAGAAAACAATGGAACCTGAAAAAGAACTCATTTTATGGCTTAAGCTTTGGATGGCTGTCATTGCGTTACTTGTTTTGATTCGTTCGAGAAGAAAAGCAGCGGGCAGCGGGCTCGTACTTGCCTATTTGATGAACTTTTCCCTTCTTCACTGGTTCGGAGCCTTTGTTTATATTCTGCCTTGGTACGATTATAAATGGAACGCCTTGTGGAATCGTGGCTTTACAATTGATTGGGTGGTGGATGGGCTCAAGCTGTCCGCTTATGGTGTCATTGCCTTTGTTATTGGAAGTCTTTTTCTTTCGCCCTTTGCAACGGCAGGAATCCGTTCCCATCGCCAAAAAGAAGATCAGACGCCCGACCCCCGCCTCCCCAAAGCCCAAATAAAGATTGGTTTTCTGTGTTATTTTATTCTTTCCCCTATCTTGGGAAAGATTCCAAGCATGAGTTCTGTTCTCTCGAGCGGATTGAGTTTAATGGTAACTGGACTAGGTTTAAGTTTGTGGAGTGCATGGACAAACGGAAACCGCCGGGCCTTTCGTAAGACGCTTACATTAGGTTTTTTGGGTTTGCCGCTCTTTACTTTGATGGGACAAGGTTTTATGAGTTTCGGTACCACCGCCGTTTTGGCTTTGGCCGCATTTGTAGTGAGTTTCTATCGTCCGCGCTGGAAGGTATTTATTTTTGGAATTTTGTTCGTGTACGCAGGTCTGTCTTCCTATGTGACCTACATGAGAGATCGCGGTGCAATTCGACAAGTGATTTGGGAAAAGGCGTCTTTTTCCGAGAAATTCCGTCAGCTTCACCTTACCGCCAGCACTTTCGAATGGCTTGATCTGCATAAGCAAACTCATCTTATGAGAATTGATTCCAGATTAAACCAAAATCTGCTTGTGGGTGCGGCCGTGGAGCATCTCTCTGAAACACACAATTATGCGACGGGTGAAACCCTTTGGCAGGCTGTAGTTGCTTTGGTTCCGAGATTTATTTGGCGGGACAAGCCGAAGTTTGCCGGAAGCGGTGGTCTTGTCTCCCGTTTTACGGGATTAAAATTCGCAGAAGGAACGAGTGTAGGAATCGGTCAGGTCATGGAACTTTATGTGAACTTTGGTACCACCGGCGTCATCCTGGGCTTTTTGTCTCTTGGTGTGATTCTGTCAGTCTTTGATGCGATGACCCACGAGTGTCTTTTGCGAGGAGACTGGCAGGGATTTACCCTTTGGTTTCTTCCGGGGTTGTGTTTGATGGAAATACTCGGTTCCTTCGCAGGAATTACAGCTAGCATGGCAGGTGCTGTCGTCATGGCGCATTGGGTGAACCGGTGGCTGCATCGATTCAAAGCAAAGAAAAACTCTCCAACAAAATGGGGAGAGGTTTAAGGTATTCCATGAAAGTACTTCACGTTATTCCGGCAGTGGCGGCTTCCTACGGAGGACCGAGTCAGGCGATTATAGAAATCTGCCATGCCTCCCAAAAGGCGGGTATCACGGTAGAAATCGCGACAACAAATGCCGACGGAAAAGGAAAGCCTAAGATCTCCAACGAGATCTTCCTCCACAAAAATATTCCAACCCATTTCTTTCCCAGGACCTTCAACTCTGAATACAAATTTTCATGGCGTATGACGAAATGGTTAGAAAAAAACGTTAGAAAATTCGACCTTCTTCATATCCACTCTATTTTTTGCTATTCCACCACCATCGCAGCCCATTTCGCCGGAAAATTTAATGTGCCCTATATTATTCGCCCCGCCGGAGTCCTCGACCCTTGGCCCATGAGGCAGCATCGGCTGAAAAAACAGTTTTACTTGGATTGGCTGGAACGCAGCAACCTAAACCACGCCGCCGCCATTCACTGCACCTCGGAAAAAGAGAGAGAGTCAGTGGTCCGGTTTGGTTTTGAAGCGCAGCCGGTCGTTCTTTCTTTGAGCCTTGAGATCGACGAAAAATTTAGAAATCTCGAAAAGGGCCTGTTCCGGAAAAGACACTCCAAATTCGGAAATAAAAAACTGATTGTTTTCTTATCGCGGATTCATAAGAAGAAGGGAATTGAACTTCTGATTGATTCATTGTCTCGCATTCGAGGCTCGCTGCCGGATTTCCTTCTGGTGATTGCAGGGAACGGAAGGGATCATTACGAAAGGCTTATCAAGAAAAAAATAAAAGAATCCAAGTTGGAAGCCCAAACGTTTTTCACGGGATTTCTGCAAGATACGGCAAAATACCAGCTTTTGAAAGATGCCGATCTTTTCGTCCTTCCTTCTTATCAGGAAAATTTCGGTTTTTCCGTAATTGAAGCAATGCAAATGGGGGTGCCGGTGATTGTTTCTTGCCACGTAGATATTTCAAAAGAAATAGAATCTTTTAAGGCCGGCCGAGCTATCCCTTGCGATGCCGGCACGCTCGGCCAGACGATCCATGATTTGCTTAAGGATGACTCAGAAAGATGCCAAATGGGGGAAAATGCAAAACGGCTCGTGGCGGAAAAATTCGGTCGGGAAAAGATGACCGAAGGTCTCCTTCTTTTATATCAGTCAATTCTCGAAAAAAGAAAACCCGCTCTGTGCGCACCCTCTCAACCATTGTCCTGACTTATAACGAAGAGAAGAATCTCGAAACCTGTTTGAGAAGTCTTCAATCTTTGGATGCAGAGGTCTTCATTGTTGACTCAGGCAGTAGTGACCGAACCCTTGAAATCGCGAGCCGCTACACGGAAAAAATTTATACCCACCCTTTCGAAACCCATGCCAAACAATGGAATTGGGCGTTTCAAAATCTTCCTCTCTCGGGCGATTGGATTTTAGCTTTGGATGCCGATCAAAGGTTGACTCCCGAACTTCAAGAGGAAATTCAACAAGATGTTTTAAGGGGCGCTCCCTCTCAAATCGGCGGTTTCTATATCAAGCGCCGCCAAATTTTTCGAAATCGCTGGATCCGTCACGGGAGCTATTATCCTAAATACCTTCTCAAATTATTTCGCAAAGGAGAAGGCCATTCTGATGAAAATGAATTATTGGATTTTCGGTTTTATGTGCGCAGAAAAACAACTAAACTTCGATGCGACTTAATTGAGGACAACCAAAAAGACAACGACCTTAACATTTGGATGGCTAAACACATCCGCTTTGCCGAGATTCAGGCGCGTGAAGAATTCTTACGCCGGAAAAATGGGATAGCCTGGAGTATCAAACCCGCTTTTATGGGGTCACCCGATCAAAGAACCTTACTGCTTAAGGGCCTTTGGCACCGGCTGCCCCTTTATGTGAGGCCTTTTCTATATTTTTTTTACCGTTATTTTCTAAGGTTCGGATTCCTCGACGGCAAAGAAGGTTTTATTTTCCATTTCTTGCAAGGATTGTGGTATCGACTACTCATAGATATTCATCTGGATGAATTGAGGAAAAAAAACGAATGATCATCCTCGGAATCAACGCCTATCACGGCGATGCAGCGATAATTCCGAAGAGTGGTTATTGACGTTTGAGAAATCGCTCGATTTCGTCATGATTTCCATACAAGGCAAGGTAATAATCAATGCCGATCTTCTTCATGATGATCCGATTCTTAAGGTCTACGCGAATCTCAAATTTATCCATGGCTAATTTCTTAAAGCCGAGTCCCGCGTTCATTTCTCCCGTTCGAATGAAGTGATCGAACGCCAAGAGAGATTTTTCTACAGATCGAGCTTCTTGACCTCTCAGTTTTTGAATCTGTTTGAGGAAGGTGGGAAGATAAAAAACGCGGCTCACGAACGCTTGAAAAGCTGCCGAACTTGCTCAGTCCCCCGAACGGGAACTGCCTGGTCTTTTTCTTGCGCTACAATGTGGTCAAGTCCCTCCAACGCCGTCTTTGAATAAAGAGGTTCCGGGGTAATGGGGATGATATGAATAATATTGTGGTCGACAACCACTTGGACGTAGCGCTCTGGGCCGAAGTTCACTTTCTCTGCAACTTCTTTAGGGATATTGAGTTGATTCCGACCATTGATTCGGGTAATGTTCATCTTGGTCTCCTTGAGTAAAGGTAGCATAAGTACGTAATAAATGCAAATACTTATTAGATATCAATGATTATCCTCGGAATTAATGCGTATCACGGTGATGCATCGGCGGCGCTCATTGTCGACGGAAAGCTCGTCTGTGCGATTGAGGAAGAGCGGCTTAATAGGATCAAACATTCGGCGGGGCTTCCAAGCCAAGCCGCGCGTGAAGTCTTGGCTCAAGCCGGAATTTCTGCTGATGATATTAACTTCATTTCTACTTCAAGAAATCCGGCCGCGAATCTTTTTCCTAAACTCGGGTTTATTTTAAAGACGAAACCCCCGGTTTCATTTTTAAAGGATCGTCTTAGCGTTGCAGCTCATTCCAGAAATTTTCTGGGAAATCCGGCTGTCCTTTTAGAAGAAAATAAGACTTTGAAGACAAAAGGCATCGCGGTCGAACATCATCTCTCGCACGCGGCAAGCGCCTTTTACCCGTCCGGCTTCGAGCGCGCGGCACTTCTTACGGTTGACGGTTTCGGCGATTTCTCAAGCACGATGTTTGGCGAGGGAGTCGGAAACCGCATCAAAGTATTAAAACGCGTCCTTTTTCCGCATTCCTTAGGCGTCCTTTACACCGCCGCGACACAATTTTTAGGGTTTCCTAAATACGGTGATGAATATAAGGTGATGGGGCTTGCAGGCTTCGGTGAGCCTAGATTTTTAAAAGAATTTCGCGAGATGATCCATTTAGAATCCGACGGGACCTTTAAATTAAATCCCGGCTATTTTCTTCATCCCAAAGGGCAATCGGATATGACGTGGTCGGAAGGGGAACCCATCTTAGGATCTCTTTATTCCGAAAAATGGATTTCCATTTTTGGTCCCCCGCGCCACCCCGAAGAAAAATTAAGCCGGAGAGACAAAGATATCGCTGCTTCAACGCAAGCTATTTTTGAAGAAGTCTATTTCCATCTGATGAATCATCTCTATGAAAAAACAAAACTTGAAAATCTTTGCCTTGCAGGCGGATGTGCGATGAACAGTCTCGCCAATGGAAAGATTTTTGATAAAACTTCTTTCAGGAAAGTTTACATCCAGGCCGCTGCAGGTGATGCCGGCACGGCCATCGGGAGTGCATTTTATGTAGCGCATCACCGGTTAAACCAGCCGCGCAATTTTGTGATGGATCACGCCTATTGGGGACCTGAATTTTCAAAAAGTCAGGTCGAGCAGGAATTGAAATTAAAAAGAGAAGAACTCAAAAAAACGGGATGTGATATCCGCGAACTGGATGAAAATTTACTCTACCGAGAAACTGCAAAAGTTATTGCCGGCGGAAAAATCGTAGGATGGTTTCAAGGCAAGATGGAATGGGGAGCTCGCGCGCTTGGAAACCGAAGTATTCTCGTGGATCCGCGCCATCCAGGAATGAAAGATATTCTTAATCAAAGAATCAAGCACCGGGAAGGATTTCGTCCCTTTGCCCCCTCTGTTTTAGAAGAGAAGGCAAGCGAGTGGTTTGAAATGAAAACCGGATCCTCGCCTTTTATGAATCTTGTTTTTCCAGTCCTGCCGGAAAAAAAAGAAAGAATTCCTGCAGTCACGCATGTAGACGGAACGGCAAGAATTCATACGGTCACAGAAAAGACCAACGCCTCTTATGCTCGCTTGATCCGCGAGTTTGAAAAATTAACGGGCGTTCCTATGCTTTTAAACACCTCTTTTAATGAAAATGAGCCTATTGTTTGCTTACCCCGCGAGGCCCTTGAATGTTTTTTGAGGACGCAAATGGATGTCCTCGTACTGGGCCCTTATTTTATTGAGAAGAGAAGCACATCAACCTAAAACCTCGAATCCTGATCCTTGACCGGTTTTTTTTCCCCGACGAGCAGGCCACTTCGATTTATTTGAAAGAACTCACCGAAGGCCTTGCGGATAAATTTGATTTTGAGATTTTATGCGGACCCCCGCTCGTTGTTACAGGAAAAACAGATGTCCCCTCACCCTTCCCTCTCCCCGCTGGGGAGAGGGTTGGGGTGAGGGGCGTGAAAGTTCATCAAGTCCCAACCCTCAAACTCCCTAAACAAATTTTATTTGCAAGGGTTTTCAATGATTTAAGTTTTCTTATTTTTGCATTCTTACGCGGACTTTTCATTGCTACACCCGATCTCGTAGTTTCCCAGACTTCTCCACCAGGGATATGGTGGGTTGCTTGCGCCTTGAGCTTTTGGTACGGAAGAAAATGGATTCATATTTCTAAAGATACTTTCCCTGAAAATTTAAGAGTTCTTGCCCGGGGAAAATACGGGAAACTTTTTTCTGTCTTAGAACATTTCAATAAACTGGTTCTTGACCAGGCAGAAAAAATTCTTGTCATCGGGGATGATATGAAAGAAATTTTCTTAGCCAAAGGGTTCCCCTCTAAAAAAATTATCAGAACCTCAGATTGGGTAGATTTGAATTTCATCCACCCCATGCCTAAGAAGAATCCGTTTAGTAAGAAATACGGGCTTGATCAAAAATTTGTAGTCCTTTACGCGGGCAATTTCGGAAGGATTTACAATTTCGAGGATCTTTTCGCAGTTGCAGGAAAATTTTTGTCTAGCTCCGATGTTTTGTTTGTTTTAGTGGGCGAAGGGGCTATGAAAAAAGAACTGCAGAAGGAAGCCGAATTTCGCGAACTCCATAATGTCCGGTTCTTTCCTTTTGAAGAACGCTCCAAACTTTCTGAGGTCTTGGCAGCCGCGGATATCAGTATAATTTTACTCGCAAAGGGAATGGAAGGACTTTCTATGCCCAGCAAAATCTATTCAATTTTGGCAAGCGGGCGTCCGATTATAGCTTGCGTGGAGCCCGAAAGCGATATTGCCAAAATGGTTCAAGAATCCAACGCCGGCTTTGTGGTCTCTCCCGGTCAGCCCGAAGAGTTTGAGCACTCCATCAAGAACTTTCTTGAAAACAGGGAACTCCTTCAAAAAGCGGGACTCAATGCACGTCAGTTTGTTGAACAAAAGGATTTCCAGTCAAGAGCCCTCCAGGATTATGAGCGTGTTTTCCGCGAAGTCTTGGAGGGTCATACGCTCTTAAAGTAAGTCATGCAGATCTCAAAGCGAAGTCTTCTTCTGGTCATTTTTGATCTTCTCTCAATTGTCGTTGCCTATCTCTTTGGTTGTTTGCTTCAGCTCGGATTTCAAAATCTACGGTCGGCCTACTCACCTTTTCTTTACCTCGCCCTTTTTCTTTTCCCCGTTCTTTTTTTTATTTTCGACCTTTATTACCCGTTTAAATATTTCAAGACGGTTCAAGTCTTTATCGAAGTGGTCTTTAGCGTTTCCCTTGGCATGATCGCTTGCGCCGCCTTGAGCTATATGGACCGGTCATTTACCCTGCCCCGCTTCGTTTTCCTTTACACAACCCTTTTACTTGTGCCCCTCATTTTAGTAAGCCGCGCAATTTATGATGGAATGTTCCGTGCAAAATTTTTTAATCGGCGGGTTTTGATTTTCGGAACAGGGACACTCGCTTCGGAAATTGCGAAGGCAATTCAAGGAACTCCTCATTCGGGAATTGAGATCATCGGGTTTGTCTATGGAAGTACCAAGGTTGCGTCAAATTCAAAGAATGAAATTCCCATTTTAGGATCGGGCGGAGAACTCCCTTCCTTTATTGAAAAATTTAAAATTCACTACGTTATTCTTGCTTTGGAATCGGGAGAAGAGGCCTCGCAAGGAAAAGAGCTTTCCATGCTTGTAAAACACCGCAGCGCTGCGGTGATAAGCGCACTTTACCTCTTCGAAAAACTCGAAGGTCTCATCCCTTTCAAATTCTTCGATAGCTATTACTTATTGGAACTGGCCTCCCGTGTTAAAACGCGGACCTACCTTCGCTTCAAACGTTTTACCGATCTTTTTTTCGCTGCGCTTCTTCTTATTATTTTGTCTCCCGTTTTTCTTGTGACAGTTCTCATCTTGAGTTTCCAAGGTGCAGGCAATATTTTTTTCATTCAGGAAAGGATCGGCAAAGACAGAAAACCATTTCAATTGATCAAATTCAGGTCGATGATTGAAATTAAAAGGGGAAAGCAAACCATTACAAGCTTCGGAAAATGGATGCGCAGATACCGGATTGACGAGATGCCCCAGCTTATCAATGTGTTAAAAGGGGATATGAGTTTGATTGGGCCAAGACCCGAGATTCCTTATTTTGTGAAACGCTCGCTGAAGCGCATTCCTTTTTATGACGTGGTATTTTCCGTCAAGCCGGGGCTGACAGGGTGGGCGCAGGTCAAATTTGGCTACACGACTTCAGTGAAAGATTATGACCGGAAACTTTGTTACAATTTATATTATCTAAAAAATATTTCTGCCACACTTGATCTTGTCATACTTCTCAAAACCATCCGAGTCGTTCTCTTGGGCGCCGGGAAGTAAGTCAAAGGTTATGCCGGGATTAGCCGAAAAATAAGCATCATCAAAACTATGAAAAAAGCCTTAATTACGGGTATTACAGGGCAGGATGGATCTTATCTGGCGGAGTTTCTTTTAGGAAAGGGTTATGAGGTTTACGGCATTGTCCGCCGTTCGAGTTCTATTAATACCGCGAGAATTAATCATCTTTACCGGGAGCTTCAAGACCCAAAAAGAAAATTACAACTGGTCTACGGCGACTTAAACGATGCTAGTTCCATGAACCGGATTTTGCGAACGGTAAAACCGGATGAGATTTATAATCTTGCCGCTCAGAGCCATGTTAAAGTGAGTTTCGAAATCCCAGAATATACCGCAGAAGTAACGGCACTTGGTCCCCTTAGAATTCTCGAAGCTATCGTAGAATCCGGAATCAAAACTAAATTTTATCAGGCGTCTTCCAGTGAATTATACGGCCGCAACCAAAAAGTCCCACAAAATGAATCCGCACCTTTTCATCCTGTAAGTCCTTATGCCGTCGCAAAACTTTTTGCTTATTGGACAACGGTCAATTATCGTGAGGCGCACGGAATTTTTGCCTGCAATGGGATTCTTTTCAATCATGAATCTCCTCGCCGGGGCGAAACCTTTGTTACGCGAAAAATTACAAGAGCGGTCGCCCGGATTAAAAAAGGACTTCAAAATAAACTTTACTTAGGCAACTTGGAGGCAAAAAGAGATTGGGGTTATGCCAAAGATTATGTTGAAGCGATGTGGCTTATGCTCCAACAAAAAAAAGCGGATGATTATGTGATTGCGACGGGACAGACGCACACCGTTAAGGAATTCGTTATCGAGGCATTTAAATACGCAAAGCTTGATTATAAGAAATATCTGCGTATCGATAAAAGATATCTAAGGCCTTTGGACGTCAATGCTCTTCGGGGGGATTATTCCAAGGCAAAAAAGATATTAGGCTGGAAACCGAAAACAAGTTTCAAGGAACTGGTTCATCTTATGGTGGCCGCTGATATTAAAGCCTTGGAAAATGTAAACGAAAATTCTATTTCTCGGCATTCAGACTATGAAACCGTGATGGGGTGAGAGAGGTGTTACTTTTGCAGGAATGTCCGGCGCAGAAGAGATTGTAATTTCCCGCGGCGAATCAAAGAAGCCTTTTTTTAGAAATCCGAAGGCAATTCCTTTTCCGAGTGTCGGCGAATGACAGGCGCTTGTGATAAATCCGATTTCATGCCCATCTTTTAAAATTTTATCTCCCGTACGCGGGAGATGAGTTTTATCAAAAACCAGTCCCGAGAGTTTTCGGTTTAGCCCGCCGTAAGTTTTAATCTTCGCGACAACTTCCTGCCCGGGGTAGCAGCCTTTCGTTTCACTCGCCGCCACGGTTTCTAGGCCGGTCTCTGGCAGCATGACATTTTCATCCATGTCGATCCCGTAACGCGGGATTCCCGCCTCAATCCTCAAAATCTCAAACGCCCCCGAACCCACCGGTTTGATCCCGTAAAGATTTCCCACTTCTAAAATTCTTTTTACAATCGGCTCGCCGCTTTCTTTTGAAACCAGCAGATGAAATCCCTTTTCCCCGGTGACAGATCGCCGGATGAGGGTGGCCGGAATATCAAGAATGGTGAAATTGGTGTGATTAAATTCCTGATTGACCATCACGGGGCCGTGGATCAAGGCCCCCACCAAGGCTTCTGCTTTGGGCCCTTGGAGAGAGACGAGGATCCACTCCTGGGTGACATCGCGGAATTCAACATCCTCAGTCACGTGAAGTTTCTGTAAAAGACCAATGACTTTCTTTTCAAGCCCTGGCTCTGTTTCAAGTAAAACAGTATTGGCAAAAATATAAACACTCATGTCCGCCAAGATTTTTCCTTGAGCGTTTAAAAGGGCCGCGTAAGTCCCTGTCCCAAGTCCGAGGCTTTGGATATCATTGGATAAAACGCGGTGGAGAAATGAGACTCTGTCTTTTCCCCAGACCTCGATTTTTCCCCGGGAGGAAAGATCTAGAATTCCCACCCCTTTTCGTACAGCCTCGCACTCGGAGGCGAAATCTTTAAATAAGGAAGGGATCTCCCAATCCTTTTCGGTTTTAAGCGTCGCACCTTGATTTTCCCAGAAAGAAGCCAAAGGAATTTTTGTCATGATTGAATTAGTTTCGCGATTTTTTGATGAGGACGGGGAAGGGGAAGAGCGGATAGTTTTTTGGGATGAATCCACCTTTGTAGGGACGGGCACGGGGGGCCGTCCTGAACAGGGCAACCACGGGGGGTTGCCCCTACGTGTCCTTCATACACCCGCAGCCGGACGCGGTATTTGGTAAAGCCGTGTTCAATCTGGGTCCGCGGCTTTAAATTTTCAATTTGAGTTTCGAATTCGGTTTTCATTTGTTTCTTAATGAACTTCGTTTCAGTTTGTCCGTTCCGGTAAGTCCAGTTCGGGAAGGTCCATAACCCCCCCCAACGTTTTTGGAGCGGCTGTCTTTCCAAAAGTACTTTTCCATTTTTCCAGATTATAGCAGCGAGCGTCTCTAACGCCTCAATTTTTTGCCGGCGGTCTTTGACGGGAAACTCGGTTTCTTTTTTCATCCGGTGCGCCAGGCAGGCTTTTTCAACCGGACATGCCGGACATTGAGGATTTTCGGGCAGACAAACAAGCGCGCCCAATTCCATGAGGGCCTGATTGAGATCGCCGGGGTCGCCCGACCCTTGGACCAATGAGGCCGCAAGCGCCCACAATTTTTTCTCTCCCTCGCCCGAATCGACCGCATCTTTCACCGCAAAAATTCTCGAAAGAACCCGTTTCACATTTCCATCAAGGACCGGCTCCGGTTTCCCGAAGGCAATGCTTGCGATGGCCCCTGCCGTATAGCGGCCAATCCCAGGGAGTTTCATCAGCTCATCTTTCGAATCTTGAAATTTCCCGGCGAATTTTTTTTGGACGATTTTGGCAGTCTCATAAAGGTGCCGTGCGCGTCGGTAGTACCCTAAGCCTTCCCATGCTTTGAAAACTTCCGAAAGGGAAGCGCGGGCAAGGATGCGGACGTTGGGGAATTGCTTCATCCAGCGTTCATAATAAGGAATGACCGTATTGACTTGGGTCTGCTGCAGCATGATCTCAGAGATCCAGACCCGGTAAGGATCACGATTTTTTCTCCAAGGAAGGGAGCGTTTTTTTTGCTTAAACCATGGGGGGAGAAGAGACTGGAGGTCCTCCATTCTTGGGGGTTTCACAAGCCGTATCTTAGCGGGACTGTGCCGCCCTGTCCAGGGGTCTGTCATTGTTTTGCATAAAATAGTATCATGTTGGCAAATGAGCCCCGTGAGACCTTCCTTAATACTAAAATTAATTTAGAGTGGAACAAAATTTCCCTACAATCTTTTTTTGGCCACATGCAACGAGAGATCTAACGGGGTGAAAATCACTGCGGATTTTCATATCCATTCCAAATACAGCCGGGCCACTTCTCGTGACATGGAAGTGGGAACACTTGGCCTGTGGGCCGAGAAAAAAGGGATTGATCTTCTCGGCACGGGTGACTTCACACACCCCCAATATTTTGCAGAACTCCGCGACGCACTCGCTCCATTAGACAATGGGCTGTTTAAGCTTCGCTCTCAGCCTTCTCCTGTTCATTTCATGCTTACGGTTGAAGTCAGTAATATGTTTTCTGTCAGAGGAAGATTAAAACGTGTCCACACGATTATTTTTGCTCCTTCCTTTGAAGTGGCAGAGAAAATCAACGCACAGCTTGCAAGACTTGGAAAACTTGCCAGTGACGGCCGGCCGATTTTTGGATTTCACGTAAAAGACATCGTAAAAATTGCGCTCAACGCCTCGCCGGATTGCCTCATTGTGCCCGCACACGCGTGGACACCTTGGTTTTCTGTCTACGGCGCCAATTCGGGTTTTGATTCGCTGGAAGATTGTTTTGAAGAGCAGGCAAAAAACATTTATGCCATTGAGACGGGGTTATCATCCGATCCCGCAATGAACTGGCGGCTTTCAAAACTAGACCGTATTACACTCTTATCAAATTCTGACTCTCATTCGCCTTCCAGGATCGGGCGCGAAGCGACGGTCTTTGATTGTGAAATGGACTATTTTGAAATCATCCGGGCGATCCGCGAAAAAAACCGGAAGAAAATTTCTTACACGATTGAATTCTTTCCCCAAGAAGGCAAATACCATTTTGACGGCCACCGGGCCTGTGACAATCTGGTTCTAGCGCCGGAAGAAAGCAAAAAATTAGATAAAATCTGTCCGCGGTGTAACAAAAAACTCACGATCGGGGTCCTTCACCGGGTAATGGATCTAGCGGACCGTGAGCCGGGATTTCAGCCCCCAGATTCGATCCCATTTAAAAATATGATTCCTTTGGATGAAATCATCGCAGATGCCGTGGGGAAGCGTGTGGGGACCAAAACCGTGGATCAAGAGTACGAAAAAATGATTCAAAAATTAGGTCCCGAACTTTCTATTCTTTTTGATAGAACTGAGGAAGAGATTAAAACGGTTGCCGCGCCCCAAGTGGCGGAGGGAATTTTAAAAGTCAGGAACGGCCAAGTCCAAATCCAGCCCGGTTATGACGGCGTCTACGGAAAAATCAAAATTTTTAATGAAGACAAGAAGTTAAAACCCGTTTCTGTTTCATCTCAAAAGGAACTTTTTTAGGTTTTGTTTTCAAAAAAAATTCGCCGGGTCATTGGAAGTCGTTCTTTAATAAGTCTAACTCTTCTTTTGTCTATACCCTGTTACGCCCAAGAAAAAACTTATGATTACGTCATTAAAGGAGCCTTTGTCCTTGACGGCCAATCGCTTGTTGCAAAAAAACAAGACATTGGAATTTCAGGAAGTCACATCGCGATGCTAGGTGAGATTGCGCCCATTGAGGGAAAAGAGGTCATCGATGCAGAGGGGCTCATCGCCGCACCGGGGTTTATTGATATCCACACTCATTCCGATTTTAACCCCTTCGTCTATCCGAACCTGGGAAACAAAGTGCTGCAAGGAGTTACCACAGAAGTGGTAGGTAATTGCGGAATGTCGGCCGCCCCTGTAAAAGGTGTTCACGAAATGGAAATCGCGAAGGTGTGGAGAAGAGAGGGAGTTGAAATTCCCCCAACGATCCCATGGACAAGTTTTGGAGATTATGTGGATGAAGCCGAATTCCGCGGTCTTGATACGAACTTTTTAGGATTAGTCGGCCACGGCAATTTGCGGTCTTTTGTCATGGGGATGAAACCCCGGGCGCTTGAGCCGGATGAAATGCCGTTGGTTGAAAAGCTTTTAGACGAGGCCATGGATCAAGGAGCCATCGGGATTAGTTTTGGGCTCATTTATCTGCCTGGGATTTTTGCAAACCATGCAGAGCTTGTTACGCTCTGCAAACGCGCCGCGGCCAAGGGAGGCATTTGCGCATTTCACATTAGAAGCGAAGGAAAACAGCTCATCGAAGCCATTGGGGAAGTCATCAAAATCGGAAAAGAGGCAAACGCCCCTGTCCATATTTCCCATTTGAAGGCAGCGGGCGCAAAAAATTGGCCCAAGATCGACGAAGCCTTCCGGTTAATAGAAGAGGCGCAGCAAAACGGCCAGCGTGTGACAGCCGACGTTTATCCCTACACCGCAGGTTTTGCCGAACTCGCCGTTACCCTTCCCGATAAATTATATGAAGACCCGGATCGTGTGAGCCGTTTCCAGGATTTAAATCAAAGAAAAGCGCTTATCCAGGAACTAGAAGAGTATTACCAAAAAACCCCTCCCTCATGGAATAGTATCCGGGTTGCGACGGTAACTCAGGAGAAAAATTTCCCCTTCCAAGGCAAAACACTTTTTGAGATTTCAAAATCACAAAACAAATCGCCTGTCGAAACCTTAGTTGAGCTTTTGGCGGAGGAAGAATTTAGAGTCAGCGCTTTTTATTTTTCGCAAAGTGAAGCCGTGATCGACCAGGTACTTTCCAAGCCTTATGTAGCCATTGGAAGCGACAGCATTGCCGATGGAAGCGCCATGCCGCACCCTCGGGCATTCGGAACATTTCCTCATTTACTGTCGAGATGTACGGCCAAGGCCAATGCCTCTACCAATCCTTGCTGGGCTCGCGCGTCACATCAAATGTCAACGCTCCCCGCCGAGATTTTAAATCTAAAACTTAGGGGAAAAATTATTCCGGGTTATTACGCGGACCTTGTTTTATTCAATCCGACGACCGTGAAAGACCTGGCGGATTATGAACATCCCAAAACAAGCCCTTCCGGGATCGAATGGGTCTTTGTAAACGGCAAGGCCGCCGTACGCAACGGCAAGTATGAGCCTGCCCACTCGGGCCTTTTCCTCACGAGAGAAAAATGATATATTGTCTATCCCTTAACGGATTCGTTAATTGAAAGGAGATTTTATGTCAGAGCAAGAACGTAAAGGTGCAGCAACATTTAAAAGCAACCCCCTCACATTGATCGGTCCCGAGCTTAAAGCGGGTGATAAGGCCCCCAATTTTCAGGTTTTAGCCAATGATCTCTCCGTCGTCACTTTGGAGAACTATAAAGGTAAAACCAAATTGATCAGCGTGGTCCCTTCATTGGATACCCCGGTTTGCGACCTTCAAACCAAGCGTTTTAATGAAGAAGCCTCCAAGCTTCCTTCCGATGTCGCGGTTCTTACCGTCAGCACAGACCTTCCCTTTGCGCAGGCCCGCTGGTGCGGCGCCGCTCATGCGGATAAGATTAAAACTCTCTCGGACCACCGTGAAGCCTCTTTTGGGAAAGCCTACGGAGTATTGATCAAAGAACTTCGTCTTTTGTCCCGTTCAATTTTCGTGATCGGGCCCGATGACAAGATCAAGTATGTCCAATACGTTAAAGAAATTACCGAGCACCCCGATTACGAAAAAGCCCTCGCGTCACTTAGCGAAAAAGCTCGCGCTTAAATTTCTTCTAGGTTTTTTCGTCGTTTTGTTTTTTGGCCAGTCCTTACTACAGGCGGGTCCTGTAGTGAGGGTGGTCAACGGACGTATCAAAAAGATTTCCGCAGATCAAAAGAAAGTGGAAATCTTCTTCCTTCGTCCCGCAACGGGAAAGATTGAAGAGCTCTTCGTTTTAATTGACGAAAGAACAGGATTCAAAAAGGGTGCCGGCCTCGAAGATTTTGGCTCGGGCGATCCGGTTTCAATTGATTACGAAGAAACCGAAAGCGGTTTTCGCGCAATTCAAATAAGGCTGGTTCCGTTACAAGGTGTTCCAGAAGACATTCGCCGTCCTTTTTAAGCCGGGTTTCCCGGCCTCTATTTTTCTCGCCATTTTATTTACGCTGTCGCCCGCCGTTTTTTGCGCTGAACAAAGCCAGGCCCAGATTTATTTTCTCCAAGCCCTCAAAACAAGAGATGAAGGCCGCTTTGATGTGGCTGAGCGGCTGATGCGTCAGGCCATACAAATTGAACCCAATAATGCCGATTACCATTTTGAACTCGGCAATATTTATATTCAGCAAAGAAGGCTGAAGCAGGCGCGCCTTGAATTAGAACAAACCATCATGATCTCGCCCAATCATTTAGCGGGTCACTACAATCTGGGTTTAGTCTACCGGGATCTTGGATTAAGAGGAGTCGCGCGCGAAGAATTCCGGCGCGTCCTTCAAATCGATCCGGAGAATGCGAGAGCCATGCTTCAGATCGGTTATGTTTATGAAGAAGAGGGCTTTTATGAAGAGGCCCGCGAGGCCTTTGAAGCGGCTTACGTCATGGACACATCCAATCCGGAAATTCAAGATGCCTTGGAAGAACTAAAACAAATCGAACTCCAGGCGAAAGAAAATGAAGATTCCGAAATGCACCGCTCACTTCTGGGCGGTCAACGATTACTTGGAGGCGGCGCACCGCAATCCAGCAATTTTGGTTTTGGCGGGGGCCAGCCCCAAGGCAGCGGCAAAGATGCGTTGACGCAGGCCGGGATGCTTCTTATCCAGCAGCTTCTCGCCAGGCGGCAGAGAAATTCCCAATAAAATTTTTTATGATCGACCTTTCTAAAACTAAAGCCATTTTTTTTGACGCGGGGGGAACACTTTTTAAACCCCATCCTTCCGTAGGAGAGGTCTATGCCGAGGTGGCCCACCGTCACGGTCTTAAGGCAGATTGCCAAATCATCGAGACCATTTTTCATTCCCTTTGGAAAGAGCGGGACGGTCTTGCCGGCCTCGCCGGGCATTCAGGAGAGAAAGAAGAAAAGAAATGGTGGCGCGCGCTTGTGTGGGATGTGTTTTCCAAAATTGGGCAGATCGCGGATTTCGACACCTTTTTTGACGAGCTCTATGACCGGTTTGCCCAGCCGCAAGTCTGGCGCCTCTTTCCAGACGTCTTTCCTGTCCTTCAAGAAGCCAAAAAAAGGAAGCTTACTGTAGGAATAGTCTCCAATTGGGATTCGCGCCTTTTTGGGATCTGTGAAGGGCTGGGTCTTTCTCCGTATCTAGATTTTATTCTCGCCTCGGCCGTTGTCGGGGCCGCTAAACCGAATTCTAAAATCTTTTTAGAGGCCCTCAGGCGGGCTCAAGTCTTGCCTGAGGAGGCCGTTCATGTTGGGGATAGCCTCATCGATGATATTTGGGGGGCGGAACAGGTTGGCATTCGAGGGATTTTAATTGACCGGTCCGGTTCCCGCTCATCCAAATCGGTAACGGTCAGCACGCTACAGTTTTTTAGCGAATGACCGAAGATTAAATGACATATAGAACTTGAGTTTGGCACTTTTTAACTGATCGAGCATTTCAAAATAGTTTGATAGTCAA
>CAYJTB010000005.1:0-56123 GCA_964372875.1 uncultured bacterium
AGCAGCCCCGATTCACGAGGCGCGGAAACCGTAGGTTCCACAACACAAAGCCGGACTTTTTTCTGGAATATCGAATTGGTTCGCAGATCGAAAGCAGGCCGGAATTGAAAAACGACAGGCTAGTGTTCTCAATCAATTAAAAACTCTTAATGGAGAGATTCTGAAAACCCCCGATCCCACTGTAGAAAATGTAAAACGGGTCCTGGGCCTTGAACGAAGGGCACAAAATGCCATCGAAAAACTGTCTCGGGAACAGCAAAATCCGGCCATCGAAAAGATCCGCGAAGAAATTGGAAAGAGTGCAGAGATCATAAAACAAAGTTATCTGGATTCTCTCGAAAAAAGGATGCAGAAAACCTACCAGGGCGTTCTTCAAAATATCTTATCGCCCAAGCCGGGAGAAGCTCCGCAGAGTTTGGTAACGCTCCTTCAGGAAAAGACGAATCCTTACCTGCTTGAAGCCGGACAATTCGCCAAAGAGAACACTATGTATGCTGGAACCCCGGAGAATAACTTTGCTCTTAAATTACGAGAGACCGTTTTAAGTTTTCTGTCCAGTTCCAATGGAGACACTGAGTTGGACGGTATCTTAAAAGCCTTCGAGCCTCACAATCAGGCTCGGGAACACGTCTTGCTGCAAGCAAAGGCCATTTTTTCGGAGCTTACAGGTGCGCCCACAGTTTCTTCAGAGAAAGTGGACGAAAATGCTGAAGCCATCAGGAGGGAAATGCAAAAGACCGGAACTGCTATCAAGGCTCTCACTGAGGAAATCATAAAAAACAATCAAGGAATCGATAATTTGGACAATCGGCAAGCCTTTAACGAGCGCTTAACCCGGCACAAGGAGCTTTCCGCCCAACTTGAAAGATTCAAGGGCGAACTTGAAGTGCTTCAATCCAAGTTGCACCAGTTTGCGCGATCCGAAGTTCGCTCAGTTCAATTGGACAAGTTGGAAGAAGCGGCTCTGCGGCTTAAATCGGAATTCACGGATTTAAAAAATATTGTTCTTGAAGCCGAAAGACAGGTGGAGATCGGAAGTGCGCAGTTTACCATTCAATGGCTGCGTCTTACGACACGCAAAGATTTTCAGCCCATTATCGAGAAACTTGAACAAATGATCCGGGAAGAAGGGGCTCTGAGTCCGGAGAGTATTAAAGATTTGGAGTCGGAGGCCCAAAAGGCGCTCGATGATTTCCTGGCAGCCTACCGAGAACTGAAAGAAAATCTGAAGGACGGGACAAAATACCCATACATTGCTACCCCCAATCCGACTGTGACTCATTTTATCAAACTGCTTGAAGACGAAGTGACGGCGGAGTTCAATAAAATCAGCGAATATATCCAATCCATTAAGGAACGGCTGGGCGTGCCCGTTGGCCAGAAACCTGAAGGCGCGAAGGCATTGCAAGCGACCCTCAAGGGTGAAGCGCCTAAAGTCCCCGCCGAAGCCGCTTCGGTACCGGTGCTTATCAACCGAGTCAAAGCCTCTCTCGTGCTTTTAGTCGGTGCCGGAATCGCAACAGGAATCATTGCGGCTCTTTTAAAAGGAGAGCGGATGGAAAAGAAAGCCTCCGAGGCGCAGCAGGTATTGCCCGCGGCTAAAAAGCTTGAGGAGGCCAAGAAGGAGACTTTAAAACCAGAAATTGCCGCTCAAAAAAAAGAAGAATCCGTCCCGGCTGTTATTCCTAAGGAGGCGCCCAAAGTTCCCGCCGGGGCCGAGAAAATTGATGCATCAAAATTTCGTCCTCGGACTAAAGAAGAAATGGCCGAGATCAAGAGGGTTTGGAAGGATGAATCAAAAATTCCTGCGGCGGAATCTCTTACGCCCAAAACCGTAAAAAAATTGTCGGATGACCAATTGCGATGGCTGATTCAGGATCTTTCCTTAAGATTCGGCCGCAGAAGTATCCGCGAACCCTTCGAGATTAAACACGTAGCATACAGCTCTCTCTCAGCCTTGCAGAAAAAAGAATACGACTTGATTCGTCCAGCCCTTGAAGACGTATTGAAACATCCGGGAATGAACCTTTATGCAGTTCTGAAAGATGAGAAGGGCAACCCCTTAACTGACAAAGAGGGACAGCCGATTTTTGATAACCGTTATTTTACTCCTCTGGATTGGTACTCCTATTTCTTCCGTCCCTTTTTTGTTCTGACGCAGATACGGGATCAAGACGCCAAGATTTTTCTTGAGGCACTGAATAAAGAATTGATTGATGAATACGGTTATTTTGTTGCCCGCAACAACATCGCAAGCGATACCCTGTCCCTGCCTCACCTTCAGCAAGTCGTCGATGCGCTGGTGTCCCACCCCCGAAGGCACGAATTCTGGAGAAGGGAAGAAGCGCTTTCCAAAGGTACTGTTTCATTGAGACGCCGTCTTGGCGTCGTGATGGCGCGCGGCACAGAGGGTCCGCTTGATTTCTTAAGTGAGCATTATGGACAAAAAGATTTAAGCAATCCCTTCGGTCCCGCGTTTCCCAAGTTGAAGGGCGGGCCGAGAGTAAGAGATATTCTCGAAAGAGCTGCCGAGTTGAATGAAAAAACGGGTATTTCCACTGAACACAAAGTCGTGAACGACAACTATGGAGAGGCGTATCGCAACTTCCTGGCCGGCAGGCGGGTTGTGGAAATGACGTACGGTTGGAAGAATGAATCCGCTAGGTATGTTGAAGGCGGCGACGGCATTTATTACCGGCTCCCCCGTAATGAGGATTTACTCCTTTCACCGGTCGTCTCTTCCATGGATGCGGAGAACCGGATTTTCTCTGCGCACATCGAACCCAACGTACCGCCAGACCAGATCTTTCTACAGGCCATCAGGAATGGTTACATAGACGAGTATATCGAACGAATCAAGCGGGGAGATAAATGGTTGTATACCCGAACGCTGGTTGAGAAGGACGGCAAGATCGTTCCCTACGTTTCCGAAGAAGACCGAATCAAGGTTTTTGCGCCTTACCTCTTTCCTTATAACTACGACGCCGTTAACATTAAAAATCAGTTGATGTCAGTCGCCTGGCATCCGAATCAAAAAATAGAGAACAGTGCCTACAACGGAACCTTCCTGAAGTTTGATCAAGAACTCAAGGATTTACGCAAGCAGGTCAATGATTTTGACGCAGAAGAGTTTCAGATTCCTACTCCGGGGCAAAATTATTATCGTCACTTCGAAAGTTTCAGTGGAGGAATAAGTAACTTGTGGTCAATCCTTGAAGGAAAAATTGACATCAAAAAAGATAAAAGTCAAAGGTATGCAAATGGCAGAGAAAAACTGGAAGATTTCGAACTTTTCCGGCACTGGGCCAACGCAAAATATAACCCGTCCCATTGGAAAGAGAGGGACCGTGACAAAGGTTTCCGCACGGTCGCAGAGGGAAAGGACAAATTGATCATTGATTTGAATTATGAAGGCCTTTTCAGCGAATGGTTAAGGGAACTTCTTGAGCTGGAGTATCGCAAAATCATGGTCCTGCTTCCTCTCGATACCCGGACTTACATCCATCCCAACGCTACTTCGATGCAAAAGAATCAATTCGGAGTGGATGTACTTCCAGGCAGCACTATTTTGAATTACAAAAATCAAAATGGAGCGAATGAACTTCCCAACATCCCTACCCACGGCTATCGATTCGTTTATTTGAATCCGGAGTTTGGAGGGCAAACAAAGACCCTCAACACTTGGAGTATCGAAGAAGGGTATGCCGAGACCTACGTCGCTCGGTTTCGAAACCAACTTTCGAATCGAAATCTTTTACCCGAACCCTTAGATCCGAATCTTGTGTCAAGCCGCGGTGCCCTGCCGGTTATTGTGGCTCCCGAAATTACGAGAGAATTTCAGGCCTTTTTTGGAAGAACGATCGGGCGTCTGCTAGAAAAAGATTTTCGTTGGAATAATAAAGAAGGGTTCACCCGGCTCGCGAAAACCGGTCTTCCCCTTCCGAATCTCACGTATGACCGCGACTTTGTAAAGCCCGGGATCTCTCCGGAGTATATGATCCGCAACCTCGAAAGTCAGCTTGTCGGGCCCCGCGAGAATCTGAGACGGGAACTCATCAAAGCCATGGGGGGCGCTCTGCCCTTTGAATTGCGCGAAGCGAAAGCAAGCGAGCTGATTTTCCCTCTCGATGATCGCGATCAACTTTATAAGCTTATCTTGAAGCGTACGCCGCTGGAATTTATCGATCAGTACATTCCGACCTACGGAAAGAAGATGCACGAACAGCATGTGGAACGTTTTGTGAACACCTTCTTGACCACCGGGCTTCTTCACCCCGCGGTTCTTTGGGAGAATCCGAATGCGGAGAACCCCAATGAAATTTTTGGCGCGGGCAGCTCGAGAATGCAAAAGTTCCGGAAATTAGGAGAAGACTTTGATACGTTGCATCAGGCCAAAGTTTTTCAAAAGCTCTACCGCCCGCGCTTCGGTTCATTTTTAATCGACGATTTCCTGCAGCGGCTTCTCGATAAACGAATAGGCGATCGCGTGGTTGTGTCGCAAACGGGTTATGTCGTAAAAGGTTCGGCTTACGTGAATCAACTTGAGCGGGAAATTGAAAAACATCTCAACGATTTTCCTTATGACGTGCGCGAGTCTTTAAGGTGGGTCCTTGAAAAGAAACCGGCCCCCTTGACTCACGAAAGCACGACGGCACAGGCGGTTGAGAATCTGTATTACCAAACACTTCTTTTTCATGTGGCGGTCGACGCCATGATGCAGGTTTATCTTCCCAACGTTCTTTCTGAAATCAGCGATGCGTACGCAGCAGGCATAACAGACACGAGCGAAATGCTTCGGTATTTCGATTCAAAAGAGGTCGTCATGGAACTTTTTTCAGGGTTTTACGGCCGGAGCCCCAATGTGTTGTCGGATCCCACAGGGAAAGACTCGGGAAGAGTAAGCGCACTTGTGGACCGATTCAGAAAAGATCGCGTCTTCCCCCTTGTCCTTGAACTTGCGAGCCGTCAAGCCGTGCAGAACCGCGCGTCACGCATTGTGGAACTATTCACCGGCTCAAAGATAAAACTTGATACAGAAAATGACGCGCAGGCATTTGTGCTTCAGGCCGTCGCGGATACGGTCATGGATTTGGATCGATGGGAGGCCTTTTTGAAGGAACCGGGGCAAATCAAGGAAATCATCAATTCTGCGGCGCGCGCGCGGCAGATTTTTACGGGACAAGCCCCCTTTACCGCAAAAGACCTCCTTGAATTTAAGGAAGAAGATAACCGTTGGGGATATGTCCTTGCAGAGACGGACGCGGCTTTGAAATCAAGAATGTCCCCCGCGGCGTGGTCACGGTTGAATAGCCGGATCCTCGACGTGTTGGAAGGTAAGGAAAAAGAAATCCCACTTGACGGAATCGTCAGAGGCGCAAACGAGCTCCGCCAAGCGCTTGGCGCCGCCATGGGGACTCAATACTTAGTTCTCGTTCCTGGTGATTTGCGCAAGTTTGACGAGGAATCTCAAGGCTGGATCCGCTCTTTTGTGAAAACGGGGATCGAGCAAGGCTGGAAAAACTGGACCGGCGTGAAACAAGATGGAGCCGCCTATCAAATGAATAAATATCTGAGAGGATATGTCAATTCCCCGCAGCAACGGGCAGATGATTTGAAAGAAGCAGCGGCACTTTATCAAAGCGCCCTGCGCGAGAAGGCGATGCGGGAGTTTCATCCTGAAAATTCCACGGAAGCGCTGATTCAGCATGTTCTCAATGATTCCGAAATCCAGGGTTTTTTCCTCGGCTGGGTCCAGCGTCAGGTAAAGAGCCGCAGCGAAGCGCGTGCCGATATTTTACGGGATACGCTTTCAAGAAAGTTGAGCGACCAGCAAACTTTTGAGAATGAAATCGCAGCCCAAGAAACGGAATTCATTAAGAAATTTACCGCCGCCTTCCGCGCCCTCATCGGAAAGCTGCAAGGACCGGATCAAATGAAATCGCTTCAGCAACAATGGATTGAAAAATTTGCACCCCTTGTCGGCTCTGCCCTGTACCGGCAAATTACGAATCAGATTGGAGGAGATGCCAAAGAATTTCTAAAGCGCCTTGAAACTGCAATTTCTCGGCTTCCCTCCCCTTCGATTACAAAAAAAGCCCAGTTAGGTATGGAACAGTTGGGAATAGGATTGGGCGCCAACACGACTTCGATCGTACCTGCAAGAGTGAATCCCTCTGTGGAATACCTGGAGTCACGACTTACTCCGTCGGTCGTTGTTCAAGTGGATATCGTGCAATCCATTCTCAGTTTGACGGATGTTCATCCGGGGAGCGGGATGGCAGCAATTCGCAATGCACTGCTGGACGAAAACGAGCAAGCCTCCAAAACCGCCGGGCTCGTTCAGAATTTGCTCCCTCATTTTTATCCCGATACCCATGGCGTCATGGGTTTTCACTCCGCCCCCATCGATTTCACTCAACAAGCACAAGCAGCCAGCCAGCTCGAAGCAACTTTTAATTTTCTGAAGGACGAAAACAATTCTGAGGCCGTGGCCTTGGGACAATTTTTCTCCCGCGCCTCCAACCGGGAAGCCTTCTTGATCGAAAATCTCGAAGTGCCCGTACCGGCCTCGGGACTTCTAAAACTCAAAGAGCAAACACCAACCTTCCGTCCGATTTCAGAAATAGAACAGGTTTTAAATTTTCTTTCCAGCTCTGACGAACGCGCCGGAAAGCTCAAAGCGTGGATCATGGACTCAAGGCCGGATAGCCAAGTCCGTTTCCCCAGTGAACTTTTTGAAAAAGTGCCCGAAAAAAAGATATCGGCACCTGCGGGAGTTTCTTCCGGGGGAATCTTGGAAGATTTGTTAAAGGGTGCAGCAGGAGGGGCAGGGGGTGCAGCGGGTGGAGGCGGCGGTTTAGCGGCAGGAGGAGCCGGGGTGAATGCAGGGATCGGGGGAGGCAATTCTGTGATAGTGACGCCGGGGAGTGTCTTTGAGGAGACGCCTGAATCAGAGGCGCTTCGCCAGACAGCCACGATTCGCGACAGCCGGGAGAATCGTGAAGGGGGGGTGGCTCAACGAATTCAATTTCTTTCCATTCAGACAAGTGAAGGCGGACGCCGGTTTGAGCTTCAGCTGGTGAGGAGGATCGGCGCCAATGAAGAAGTGATTCCGGTTTCTGATTTTCGTGTTGCAGAATCTTTTCCAGGGGGCGCGTTCGATCAACTAGCCGTAGTTCGTTTCGGAGCGAATCTCTACGTGTTTACTTTTAGAGGAGACAATGGTCAGACTTGGGTTGTCGTTTACAACAACCAAACCGGAACTGTTTCCACGGTGACAGGCCAGGGAGAAATTCCCATTCAAGCGGGAATGGATGCCCAAAATCGTCCTGTCCTCAATATTGGCAATACCTCCTTTCCTCTTGAAATGAGGGCGCCCGAGCCCCAGGAAGAAGAGGCGAGAGAAGTGCCGAGAGGTTTGTGGGAGGCCGGAGCGGGCCAGGAAATTATTAGTTCCTTGATTGCTCTGGGCGTAGCAGGAGTCAATCCGGCGGCTTCCGAATTTATAGAATTTCTCAATAAAGGGTGGGGTCCTAAGGAAGATCAAAAAAATCCAGAAAAACGAAGCGAAGTTCGAATGATAGGTGAAACATTAACTCGGCGTGAAGCCTTGCAAGGGATGATTGGCGGTGTTGTATCCGCTTTGACGGCTGGTTCTGTATCCGGTCGAGCGTTGCAGCCCGCAGCGCAGCCGGCCGATCCTGCCAAGATCGAAGCGCTGGATCGTGGAGAAAACGTAAAGCGGGTAACCGAGTTTAACGATGCGATGCGCGAGGCAAGCAAACGCCTTGGTTTCTCACTCTCCCCAAGAGACCTCGTGCAGTTTAACGACAACTTGGATGCTCAATACCGGCGAGGGATGTTGATTTCAGGTGGAAGAAGGCTGACAAGAGATGTCATTGCACACGAAACCACCACCCGAGTCGATCTGAGACCGTTAGTTCAAAAGTTTGTTGCAACGATAGGCGTTGCTGCTGAAGGTGACCATGCCTTTACCGTGGACGACTGGATTGAAAACTTTTTCCTCCCGCTTTTCCGGATGTTTGGAATCCCGACGGGAACTCCCCAGAAGACTTCGCGGCAAGAGGCAAGTTTTATCGAAAGATTTACCGATTATGCCAGAGAGTTAAAGCCGTGGATTCAAGATCTTAAAATTCGAAATGATGGAGAGGTCTCAAGATTTTGGCGGGGTGATTTTATGTCGGTGCTGGGCGGTCGAATAAGAGACGACAAGGGAAATATCAGTCGGGCCAGCGATACGGATCTTTGGGTGATATTGAACGAGGCCTGGCCTCCCGCCCATCGAATCCCCCATGTGGATCTGGGCACCTTCTTAGGGACGGTTCTTTTCTTTACGATGATTGCGGAATCCCGCCGCTGGATACCCCCTGCCTGGCAGCGTCCCGTCAGAGAGGGAGAGGGCTATTGGGATGAAGCAAATTTGAAACGGTTTTTTGTCCTCAGTCTCAACAATAATCCCCGTCTTCAGGCCAACTCCATGGAAATCTCCCGTTTTCACGATACTTTTGGAGAGCAATATTTTAATATCTTTTTCTATCCGCTGCCGAATGATGAAATTAGATTTCTGCAGACTCTCTTGACGCAGGAATTTGCCGGGATGCTGCGATTCGTTTACCCCAATCTCCGTGTTGCACCGGCCGACGAACTGGTGGGTCCAAGAACTCTGGCGGCAGCGAGTCTGATCCCAACACTCGCCGCTTTACAATCGACCGATCTTTGGCCTCAAGGTGCCAGTATTCGTTATTTTCTCTCAGGCGATCAACGTGCGGAGCGCGCGTCACGGCAAGCGTTCAGGGAAATGATGCAGAAGGTTGCCAGGACTCTTATCGGAATCCGACAGGATGTGGAAAATTTCTATGAAGGGTATGATCCAAAACTTGTCGATGAAATCTTCCAAAAATGGCTCGCAGGGGAATACCGCATTCAGCCGGGGCGTAGAGCCATGCAGGTGTGGACGCGTGATATTCTGCAAATTGATCCAACACGAATGCCGGAAGATTTCGCATTTCTACGGGCGGTTGCCGGACATTTGCAAAATGCCGCCCCGGCCGATTCAGATCTCCAGCGAATAACGGGACAAGCCGTCATGGATGTCGTCGGGATGCGATTCGGGAAATTATTGAATTGGGGGCTCTACGGTTTGAAGCGGGGACTCGTTCAATTTCAAGATCGGCAGGGACAGATCCCACAGACGAATGTGACTTCTCTGAGTCGAATGATTCGTGAGATGAGGCAGCTTCTGTTTGTGGCTCAGCAACTTATTCATCGAGGAGAGCGAAGGTTCAACTTGAACGGCAATACCGACTCCGGCATCTTGGCGGGCATGAGAAACAACATGGCAAAGAGCGAGCTTTTCATTGAAGCATTCAAATTCTTGCTCGCTTTGTCATACAGCTCCGACATTCAGCAGGGCGCCTTGCAACTTTTACACGCCATCACAGGAAATCCCCTGTGGGCCCCCGAGGAACGACCGGATCTCCGAAATTCTCTCATGATGGGTTCATTCAACGGCTGGTCAAGGACCCGCTATCTTGAGGGGATGCATCAAACAAGGGACAAAGCGAATTTGATCGCGTCTTTATTTAACGACCGGCAGCAGCACATTGAAATCCGGGGAGAAAAGAAAATCGCTTATCTCAAGCGAGACAAGATGTTTGAATTTTCTAATCGGTTAAGAAGGGTGTGGAATCCTCGGGCACAGGTTTTTACGCAGGAGCAACTTCGGACGGCCCCTCCTGTTAGTGATGATATCTTTGGTTATCTGATTTCGGAAGCATCCGCTTTCCAACAGTCGAGGCTTTCCTGGGACGAATGGATCGATCTGCGCGAGAGAACGATTGCAAGACTTGAGCAGGGAGTTACGGCTAAGGTCAATCCGATTCGCGATGCTTTTTCGGTATTGCAAGCTCTTAGAAGGCGGCCGATTGAAGGGGCGCAATTTGAAAAAGAGTTCGAGTCTTTCTCGCGCGATCTGGCCGACAGGCCGCAGGATCAGGGGTGGGTGATCAGTTGGGTTCAAAATTTGGTTGAACGTCAGATCAGAGTTGACAGGCCGTGGGGGCAGGAGGTAGCGCGCGCCTTGGGTGAGACCGATCTTAAACAAATTTTTCTATCGGCGAGCCGCTATCGTCAATCGCTTTATCAAAGCATGGGATTTCGCGCGCCGGCTGATATTCAATCAGCAAATTTGACTGAACTGGACACACAAACTCAAGGTTGGGTCATGGCCTATATCCAATCTGCCATGGATCAAATTCGAACGGGGGGATGGGAAGGTTGGTTCCGAACTGTTGACGCGATGAGGGGCTTCCTTGATCGTTTAGGCCGGGATCAAAAACACAGAGATGAAGTGCTGAAGGAAGTGAGTGCGCTTTATCAAAATACCTTCCGGCGGCCTCTCGTATTTACCCCTGAACTCATTATCAACAATCGCCACGCGCAAGGCTTTTTCACTGCTTGGGTCCAGCGGCAGCAGCGAGGGCGCAGCGAAGTTCGCGCGAAGGAAGCCGTCACGAGAAAAGAATTGCTTGAGCGTGAGGCCGGCCTGAAGGAGGGCGTGACAAGAAGAGGTTTTCTTGGACGTGCGTTGGCCGGGATCGGAGCGATCATCGCCTCTCTGATATTCCCAAACCGGGCAAAGGCAAATATGTCTTCGCGTACCCAGCCGAGAGAGAGGCTTGGCGATCCGAATATTCTGCAGAATCTGCTGCCTGAAGCCGAAGTCGGGCAAAAATCTCATCCCCTGATTTTTGGCTTGCAAGAGCCGGTTATTGCGGCATTGGCTCAGCCGGTTCAACCGCCTGTCCCGATTGATTTTCAGTTTAGACCCTGGAGCCGTGAACTGACCGAGATCATGCGAATTGATTCTTCTCGAAGAGAACTCATTGATGACGCCTTTTTGATTTGGCTGTCTCTGCAGAGGATGCCGCCTAATTTAACCACGGAGGCGGCGATCCGGCAAGCCCTTGCTTCACCTGCAAGACAACAGTTCGAACAAAATCTTTCTCAGGCCCGGATTGTGGGTATGGTTTTCGGCTGGGGAGAAGCCCGGCTTGAACAAGGGTGGGAGAGAACCCAAGGCCACGCTCATCGTGTAGCCATGGTACTCACTCATCCCGAGCGCCGGCAAGAGGTTTTGCGGGAGGCGCAACAATTAGCGGATTTTCAGACTGAAGGAGTCCAGGGGGTTCCGCGAATTTTGGTGGCTGATACTCTTGAGGAGAGTTCAGTTTCTCAAGGGTTTGTGATCGGATGGACGCAGTTCCGTACCACGCTTCAATCAGAAAATATCGAGGCAAGCTGGAGTGAGACTCAGGGGCTAGTGAACGAGATGATTACAACACTTCGCAATCTTGGAAACCCTCAAACACCCGAAGCTTTTGAGTGGTCATCCACCTTCTTTCGTACCATCGGGGAACTCTCATTTCTTTCCAGCAATAGGCCTAATCCGGGTGAAGACGTCGAGGATTTTTATAGAAGGGCACGGCAGGTTGGAGAAAGCGCTGCTGCTCAAAGGCTGAACTTTTTCCGGGGCCGTGGAAACGAAATCCGGTGGCAGTTCTTGAGCGGATACAGTATGGCGCTTACGGCTGATATCCGGCGGGGTCTTGGAGAATCCATCGAACAGATTTCAAACGAAGAAAAATTTGCACGGCATTCATCGAATTATCTTCATATGCTCCGGACTTTCCACGGGCGGTTGAGAAATTATTATCAAGGTCTTAGCCCGACGAATCAGCCCTTGCCGCCCGATGCCTTAAATCCTTTAGTGGCAGACGCAGGGGAGAAAAGAAGGATCTGGGGCGAATATGCGGTTCGTCTCCGGATGATTGAAGAAGTTCAGGGCAGGTACGGACTGACGCCCGATGAAGTTACAAAAACTATGGATGATCTCATCGCGGTTCAGCAAGCCGCCCGGGAGGCCCAGCCGGGTCCCAATGAAAATAAAAGACCCCTTGAAGATGACGCCGTCTATTACTATTACCGGCTTTTTTATACGACCAGTGTCCGGCAAGAAATCATGAGACGTGAAGCGGGCCAAGAGGCGCAGCTTATTCCTTATGCACGGATGCAGGGAAATCTTTCCGTCCGAGAGTTTTTTGATCTCGTCTATTTTGTCTCAGGAATTCGAGAAACAGCGGCAGACGGCAATGACGGGATAGTCGCGGAGCTTGAGAGATGGGAACGCAATCCAAGGACAAGGCCATTTTGGATGACAGAAGATGATATTAAGAATATGAAAAAATTTATCCTCGGCTCCCGGCAAGAAGGGATCGTGGGTCTTCGAAACGAGCCGTTGACTTTTGGCGAGGCGATTCAGGCTGTAACTTTTTACTTGGATGATTTACTTGATTCCGATGAACCAAGGTGGCCCGGGTTAAGAGGAGCTCAAAGCGAAATATTAAGTATCGCCCGCTATGAAATGTTCCTTCAATCGGCCTATCTGCTGCACCATTTAACTGAAAATGGCGTGCCGCGCCGGCTTGACCTGGCGGATTTGTCTTCTTGGGTTACGATCATCCGGCAAGAGCGCTTCACCGATATTGCAGGCGGAAATAAATTGGAAAGGGAACGCATGACCCGTGACCGCGTCGCCGGCTTTATCCGTGATGACGGGTTCTTCGAAAAACTGGAAGGGGAGCTGCGAAGAAAAATCATCCAACGCTTCGGCGCCGAAAAAGCCAGCCAATTTCCCATCTTCGATCCGTGGAGAAGGCTCGGGTTTGTCAACCGCCTCGGATTTATCATGCAAGTCCATAAGCGTATTCATGAAATGGGCAGGAACGGAATTGCCGAGAAAAGTGAGGAATGGCTCAAAGAATGGTTTGAAGATATTTACCTTATTCAGGTAAGTCAATTTGAAAATAATCAAATTTTCGTGGACCCGACTTTGGCCAGTTATTCGGTGGATAGTTTTCGTGACGGTCAAAGACGAGTTACTTCACGCGTAGGAAGACGTCTTGCGACCACAGCCCGTGAAGATCTGAGTTATATGAACTTGGGACCGGAAGGAAATAGGTTACGGCGTTTTCTCCAAGTTTGGAAAAATATTTACAAACGCATGCCAACGGATGAAGAAATTAAATGGGGTCTCGAATTTTGGGATATCTATGGGAATATGCCGCTTGCCCGTGAACGAAAATCGGGTGAACTCGAACGCGATGAAAGGGAAGCCGTTGCCCGTTTGCAGGGCGCAGAGGTTACCTTTATAGGCTCTTTTGCAGAGCAGATGTATGCGGCGATTCGAGAAAAGGGGCAAAACACTTCGATCATGGAAATTTTGTCGCAACGACCCTCGAGCGCAAAGTTAGCAGAAACAATCGCCCGAATTGTTGCTCAACCCGGTTTTCCCGCAGTTTTGCAGCCCTTCGTCGGCCTTTCTTCCTTGGAAAACAAAAGTATTCTTGAAATATTCCGTGATCTTGTCGCTAGGCCGATCGCAGGGCTTATGGACTATATTCCTGTCCGGGAATCGGAGAAGGAAAATATCAGGATTCGGAAGGAAGAAGAATCGCGGGTTCTTCAGCAGCGGCCCGAGGAAGGCGTACCTTCCATCCGGGAAGCTCTCAACAACGGGAGGAATCGGCGGGCTAGGGGTGAAGAAGGAGCGCGTGAGACCGACGCCGTTTTAAGTCAGCGTTTACAAAGTGCCTACCAGAACTATTTTGGAAGACTCAGGGAAGACCAACGGGCAGTTCTTCCATCCCGGATTTATCCTGACAAGATGGAGGCTTACATTAAAGCGATTCGTCAACGAGGCTACACCGTGGATGATGTCATCCTTCGCTACGTCAATCTGGTAAACCGTATTACCGAAGTTTACCGTAATGTTTATGAGGTCCGAGGATTTTTGTCGATGCGGCAGCAGCATTTTATCTCGGCCTTAGCGGAACGGATTTTCTCGGATTGGGGGATTACCGATCTGCAAGACAAGGAGCGTGTGGAAGCCAGGCTTCGGGATGCAAGGCAAAGGCGTCAGGATCTGGGAGTGCTTTTCCCGGTTTCTGTCGATGATGCGATCCAAAAAGAGATTGAGCGTTTGGGTCACCGGATGTTTGATAACCAGGGCAGGGAAAGGTGGGAGGGAGTGCTTCCGATGGCCCGGGGAATTCGCAGCGCCTTGGCAAAAATTAACCGCAATGTAAGCGAGGCCAAATCTTATGAAATGGCGGATAACTCGACCAATGCCGCTGTTACTTTGGGTGATATCGAAAAATGGGTTGACCTTTCTATAGCCTTGCTGGGACTCATTAATAATATTCAGGTCAATGGCAGGTTCATGCGGATCAATCAAGAAAACGCTTTGTACCTTGCGGACTTGTGGTTAAAAATCGGCTTGGCCCGGCTTCCTAGAAAACCCGTGATCCGCGCCAATGTTACGCTTGAAACGACGCGCCACGAACTCGCAAGGATTGGAATTACCGATGAAGAGACAATACGTCTCATCGCAGACCGCATGGTTGCCCGCAGGGTGCCGGCCTTCCAGATTAAACTTTTGGTCGATGACGCCTTAACGATAAGAAGAATGAGAGATGAGGCCCTGGAGAGATACCGCTCAAGATCCAGAATTTCAGATCGTTTCATCGCTCCTCGCGGGCTCTCCGATATCCTTCAGAGACTGACGCCGCTGGATTTTCTTGTGCTCATGGATCTTTATGCGCACCCGGATCTTGTCATCGGAATGATCGATATCCCAGAACTTCGTTACAACCGCAGCGATTTTGAAGAAAGAACGATCCGCCCGATCAACGCGATGTTCAAAAATGATGTGGATGACCTTTTGAGAGAGCGGATCCCGGAAGAAATCTGGCAGGCCAATTGGTCCTGGTTTGAAAAACTTCGTTACGATTGGTTCAAAAATTACGGGATTGGTAATATCCATTTAGCCCTCGGAATTTCAACTGTTGCAACGGTCGTAATAGAAACCGCCAGGTCGATCTACCTTTCCTGGATTAAACGTCAAAGACGTGAACCTCCTCCTTTAAAAGTCGGGACGCCAAGACCCGGTACTCGGATGTGGAGCCACTGGGTTTCTAAAATTTTCAAAGAAAATTTAAAAGAAAAACCGCCGATCGAAAAGGAAGAAGTGAAAACTCCAGGGTCCTTCATCGCGTTCAAATGGGCGTCAACTTTCCTGACGGTGCTTTACACGAGTCTTATTATGTTGACGCTCAATTATTCTTTCTTCTCGATTCTCGCCGTTGGACTTCTGGCAGGCACGACGATGTATCTCATTCATCCGATCCCTACGTTTTACGCCTTAATGCTCGGGCTTTGGGCGTATGCAAAATTCCCCAAAACTACTTTTATGGTAGTTCTTTTAGGTGAGGCAGCTTTGTATTTGGTCAATCCTTTCCTTCCGTTCGTACTTATCCCGCTGACCGTCGCGTCGTTTCTGAAATTCCGGCCCGAGCTCAATGCCCCTGAAGATCCAGACGCCAACATTGCGGATGAAACCCCTGATCCAAACATTCATCCGGATCACATGATGCAGTTGATCGGTCTTGCTCCGGTAAGAAAAGACAATGAAAACGATCGCAAAGTGCTGGATACAGTCTTGGAAGATGCCGTCAAAATCTTGGGAGAGAAAGATGACCCCAATTTGATTTATACCTTTATCGTTCAGTTCGGTCCCGGAAAAGGATCTGATGAAGCAGAACAAAAACACAGGCGGGATTATACCATCAGCCGGTTGAATCATTTTATTGAAACCAAAGTTGCAGATGAGATGAAAGAAAGCGTTCGGAAGAGAATGTATTTAATGATCCGCTACAGCGGTATTCCTAAACCTGAAATTTCTTACAACGCAGGAAGTTACCGGTGGCTTTATGAAGCCGGCCCGCTCATCGATCCCTTCCGGCCCGCGGCAGATCAGTTGGTCAAATACGCGGAATACACCCAGGCAACTCCGAGGACCAATGTGGATGAATATAAACGGATGTCCGGAACTCCCACGCCGGTTGGTTTTGAAACCGCTAATTACGCCAATCCTCTGACCGAAATTTATAACCCTTATGTGGATTTGACGGGCCAAAAACCTTCGGGTGCTTACCGTTATCTTCCGGATATGCGGGAGAAAACGGTCCAGAATCATCAAAGATGGATGGTTCCTCTTGAAAATAAAGGTAAAGAAATAAGGAAGGAAATCGAGGAGATCGTTAAGGAAATCGATGCGCTTAATGCGGTGTCGGAACGTTTGAAGCAAGGAGGCAAATCGGATCAGGAGATCGCGAACCTTCTCGGCGCAAAACAACAAACAATCGGAGCAAGAAAGCAAGCATTGAAGGAAGCCATTGCGACGCTTACCAGAGAGTCGAAAGAATTGATGAGAAAATTAAAATCGGGTGATATCCGGATCGGACCCATCCGGTATTCCCAGATTATGGACGCGGGAATTACCACCACGCATAAGGATTTGGCTACTCTGGTAAGAGCCATGGCGGGCGGAACCGCCGTAGGCTATCAGGCGCGGATCAAATACCGAGGCCCTTTTATTACTCCTTATTCACTGATTCTGAAATCCTTTCCGCAAGAAATTCTTTGGCCGACGCAGGAGGCCATGCAGATCGCTCATAAGCGAATCCGTTCTTTTGGAAAGCAGGCCTTTAAAAATGATCTGTTCTACATGATGATTGTCCGGCCGTGGGTGGATGATTACAGCAACATGCTTCGAAAAAAATATACCGTTCCCGGCTTCAAAACAGCGCCCTCCAGTGAAGACGAATTTGTGGCCGGCGAATTGGAAAGTGAAGATGAAGGTGTCAAGCTCGTGCCGCAGGCCAATCTCTTCGAAGACCCGATGTATAATTTCATCCATGAATACAACCGGATGAAAACCAAATGGACGGCAACTTTTGATGTGGGAAGCATCATGGTTTCAAGGGTTCTTCCCAGCATCAAAGATCACCCTTATTTCAGTTCTTTCATATTTGGGACAGGGGTAGCACTTTTTCTAAGCAATGTTGCTCTACCTCTTATGGGAGCTTTAGCCGCATCTTTCTCAGCGGTTCTTGCACTCCCTTTAATCCAGCTGGGCATGATTGCCTTCTCTGTGGCCGCATCCCTCATTTTCTTTATGGCGGTGTCCAAAAAATTTAATGATCTCGAAAAAACGACGGATCAGGACAAACGAGTAGATTGGTCAACCATGGCAAATCAGGTAGGACGGTGGGGCGCCTGGGTTCTGATGCAAATCAAGGATCACCCCAAGCGGACCGCCTTGGTTTTAGGCGTCGCCGTTCCTCTGATTATGATGAATGCCATTCTGCCCTTGCTAGGTTTTTTACTGCCCTTATTTCCTTCGCCTCTTGTCTGGGGCACCGCTCATTTTTTGACCTTGGTGACTACGGTGGGAGCTACAGGCTTCCTATTCCTGAAGGTGTCATCTCGATTGCGTGAATTAGAGGCAGAAGGGAAAATTGATTTTTCGGAATTGGGCCCTTCGGCTAGATTCCAAAATAATGTCGTAATCCGCGGGAATATTTCTGAGCTTGTCTGGTCGGCTCAGCTCTACATTACCTTTACCGCCATGCTTAGTCCGGGTCTTATCGAAGTCATCATGTCGTTTTTAGGAGAAATTTTATTTTTGAACATCATGCTTCTTCTTACCCACCCCAAAGTTTTAATGGCCCTTTACATCATCATTAATGATATGGCCAAACGTACTAATCAGGATTTCGAAGCCTTAAAGAAATGGACTGAAAGTAAAAATCTTAAACCTTGGCAGAAGTGGGCGGTCTTGGGCGCAGGGGCAACGGGTCTGGTGCTGGAATATTTGTCCCGGGGACTCTTAGAGTTCGTCAAATCTACTTCGATGTATCTCGTTTTCATTGTGTTGAAGCCGCTCGTGTTTGGAATCTCATTTTTGAGATACAGCGTCTCTATTCTCTACGGTATTGATATGATTCAAGACAGTACAAAACTTTCTCCCGGAAAGATTACAGAATTAACTGAAAAGGAAGGACAAACACGTCTGCAGATTGAAACGGCATCTCAATCGATTAACCAGATTAATACCCTGCTTGAGGCAGCTCTAGAAGAAGCATCCAGGAACCCGTCACAGGAAAATCTGGATCGGGTTTGGTCCCTGCAGCAGCAAATTTCTGATTCTCAAAAAACATTAGTCGCTCTTCAAGATCAACTTAAAAGCATTCGAGATCAGCTTATTCCTCGGGGTGCTATGTTTGATAAATTTCTTAAAACTGCTTATATCCTTCTGGAATGGTCGAAGAGCGTTAAAGAACCCAAGCCTTCTGAAATGAGCTGGGTAGTCGCGGGGATTACGGAACAAAATTTCCCGTTCTTTTATCATCTTTGGACCATGAAGCTGCCGTTCTCTTTGGGGCTCTCAACGGCTCTCCTGATTCTTTACCCCTATCTAGGCCCCGTTATTTTCAATCTCTCCGTTGTTGGCACTCTCATTGTTGGAGCTGTGGTTGCAGGCATGATGCTTTACGGATGGCGGGGACAATTTCTCCCCGACAAAGAAGGCGGAGAGCCGCACGATGAATATGTGACAACCGGAAATATGATTGAGGCCATTGTTGCCGCCGGAATCTTAGTGGGTGTCTTGGTTAATCTTTCCTTTTTAAGTTCTTATCTTCCCATCGATCTTATCAAACGCGCATCGCCTATTTTCATCACGTCCTTCCTTTTCGCGCCGGCGATAAGCTGGCTTGCCGGAATCAACTTTAAAGCCATAGTCACTGTGATGAAATCCTCAGCCGGGCTTTCAACAGAGGAAATTGATTCTAAAGCCGAAGCTGCAACTCGGATGGCTTCGATTGGTTTTGCAATAGCGGCACTTGTCGGCGCACTGGTCTTTTCTGTTCCGCCGTTGAGCGAAATGATGGGCAATATGCTGGGTGTTATCATGCCGCAGGTTCCCTCGGGAGACGGCGTCTTTACGACACCTGCTGTCCTTTTGGATTTCAGCGAATCGCTTCGCCTGCCTTGGTATTTTGCACTCTTTTTCAACATCATCGTGGGGGGCGGTGTGGTCCTGGGTATCGGCAGTTTTGTGGCGGGAGCGATCACTAACTTTTATCAATGGTGGAAGGGTTCAAGAGGCCGAGGAACTCAAACTTCCGGACCGCAAGCGCCAACCCCGCCGCCGAACGCCAATGAACCCGTTCAGCGTTCTGAAGTAAGGGCTGAGGAATCACCTAAAAAGGGAGGCTGGAAAAAAATCCTTTTGATCGTTGGCTCATCCCTCATTGCAGGCGCAGCGGCCATCCTTATCGGCCAAGCACTTTTGAAGAAAGGCGAGGAAGAGAAAAAACCGGAACCTCCCGCTCTCAAAAAATCTTTACCTGAGACGGTCTTTCGCGGCGGTAACTGGCAGGTGATCGGGAATTTTGACAAGGGGCCGAGTCCCGTTGCCATCCACAAAAATTACACTCAGCTTGAAGTTTACTTTGGAACCCATCAGGCGTTTGTCATCACGGGAAGCGGATACATTCGTCCCGTCACAAGAGGAAGAACTTGGGGGCCCAGCGTAATGACTCCGGGAGCATGGATCAATGATACCTATGACCACAACATGACGATTCAAAACGCCGCCATGAGTTATAACGATGCCGGTAAATCACTTACTATTTTGGGCGAACTGCGGGACCGCCGCGGTTTTATGAAATCGCGCGAGTTCTCGATCACTTTCCGGCTTCCGCCCGATACCTCCAAAAAAGTCGAGGCCGAACTTCATTATTCGATCATTGCACAGCAGGCTTTTCAATTCGACCAAAACCGGCTGAAATACAATGGTCCCTTCCGGCCTGCCCAAATCGTATCGATGTTCCAAAAATCGGGCTTTGATTCTAACCGGGCCACCGTGATTTCAGGCGATGCTAAACTTTTAATTCGGGAAAATTTTTCCCGATGGGACGCCTTTGTCTTTGAAAAACCGCCGCAGTTAACCCGTAACTCGACTCTGTATCTGGAAAATACCGAAGAAGGCGCGAGGAACACGCCGACGGTTTATCTCACACCGATGAACGTCGACTTAAGCCAGTCGGCTTTCCAAATCTGGATCGCGAAAAGTAACGGCGACCTCACCCATGACAATGTAGGCGCATGGCTCCAGTATGTGAATCCGCTCAATCCCGAAATGAAATTTGCGGCAGGCCAAGAGATCGGGACGTTTGATTTTATTGTTGGCGCGAAGTCCGATCCGCGCTCGGAAACCCGATCCGGGGAAATTTATGAAAAATTTGTCTCACCCGAACTTACGCTAAAGGCTCACACTGAAGGCCTCAATCCTATCGAGGAAAAATCGGTCCACGAGCAGGTAATAGCCGGCATCAACACATTCCATCGTGATCTTATGGCGAAGAATGAATTGGATTGGCTGGGCCAACTTATCAATAGATCTGACCGAAGTTTTGGAGAAATCCTTGACGGCTTTAAAAATTTCTTTCAATCTCACGGCTACCCCGACGAATTGATTCAGATTCGCGGGGCGGCTTGGAAGATCGGGCCGGATCAATTCGCGACGTTTGGGCAGCACCGAAATGCCATCTTTGAAGCGGCGAGGGCTTTGGCTTCCGGTAACACCGCCGGACTCCTTAAACGTTTTGAGCCCGGTGTTTCCCAGCAAGCGGCAGAAGAAGGCATCGGGAAGATAAAGGAAATGTTTGATGCCTTAAGCGATCGCGAGAAAATGCTTTTAGAAATTTCTATTGCGGTCCATGACATCGGCCGTTATGTTTCCACGGGTCCACGCCATCCGACCATCGGTGGACACATCGTCCCCGGATTTTTGGAGGACTTGAAAAACAAATCTCTCCTTACCGCCGCCGAGGTCGATCTTATTTCCGCGCTCACTTCCCGTGAACTTGAATATGGTTCCCTCCAGTGGGGCGAAACCACGCCGTTTAAACTCCTCGAAGGCCTTCAGGAACAAGGCGTGGAACCGAAAGTCTTCTTATCGATGCTTTCTATCCTTGCGGGTTTTCTCGATCCGGGATCAGTGCCCCGAGGTTCTTTGGATCAAATGGGAAAATTGACCTCTATTCATACCGACAACGCAGTCTTTCTCTCCCAGCCTGAAAATATTGAACGGTTGAAAAACGTTTGGGCCGTCCGACGCTGGACGGGTCTCCGGTTGCCGGAACGTAATTCGCTTCCTCTGACAACCCTGGATCAGGATGCATCCTCTATCCCGGCCCAGCTTTTGAAATCTTTCGGCGAACAAAATCCTGAGTTTTCAAATCATATGACTATTCAGCGAATGGTTTTGGCGCTGCGGGAATTTGATGATCAGTCGCTGGTTAACTTTCTCCATCTTTTAAAGGGTCTCTATGATTCCCAGAAAATTGATTTTGTCGGCTTCTCCACAGATCGCTGGGAAGAGGAAAGCGGCAAGCCCGTCGTGGAAGCCTTTTACCGGATTCTCAGCTCGATTCCTAGCCCTCATGATTTTATCCAACGCGGCGGCCATTTTGAGCTCTATCAAGATAAAAACGTAATTCTTATTCGGGACGGCGTTCGGGACGGCAACAAAATTTATGGGTTCGGGACGTTTGTTCAATATCCTGAAGATAAGGAACTCGTCCTCAATATGGATTCTTGGCAATCAGCGGTTCCTGCGGCAGGGGAGGGCCAAAAACGTGCTGAAGTAAGAGAAGTTCAACAAAGACTTTTTGAAGCCTTAGAATCCGCTCAAGGAATCAAACAGGCCAATTTGACGGAGCAACAAAAAGGAACTTACCTCGGAATGGTTCGCGATGTCGATGAGACAAGAATTGCCCCGGCGCTTCATCAGGCCATTGAAAAGCTTGGCATTACGACAAAGGCCACGGCAAATCTCCCCGGCGAACTCGTGATTAATTTTGAAGGTGTGAAGGATTATGCGGCCTTAACACGAATTTTGATGGATCTTAGATTACGTACGCAAGTGAAAGTCTTCATTTTCAACTCTGCCTCTGCGAGCGATTGGGGTCGTATGAATGAACGGTTTGCAAGACAAGTCGCTGAAGCCGGCAATCGCGTGGAATTAGTCGATCGCACGAAGTTCGTCAGTGTGGCTCAATTTGTCCGCGCCCGCGCCAGAGATCGTCAGATGACAGATGAGAGAGCCATTATCCAAATCATGACCCAACCGATTCTGCACTCACCTAAAGAAGCAAATCTCATCTTGAACACTTGGATTGCGGCACTCTCTGAAGCCGAAGGCAAGCGCACCATCGTGGTGGTAGGCGCTAGGCAGCGCATCGGCAAAGCCAGCATGGTCACTCTCATGGATATCTTGAGAGAGAGCTTCGAAGCCATGCAGGCCGTCAAGTCCTCCGCCTAATCTCAAAAAACTTCAATTAATTTCGCATCCGCTGCAGGACACAGTCTCGTCGCCACTCGGATACGCCCCTGCGAGGCGTTCCTCGTTCGTGCGTCCGGCCTCGCTCTCCGCCAATAACGTAAGGGTCAAGTCTCAACTAAAACTTAAATCGTTTTTCCACTTCAGCAATGATAGCAAAGCACCCTCCTTTTTTAAGGATTTCATCCTGTGCCAGCCGGTCTTGCTTACCGATGGTAGCCAGCGTGAGATTTCCCAGGTAATGGGCAATTTGGCGAGCGGGGAAGTGAAGGAAATTTCTGGCGAGATAAATCAAGGCCCGCCTTCCGCAATTTTCAATTCGTCTTCGTGAGCGCAGAAGTTCTTCTTTGCTCTGAGAAGTAACCTCAGACACTACGGCCGTCAGCTCCTCAAGGGTCATCATCTTTTGGAGATCCTTCCACTGAGGTATTTGGCTGAAATCCATCTCCTTCTTACATTTATTTCTCATTTCCCTTTTGAATAGCTTGCTCCCCAGTATGGATGGCCACTGACTTTGGTCCAATTGATATGTCAATTCGCAAGGAGCGCCCTCTTTGACAAATTCATGGAAAGTGGATGAGGCCTGAGTCGAAGGCGCCGCAAATTGACCTAAGATTTCTTTTGTCACAAGCCATGGCGGGGCTTGCGCAGGATCGAGATAGGCCTCGTGCGAAGTCCAAGGGTATTCGCCCAAGCGTTTTTCAAGCCCGGCCCTTGAAGGATTCAGATGAATATACCGAACCAATTGGAGCAAATAACTTTCTTTCTCAATCAAAATCGCCTTGAAACGTCCGCGGAAAAGTGCGCCCTCGAGGCTATATTTTCGGTTGATCTTTTGGGTGTAGACGCCGTCCAAATACCTCATCGCCTCTGACAAGTTGGCGAGAGGGGTATCCACTAACAGATGATAATGATTCGGCAGAAGCGCATAGGCATGGATTCGAAGGCCAAATTTTTGCGTGGTGGCCGCAATGACATTTAGAAAAAGATGATAATCGCTCACGTCAAAGAAAATTTTTTCTTTGCGGCGCCCTCGATTGAAGGCGTGATACCAGGCATCCGCGTATTTAATCCTAAGGGGGCGGGACATTGCTGTATTATAATTATATAATTTAAAAATGTAAAATATTAAATTAAGAGGGAAGAGGGGAAAGGATTAGTTTTAAGTTGAGACTTGACCCCTGGGCGTTGTTGACCCCTGGGCGTTGTTCCCCTGGGCGTTGTGTGTCGGCCGAGCGTTCGTCGGACGGCGGGAGATTGGGCTTTGGGGATGCATTTTGTCTGCCGCCTCGGGTCCTATTGTGCCGACGGTACGGAGGAGGGAACGTACCCGGAACAGGATGGGAGAGTTGGCTTAGTGTGTAGCCTAGCGATGCTGCAAAACAGGGCTTGCAAATTTGGAATCCTGCCTTTAAGATTTAGGCCGGTGGAAAAAAATAAAGCTTACGCCATTTCGCTGTTGGCGCTTTTTCTCTTGGCCTTCGAACTCTTTGTCTATTCCTTCACAAAAATGCATTCTGCTCTAAGAGCAGGGACACTCACTTCCATCATTGCCTACAGTTTCCTTTGGCTGATGGCCCTGACAGGCTCCATTGGCGTCAGTCTTCCCCTTGGAATATTGATCGAAAATAAAGCCAAGCAGCAGGGAATTAATTTTATCGTATCTATGGGACTGGTTGTTTTGTTGATGGTTTCTTTCACAACGGTAGTCTTTATGAAGGCCTCTTCAACCTTAAAGGCAGCAGGGGAAACTAGTTTAAAAGAACAGAAGGGGCACGATCTTTCCATGGCGATTGAATTTTCCGGCTCTGAAGTTAAAGAAACAGGCCCGGATTCCATTGAAATTGAATTGAAATTCAAGAATATTGCGAGCGAGGATATTACGGAATTGGATTATGTCTTTATCGCCGTCGAAGACATTAATATTTTTTACCGAATCAAGATTCGCGAGGCGGTTTATTTACCCTCGAAGGGAATAGGTTCGACAAAATTAAATTGGCAGAGATCGAAGCTAAAAAATCCTGAACTCTACGACAAGATTAAAAAGGCCAATGCCGACAAGACTCTCCACGTTTTTGCAAAACCCACCAAGATCACCATGGTCAATGGCTCCGTCATAGGAGATTAGTATTGATCGAAAAAACTATAAGATTGTTTGGGCCGTATTTTGACGATAAAAAATGATCTAACTGAATGACAATAATAAGGTTATGAACAATAAAGCCCTCAGACTTGCCTGTTTGACAATGTAGCTACGGAAGGTTATCTTTTTACAGTAACTTAAGAAGTTATAAAAGTTTGTACTTAGAAAGTTACAAAAACGCTGAATTTGAACGGAGAATGAATAAGTGAGAAAAGCAAATTTCTGTGTAAGAAGGGCTCGGGAATTGGCCCTTCTATTAACGGGTGTGTTCATGGCTGTTGAAATAGCCCCCGCGCCCCTAGCTCATTCGGCGCAGCCGTTTGCCTCCGAACCCCAAGCCCTTAAAAGCAAACCCGCACTTTTTCTCAGCATGATAGTTCTAGGAAAATTTTTCCAGGATTTGGATGACGTGTACAAGATGACTGATCCTAAAGAGCCCAGTTACCTGAAGTTGATTGAAAAACTGCCTAACGGCGGACTCGGACGGATGCTTCGTTATCGCGGCTGGGTGGATCAAGAAGAGGAATGGGTCGACCTTGAATTCATTTATGAAGACCGGGAAGCAAGACTCACCATTTTGGATTATGAGTCGGGTAAATTTTTCAAAGCAACGTTTACAAAGAAAAACGAAATATTTTTTTATCCCGTATCTTCAAACAATATAAAAGATTTTAGGAAAGAAGGGTCAGGTTCTCCGGTTTCATCCTCAAAATTCTTGGCGGCAAAAAAAGTAGGCCTCTACGTGGACAATGAATCAAAGCAAGCGTTTCATAGAAACCCGGAGATTGTCTCCGCAAATCAAAAGAGTAATAAACCCTGGATGAGAGCGCCTCCGGAAGAGGAGGCTGCTTTCAATGAGTAATCCCCCCCGTAAAAAACCTCTGGTTATCCGCGCCATTTCTCTTTTCATTATTTTTACATTTCTTGTTACGCAAACAGACGCGGGCCTCGCCTTCGCTTATGCCGGACAAGGCGTTTCGCTTGCCGCGCCGCTTCCTCAAAGTTTAGCCAAGGACTCTATCCGGTATGAAACGGATTTGAGCGCCTTATTGAGAAAAGATGTAAAGAAGAAAACCACCTCACCGCGCGAAAAAAGCACCACACCAAAAAATCAAACCGGAATGAACCAAGAGAACTTGGAGACGAAGTGGCAGGATGGAGAAACAATCGCAAAAGAGAAACGTCAGAATTCGGATTCTTATCGTTACGACGAGCCCGCGGGTCAACATTTTGACTATGCCGTAGAGCTTTTGAATCAACCCAACGTTGCTGCCGCCGCCCTCGTAGACAATCTAGGTAAAGGATTCAGTAAAGAGCTTTTAGCGCTAAAAAAAGAAGTCGGCTTGATGGTGCTCTACGGAAAAATTGTTCTTTTTACCAGCAGTGGTTCTGAAGACATCCGGGTTTCTAAGGCCGTTGAGGAATTGGTGGCGGCCGCCCAGCAAGAAGATCTTCAGGCGACTTTGATTTCTCATACCCATCCTCTCATTGCAGGTGTTGCCCTTGAGCAAAAGGGTCCGAGCCTTGAAGACGTGGAAAAAGCGGTGGGGCAGGAATATGTCATGACCTCCAAGGGAATATTCGTGTATGGCAAAGATCAGGATGGAAAAGAATTGCCCTTGAAAAAAATAGACGAAGAAACACTCTTAAAAAAAATCTCTGATGCTGTCAGCAAATGGGAAAAAAGTGGAAGCAAGAACGAAACACTTGCCCGCGAGAGTCTGAGTCAATTTATTTTGGAAATGGATCAACTGCAAGCCTTGGCGCCTGAGGCCCAAGTGAAATTCCGTTCCGGAGATCCGCTTTCTCCAGACTTACCCGTTGGCGCGGAAGGGTTGCCGGGAGTGGAAGCACAGCCGCCTGTTGAACCGGGTGCCACACCGGAGCAGGAACACGCTTTTACTTTGGCCTCTAACGATTTGGCCGGAAAAATCAATACTACCGTAGATAAAATTCAAAGAGTCAATATCCAGGCCGCGCAAAAGGCGGGTTCGTTTCAGCTCACTCTCGCCGTAGGAAATATTTCCTATACCTACTTTGTGATTCCGTCGCCGGCTGCTGATGGAAAACAAACCACCCTTATTTCTTCAACCGACAAGAGCACACCCGGAGAAGTCACTACCCTTGATCATGAAGGCGCGACGTTCAGGACTTTTGAAGCTGCGGGTGACCAAGTGGGTAAACTTTTGCGTGCGGGACTTTTGAAACCGCTTACCGAACCCGCCAAGCCGGGAGATACACCCAAGGAAACGCCTTTCGGCCGCGAAGAGATTGTCGAAACTTATCATTACCGTGAAGACGGAAAAGTTTTAATCACCAGCACAGACGGCAGTGCACGATTAATGGAATACAACGCCGGCAAGAATCAATTTGAAAAACTTTTGGCCGCCGGAAAAATGGCTGACATCAGCGCCCAGCTGGACCAGCTGGTTAAGGATGGAAAAATCGATGAGGCAGAAGTGGCAGAGGACGCCCGCGGAATCCAATTTGTTCCGACGACGGTTTACGATTATTCCACGGCAGGCAAAGTCAAACAGACCAACCTTATGAATGAAATGGTCGAGACTTTTGAATTTGATTCCGAGAAGCTGGCTTTCGGCAAATTGTTGGCGCGGGAGAATGCAGACGGAAGAGGACGCACGGATACCTTCCATTATGAAAAGGATAAAGACGGCAAAGATGTCCTGGCCACGGCCGAGCAAAGTGACGGTGGAAAAACAGTGTACGAAAGAGACGCCGGCGGCAAAAGCGTCAAAGATGCGGAAGAAAATCCTAGGATCAAACAAACCTCCGACCGCTCGGGCCAAGTCACTGTTTACGATTACGACGATTCAGGCCGGCTTGAAGAAATTGTGACGTACCGGAATCAAGAAGACGCAGATGCCAAGTCCAAACCGCTTTCCAAACGTCTGACTCGCGAGGGAATTTCACTTACCTTCGATGTAGACGGCAAAGAAATCATCCAGCGGTCTGAAACCGAGCCAGATTCCGACGGAAAATCTGTCACCAAGATTTATGACACGCATGGATTAAGCCAGGAGGAAGCCAAAGAAAAGGGCAAAGGCCGGCATACAACGAGTCAATATTCTGAACTGACGGCGATCGGGGTGAGCATCACCACGAAAGTGGAACATTACGGCGCGCAGGAGATTCTCCAGGAAGTAGAAACCAACGAATACGATGATTTGGGAAAAGGCGTCCTGCAGCTTACTACCAAAAAAGATGCCGACGGCCGCTTGATTTCAAAAACATTTTTCCAACAGGGAGACGCCAAGGAAGATCAGGCCGCATCTTCCATTCAATACGGTCAAGACGGCAAGGCCAAGAGTCAGATCATCTTTGGTTATGACAACCAGGGAAGGCAGATCCTGGTGCGGGAATTTTCCATCCTGGGCGATATGGATACTTTCAATGAGGAAGGTAAAGTGGAAATTGCGGAGGGCGACCCTGAAGATACGCTCATCCGGAATACCGAGACGAAATATCACGGCGATACCAACACTCCCTCAGAAATCATCTCCAGAAGTTATCGTTCCAATGGAAGCCTTGAGCGGGAAGAAAAAAGGGCTTTCTCAGACACCGGCGCTCCGACGGGCGCCAATGTCAAAATTTACGATGGGGTAGAAGCGCCCCAGGAGATTACCGTTACCGATTACAGCAAAACCAAATTAAGCGGCAGCACGCCCGTAGGCGGCACAGTGACGACCACCGTTTATGCGGTGAATCAAGACGGCACGCAAGGTTTTAAGAAATCACAGGAAGACCGAGACTTCGATGGCAAGGGACGCCCTACGAAAGTCGCGGCGACAAATTTTTCTTCGGCGGATGGAAAGACCGTGGCGCGCCGGTCCCAGACCAATTATGAAAATGTGGAGTACGACCCAGCCGGCAAAATCAAATCCGGAACCGTGAGAAATGAAGTAAGAAACGGCCTCGGCTTCTTGATGGATGTGACCCGCAGCGTTTACGCCACGCTCGCGGACGGCAATGTCCTTGCCATGAATTACGACAGCACCGGAGCGCTCAGAAACGCCCAAGTGCTTATCCCCAGTGCCCGCGGCCAGCAGCTTAAATATCAGTATGATTTCAACAAGCAGTGGATCTTAGTGGGTGAGAATGAATTTATTTACGATGAGTTTGGCCGACTGTCCGGAAAAAAAGGTTATCAGTACGGCCGGGATTCTTTCGGCCTGACTTCACGGGTTGCCCTTGAAAAAGATGCGGTCATTCCTGAAGTGGGCGACGGCCAGCCGCGTCCCGTCCAGACCACTACCGGCTCTCGTCTCTCCGGGGCCGTTCCTCCGGCTTCCATCTATTTTTATTCGGCCCCCGGCGTCCTTTTAACGGGTGAGAATTTTTACAAAGCTCTTAATCAATTTGCCAATATCAATTCGCACCGTTCTGCCCCCGATAATGTGCCGGGAAAAAACACTTATTTTGGTTACGCAAGGAGCACCAATCCAAAAATTGCGGGCAACAGTTTCGTCTGGGATCCGGGAGATTATCTTTTGACGCACACTCAGGACCAGCCGCTTGGAACGGACACCAGTTTCCTCACTGAGGCCTCGACCCGAATCACAAGAATCGATTCGGGTGAAGAAGTGATGGTGATTAATAACGGAGTGCCGTCACTTGTTTTCAATGACCCCAATGGCGGCGGCAAAGTTGTGGCGCGTCTTGCGATTGGAAGTGGCGGCGCTTATATCCTGCAAGATCCCACGCGTTTTGGGCCGGACAATCAAATCATGGTGCAAGCCGCCGGCCCGGAGAATTTTGTCTACACCTATCAGATGGGTCCTTACGGTCCAACGGGAAGCCGGGCGGATGGCGACAAAGGAACCGTCCGGTTATTGGACCACGGAAGTCTTATCAGCGAAGAAAGGGCGGAGGTAAATCCGGTGACTCATGTCCGTACTCCTAAAACACTGACTCAATACGGTTATACTTTTGATCCGGCAACGGGCGAGCCTCTCAGAACAACGGCCGTCACTTTAAATAACATGGCGCCCGCCGGCTGGCCTACGCCTTTCTGGAACATGGCCTCCACGACCATTACCGATTCAAAAACAGGAAAAATTTTGAATAACGTCAGCCTCGATCCGCAGATGCCGACGCAGGATAAATGCGTAGGCATTTGTTCGGTTTACGGAAGGCTCATTATTGAAAAAGTCCTTGATCAAGAATCGGAGTTTGCGCAAGCCACGGATCCGAAAGAACAGGCAAAAGCATTGAAACAGGAACTGGCTTATATCGTAACAGTCAATTTCGGTTCGGTAGCCGATGGATTTTCCGGAAAATATAAATTAAAGCCGCCGAAAGATGACCCTGAGGGCACTCCGCAATGGACGCTTGTGGCGATTACCGACAAAGACGGAAACGTTGTCGAAGAGGACAAAGACTTCAAGCTTCCGACGGGTGACCCCATGTATCTGACCAAGGGAATGCATAAATATTTTTCCGAACTTATTGAAAAAATTGAAGAGGTTAAAGGTACGATCGATGTGGAAGTGATCCTGCCCATCATGACGGCTAAGGATCGCTTGATCAGGGAAATTACGGATGCAGCCAACAATTTGCCGCATCCGCCGGCTGCTCCCGCTCAAGTTGTTAATAACGAATGTCCCGCAAATTTGAATCCTGCAGCGCCGGGAGGGAACAATGGAGGAGGCAATGTTCCGGGTGCGCCTGGATTCATTCTTTGGGGTGAGAAAAACGCCTTTGCCGACGGCCCCGCAGCGGATGTTTGTCCTTTCTGTCAGGTGTGTGTTGATCCTGATCTTGCTCAGCCGAATGTGAATCCGGGGCAAAACGGACAGCTCGTTGGCCCCGTAGATGCTGACGGTTGTCCCGCCAATTTTGAGTTTGATGCTGTCTTTAATGGCTGCGCAAGGCCTGCCAGCGAACTTTGCGCCAATGATTACGAAGCCATTGCCGGTGACGATGACAAACTCTATTGCGTGAAATCGGAAAGCCAAACCCAATCCAAAGGCTGTGATATTTACGGCTCAGGCTGGGCGCCCAGTTCCGACGGCGGCCAATGCATCGGGACAAAAACTTCCCCGCGCGTTTGTCCGGCGGATTACCGTTTGGATGGGAGCGGGGCTTCCTGCATCCACGACACCGTTACTTCCGACGCCAGCTGCGCCGCGAGTCAGATTCAAAGCACAACTTCCGGTTATATGTGTGTTAGCGAAATCAAGGAATGTCCGTCAAGTTACAGTCTCAATTCCGCGTCGGGTATGTGCGAATCCTCCTTACCGGCGATCGTAGATGCTGCCAATGTCAAATATATCTGCAGCAATTCGACGCTTGCCTACAATTCAAATTCCGGCAAGTGCGAAGGGCAGATCAAGAAAACGGCAGACCCGGTTTCTGTCGCGACCGGCACGTGCGCACAGGGAACTTTAAATTCTTTGACCGGCAAATGCGAATGGCAAGAAACAATTTCCGAAAATCCGAGCGGGCTTATTGGGAATTGCGATGCAGGTTATAACTTTGATAGCGCTCTTGTGAAATGCGTTGCGCTGGCTGCGACGGCACCCTTGTCCGTTCAGATCGTTTGTCCGGCCGGTTATGCTCCCGATCTTGCCATATTGAAATGTACAGCGACTGTTACGATCGATCCTGCGGTTGAAATTATTTGCCCCGCCGGCTTCCAACCTGATTATGTTGCAAGAACCTGTATATCGACTCAAAATGTTGGTAACAATGTTGCTCCTTTATCGGTGAAGACTGTTTGCCCCGCAGGCTACACCCCCAACGCAGCAGTTAACCCCACGAGTTGTTCTACTACTATTATAAAAGATCCGACCTTGACCACTCATATTGGTGAAGTCAAAGAATGTCCAAGCGGCGGTTACAGTTATAACAACCAAACGGGGTTTTGTGAAATGAGCGGTACTTCTCTTCCCTTCGTGAAACCCGTCTGTCTTCCAGGATATACCTACGGTAAAGGAGGAATTTGTAAAAGAGAGACAAGTGAACAGGTTTTGAGATGTCCCGGTGAGTGTACTCAAATCATGCCAGGAACAACGCCTGGAACCCGTTCGCTAGCTAGCTGCCCAGGAGATATTGATCCAAATAGCGGCCTTTGCACTCAGCCGGGCATTATGAGAAAAAAGGGAGAGGCCGTAGAAGTTCTGTATCCTTCGGGAGGTCAAACGGGTCTCACTCAAGTGGTTAATGGAGATGATACCTATATATGGACCTGCCCGCCGGGGTATTCGTCCACATGGGATCAAAATAATTGCCAGGCAGCGCCCGTACTTCGCCCGAGATTGGAATTAAGCATGGCGGGTTGCCCTGCAGGCCATCAAATGGTCGCTCAACAAATAGGCGGCATTTATGATGTCACATGCTTTCAGTCGCCCACCGCTCCCAGTTGTCCAGCAGGAACTCGCTTTACCAGCCCACAGCTCAATATTTGGAACGGCTATGAAGGTAAAAATTTTTCCGGAGGTGTTTGTTGGGATGATTTTCAAGGGGGGGAAACAAGACCAGGCCAATTTGAGCCGAACGCTAAGATGAATTTATTTAACTACGAAAATTTCAATGGCAACCTGGTTTTTGACAATTTCGGGGATCCTCTCGGTATGCTTTATTTTGGGGAGCAGGTCTATCTTCATATTAATTTAGATTCCACTTATTACAATAGCAGATTAAGCGACACCGAATTTCGAAAACCAAGTGAGCCTAATTTTAGAGACGAAGTTTTATTACCCTTCCTCACAAATCAAGGTCTGCTCTGTCCTCAATTTTCCATCATTACAATGGCAAACAAATCAGTGACTTGCAGCCCGGGGCTTCCTAAACCAACTTCTCAAACATTGCCGGTGCGATGTTCTGCCGGCTATACTTTTGATAGTTCGCGCAGCGCCTGCGTTCCGACAGAGGAAGCAGCTTTCACTTGCCCCAACGGAGGTTCTTATGTTGGAAACGGTTTATGCAATGCAGCATTAACCAATGCGCCCCAGCTTTGTCCTGGCAATTGCGCTCCCGCGCTAGGAAGCCTCTATTATGGAGGGTCTTGTTTTACGTCAGGGAACAAGTGTTACGCTTATGGAACTGCGTCCAGTACCGGTCTTCAATGTCCGCCGGGTTATGCCCCTTTAAATGACGGTATTTGGCAAAATTCCAGCACCTGTGTAGCCGATCTTCCCGCGCCTTCCAGTTCTACCCAGTGGACGATGGTGGCGAGTTGTCCGCAAGGGTTCGGCCGAGGGCTTACGCAAGATGCGAGCGGCCAAACTCAAATCGCGTGCCTGCGAACGGACCGAATTTCACCTTGCGAATCGGGCTATGCCTATGCGGGAGACGGACGTTGCGCTTTTGAAGGCGATTACAATTTACTTAACGGTTATTCCGGTTATTCCACCGCACCTTATCTTCCGGATTATTCCGCGGGTTTAAAGGTTGGCGGAGCATCTAGTGTGATGTCTAGGAGCAACGGATGGTATGTTTATTATCCTCAAACTCAGCTAGAACAAAACGACATAAACGCCATTTCAAGTGCACTGCTATCCAAAGGGTATCCACCGATTTCGTCAGAATTAGTCCCAGCTTTGAAGTGCCCTCCCGGAACCATCGTATCGCAACCTTGGAAGGGAGTAACAGAATGTTTATATAAACCCGATCCAAGCCAAGCTTTTCTGACCAAGCTGGCCGGTTGCCCTGCTAATTTTACATTAGATGAAACGCAAAGAATATGCATTCGCACCGATCTGCCTGAATCAACACCGTATCAACTCCAACAGCACAGTGTAAACCCAACCACGGAGTATGAGGCCACAGTAACCCCCACTTGCGAGGGGGGATACACCTATCAAGGAGACGGGACATGCAAAGCAACAGCTCCTGACAGCAGCTTTTCCGTATGTTCACCACAATGTTATCCGGGTGAAAATGGTCAAATGGCATGTCCTTGGACGCAAAAATTGGAAGGTTACTCAGGAGTTTATTGCGCCATCAATCCTGTTTGGGTGGATACGGGTGCTACGGCTAGCACTGATATAGGCTCGCATTCAGAATCCTACGGTTACGATTCCAATACCTATTACTATGGTCAAAGTTATTTAGGCGTCATTACGACGCGCGATCCCAATACAGGCCAGTATTCTTACAAAGAACGGGTTGTTAATGGAAAAGTACAAGTTTACGCCTGTCCGTTCGGCTACGGAGTCGGAAGTGATATTAATGGATATCAATCTTGTGTAGTACTTCCTCTGAATTACACTTCTCCAGATGGAGTGTATTCAACCTACGTAGTACCTAAAGCTTGGCTGAAACGCGCTTCTTGCCCGGTCGGCTATCAATTAGATTCCATTGACGCCGGCGCAACAACGGTTACTTGCGTACGAGCGAAGATCATGACGCCGGTCTGTCCTGCTGGATATGTGAATGATGGTCTCTACGGCAGTGGCTTAGGCGCTACATGTACTCCCGACGCCTCGATATGCGGGAGAGGGGGGATAGCAGGAATGGACGGGGGCGGACATCTTTGGTGTAGAGCTTATGTAGACGGCGGTCATTATACGATTTCTACGCCCCATTATTTCAATGCCCCTGAAGGGTCCTATGTTTTTCCAGGCGCATTTGACAGTGATCCGATGAAAAGTACTTTGGGGGGTAAATATCTTGGAACTTACATCTTTCAATCTCCGTGTGACAACCCCACCATTAAAACCATTAAAGCCATAAGCACCGGTGCAAAAAGTTTTCAACTTGTGTGCAATGCCGGCAAAAGTTCTGTTGCCGCGACCTGTCCTGCAGGTTATTCTATGAGAGACCCCACAGTTTTGGGATGGGGCGGGAGAGGTTGGAATTATTGTATTGACGATTCAATCCAAGAAATCGGTCAAACCAATAGTCTCAGCAATTTGTTGCAAGCGTATGCTCAAAGGTTTGTACTGCCGACGGTAAAACAGTCCTCCTCCGTAGTTACCAAGAGTTGTCCCTCGGGGACTTTGGATAGCTCAACTCAAAAATGCGTTTCGACGGTAACAATTGATCCCCAAATTGTAGTGATTTGTCCGGCAGGATATTTGGGAAATCCTGCTACAAGAACCTGCATCCCCACAGAAAATTCTGTGGCGCTGGTTTCGAATCCTCTCTCCTTTAATCTTTCGGGAACGACATCCGAAAAAGCCGTCATTTCCACTTCTTCGACGCTTCAATCCGCCTCTGAGTGGACCTTGCAGATGCGCGTAAAGATCGCAAACTTTGACACTCCGGAGCAATGGGAAAATATTATTTCGGATGGAGGTTCCGGCCTCTTTGTATCCACCGATCATCACACTAGCTCTGCAAATAGACGCCGGTTTACCTTCTGGCCGACCGGCGCTTCCACTGATTTATTTTTTGGACCGGCCTTAGAGCCGGGTACAGATTACGACGTGACCATTGTGAGCTCAGCGGCCGGGCTTCTTTTTTACGTGAACGGAGAGTTCGTTGCTCAAAATTCCCCGATGTCCATGCAATGGAAACAGTTTGTTCTGGGTAATGACAATTACGGAAACTACTTTTCAGGGACCGTAACTTCCACAATTTTTACAGGGTCTGCGCTTGCTTTGGCACCTTCGCAAAACATCAACGGCACTGGCGCCCAAGCTTTTAATGTAAACGGAAATTCAAATGACTATCTTGTCCAATCAGTTCCGGACAATCTGAAAGATCCCAAAGAATGGAGCTTTGGAATTTGGGCCAAGGTGCAAGATTTTGATAACGTTCCGAGAGAATGGGAAAATATTTACTCTACCGATACCAGACATGGGCTCTTTGTCACAACCAAGAATCATACCTGGCTTGGAGAAGAGTATCAGAGACGTTTTACTTTTTGGGGGAGCAATACAAACGCTCCGGCCGGTTCTGAATCGGGGGGGTTTAGAAGCGGCGGGGATTTCTTCTTCGGTCCAGATCAACTTCAGGCAGACACGTGGTATCACGTGATGGTTGTTAACTCTCAGAAAGACGGTTTGCTTTTCTACGTTAATGGCGAGCTCGCTGCCAAATCGACGGTCATTGACATGCCTTGGCAGCAAATCAAACTTGGCAATAACGAGCGAGGAGAACTTTTTAGAGGCTGGCTTGCGATCAGCGATTTGATTCCACGTGCCATCATGCCGCAGGAAGTGGCGGTCATTGCCATGCAGGTCCCGCCGTCTTCGATCAATTTAAAATGTCAGAATGGATTTGTTCTCAATGCCGCGGGTAAGTGCGAAGGAAAAATTATAAAGGATCCCATTTCGATTATTTACACCTGCCCGAACGGATTCAGTCCTGACGGCTCGGGAAAATGTCTTGCCAATGCGAATGCGAAGATAGTCAACGCAACCAATGTTAAGGCGACCTGCCCCACACAAGGAACGATTTATAACGCCACGACTCAGAAATGCGAAGGCACGGTAAAAAAATCCGGAGATGTGGCTTCCGGTTCTGCGTTGCAATGCCAAAAGGGAACAAAGAATCTTATCACGGGTAAATGTGAATGGTTTGAGTCAGTCTCCGAAGCACCGACCGTAACGGGTGAGTGCGGAGCGGGATACCAATTTGATGCTGCCTCCACGAAATGTCTGCTTTTGCCAGGGACTCAACTCAAACAGATTGCCCCGACAATCAAACGGGAAGAGAAATCAGCCTGCGGCGCCGGATACAAATACAACAGCGGAACGCAGAAATGCGTGAAGGATTTTCAGCCTGTGAACCCGCAAACCTGCGCGGCAGGAACCACACCTTCTGCGGACGGAAAGTCGTGCGTTGAGGCAAAGCCGTTCGGCTGTCCCTCCGGATTTACAGAAAACAACGGTACTTGTGGGAAAGAAAACGAAGTTGACCGGCAGTCGCTTGATCAAATTTGTGCAGCGTTAGGCGGGCGGATTCAGTTTCCTCCGGCAGTGCAAGGCGGGGCAGTGGGCGGTGTTCCGGGTCTCATCATGCAGCAACTTCTTATTCTCTGGGGAGAACGCAAGGCTTATGCCGACGGAGTTTGTGTGTTGTGCGCGGTTTGCGTCAGAGCTGCGGTAGTGGCAAATCTGCCGCTTCGGTTGGACGTCCGCGACAAAGTTCAAACGACCGTCAACGACATCAAAAACAATATCCTAAGCGGCGGTACGTGTCCTGACGGCTATGATTATAACGGCGGCACCAAAAAATGCTATCGGCGCCAAGGATCTATTCAAAGCAATTGTCCTGATGGAAATTGCCCGAATGTAAATTGCGGAACCCGCGTTTATATCCGCCCGACCAATCGTTGTTATAATCAAACTCCTTCCCTTTCTCCGACAAACTGGATTGGGCTTGATAAACTTCGGGCAAAATCCAACGAGCTTTGGTTTGAATTCATGGGCGGCGTCAATCCGCAGGATCCCTGCATCACCAATCCTAATATTCCCTGCATGAAAAGCCTCGGCACGATCACGCAGTACGTGCGCGACACGATCAAGGCCTTCTATAAATCCATTAATGATAAGTTGAAAGCCTGGCGCGAAGCGTTAGCCAAAAAAGCACAGACCCTGGCATCGATTGAGCAAAGCCGAAGTGAGGCCGAAGCGCGTGCGCAATATGAAGCCGGTTCCAATTTGGCGATAGTACGTAAATTTGTTTACGGTCTTTCGGTCGCCGCGGCGGAATCCGTTGCCGCTGCTGCCGAGATGATCAAGCGCAAGGTCAATACCGAGATTTACAACGCCAAGTTCCAGCGCGCCCAGGCCTACGCTAAACTCCCGCAGGACAAAGCGCCTAATATTACTTGGGAACTTCAATCGATAGCGAGCATGCAGAATGAGTACATCAAAATGCGGGTCAATGTTAAATCGGCGTTTGACGGCGCCAATGAGCTTGTCCATAACACCCAGGTGGCCGTTGAAGGATGGCTCGACGATTTGCTTACTCATAATTTTCCCGAACACGGCCTGGCAGCCGCCGGCAGTTTTGTGACCTCCTGCGCTTTCACCGCCCTGTGCCGGCAAAATATTCTTGAGGTTGTTTTTGGGACCGAGGCGGACGGTCTGTATGACTATAACGGCACGGACGCGAACGGGAATCCTGCCCAACTCCAGACGCCGGGCTGGAACCAATATATCGATGATACCTTTACGGTGATCAATAACAGGTTGAAATTATTGGTTACGGTAAACCCGCTTAATGAAAATGGAGTCCCAGCTCCAGGAAATGGCGAAAGCTGGATCAAGGAATGGACGAGGTTTATCCGAAGAGAAATGGTGCCTTTCATGAGCGGGCCGTTCAAGGCTATTTTCAATTTCTTCAGCACGCTGGTGCTGACCGGGCCGCGCAGCATCCCGTGGATCCGGCCGCTTACCACCATTGATATGCTGATGGCCGGTATTCTTGCGGCGACGGCCGTAGCTTTTGAAGCGGCGGGCAAAACAATCCCCACACCGAAACTTTTTGACAAGTTTGGCAATCAACTTTATTTGACGCGCGAAGACCAAGCCGCTTATGTAGTGGCCTACCGTGATTTTGTGATTCGCAACGGCGGCCGCAATGCGGATCAGATCGCGGCGCAGCTCACCGATGACATGATCATCCGCCAGCAAGTGCCGCAGATCCAGCGGACCAGCGGATGGCTGCCCTTGCCTTTGGCGATGATGGCGAAATTTTTGGGAATTCCGGTCGGCGATTGCAACGGCTTCGGATGCGAGACCACGCTTAGTTACAGTATGCCGCTCGGCCCCAAAGAAGGCGCGATTTTTAATCCGGTCACCGGATTTTTTGAAATCCTTCGCACCACCGGCGCCGGTGACCCTCAGACGATTGAAAGAATTTTAGGAAAATACGGCAATGGCGTTCATACAGTGAAGCTTAATGATCACAACGACGACGGGCTCAATCCTTATACTTATCAAATCAAATTTTTGGATGACAACGGAAATGTTACGGCAACGCGAAGCTTCAAACGAGTAAAAGACGAGGCGACGGGACAAATTTCCACGGAGGCGAGCGAAGTCAACCCTTGGGGCGTCTTCCGCTGGGGAACGAATGCGCAGGGCAAGACGGTTTATTTTCCTGGATCATACCTTTACCTTCGGGCTGCCAATCAAGGCGGGCAACGCTTTGCGATGGATATCTCTAACGGTCCGAATAATAAGACAGTCGTACTGCTTGATGCAAATGGCGTAGCGGGGATGCGTTTCGCCGCTTCCACAGCAAGAAATCTTGAAGGGTTAATGGCAAGCCTCGCCCGGGATCTCGGCTTTGGACAAGCTGCTGGCTTTTTAATTCCTATGGATACAGTCAGGGAAAGGGCTTTTGGAGAAGGCTCGGTCAGATTTGCCGAGCGGAATCAAATCATGGCCGTAACGGACCAGCAGGATGGCGGTGTCATCCAGCGCTCATTTGCCCGTAACCGGCAAGGACAAATGCAGGCGCAGACGACTTCCATGATAGGAAGCAATGTATTCGCAGTTAATAGCGAACGCAGCCTTGAGGAAGTTCGGGCCCTCCATCATGAATTTTCAGGTTACGGGAATAATATAAACCAAGCGAATGCCAGGTACTTGTTGCAAGAACATGACGGCGATCTTATGCAGATTCAAAGACAAGGTCGCCCGGTTTTTGGCAGGCCTTCAACCGAAACTCTCCAGCTTGGCAATGGCGGCCAAGTCATTTCTCAAACACAAACGACTATCGTGCATCCTCAGTTTGGGTCACGGCCGAGAACCATTGTTATTAATAATATGGACGACGCGCAGGGGGCTAACGTTGGAAATAGGATTCAGGAAATTTTAAATTTTGCAGCGATGCCGCAAGCAGGTCTCGGAGAGTTTGCCGGAGTGGGCGACGCCATCAACGTACCCGGTGCTGTCGAGGCTCATCTTGTAACACGTCTCCAAAACCTTGGCTACAACGTCGCAGTTCAGGGAGCATTGGGGCAGGCTGGCATGCAGGGAAATTTTCGGATGAATCCTGAAACCAACCGGGTTGTATTTGATGTGGACATGACGAACAGATTCCGTCCGAACCGGAATTTAGATCGTCAAGTTTCTATCGAAATAGGAAATGCAGACGGAATTCAAAACTTTATTGATAAGGGCGGGCTTGAAATGATTGATCGCCAGAGAGCGCGGGGAGCCGAAGGCGCTCACGAATTGGCCGATGTTCTTGCCCGCAACAATATTAATGCGAATGTCAGGGACTTTACGGTTGTCAATGCGCTTGGCGAAAGACGCCGGTTGGAAACTGTTTTTACGGCGGGTCGCGGAGGCGTCGAGACGCGCGTTTTTGCGGATGGTCAAAATGGTTTTATTGTAAACGGAAATCCGGCGGGTGTGAATTTTATGCAGAACCTGGTCGGCCAAATTCAAACGATGGTAATGAGGCAGGAAGATTGGAACCTTGGCAATCTTGCTCTCGATGAGAGGGCAGCATTAGCAGCCAATGCCGGGCCGCTTCCCATTACCGTTTTTGCTGTCGCGCCTCATTCAGGCGAAATGATGACGGCGAATTGGAATGCACAAACAGGACAGGCAGTCATTCAAATACCAAGGATTAATTTTACCACGACCATGGCCGCATGGCGGAATCAAAATCAAGAATTTGCGGATTTGGAAGGGGATAATTTTGACGGATTCGATCGATGGACTAAACGGGGATTGGAACGATTAGAAGTCGCAGGTTTTAACCAACTCACACCTCGTCAAGCCAATCAAATGGCCGCTCAACTGCATTGGGCAGGTTTTGTGGGAGCCCAGGTACCGACGGATATTGTTCAAAATGGAAATCGGGCAACCGTTGTTTACGATCCTGTGGTGGATCCACAGGGAAATGGGAATCGAGTCATTGTCCAATATGGATTATTAAGAGACGTGATGAATGTGGGCGAAGAAGGAGTTGCGGCCGCTCTTCGCCAAAGAATCCAGCAAGGCTTGGAAGGCCGCGTTACAGATCTGCCCGATATTCTCCGTATGCCTCCTCCGACCCTGTTCGGACAAGTGGTCAATATTCCGGCGAATAGAACAGGCGGCGTTCAATGGGCCGGAGGCGAAGCGGAAAGAAATCGGGTTTTTGAAGATCTTCTTTTTGGTCGCTTTGACCAGGTCGGGGAAAATATTTGGGTGAATTACACAACAGCGAGCGGCCAGAACGCACGCGCCGAAGGAAGACTGGGCGTTTTGCTTGCGATGCTTCGGCCCGGAGGCTTTTCCGATCAAGCGAGTCTTTCCTTGTCAGTGGCAGGGGCGGGCGATGTCCGTGTTCCTATTAATAGTTTTAATCTCCAGCGTAATCCTGATGCTGCAGCGGGAGAGCCGACGCATACGCCGATGGTTCAGGTGATTTACGATCAATTGAGAAGCGGCCGGGCCGGGCGCAGCGAAGTGGTGCCTGTCAATGATATCCAAAATCGTTTGGACAATAATTTCCAACTGCTCGCATCTTGGATTACCGATCACGGACATGAGTACGGCGTCACGAATATCGCGGACATTCAAAATCTTTCTGAAGATCGAGGAACAGAACTTTTGGCAGCCTTCAATCAATGGACTACGGGAATGGGAGGCAATAACGGCGGGGTTTTTGACCGGTTAGCGAATAGCTGGACGGTGAGAGAAGGTACCAATGCAGCGGCCAGTGTTTCCTTTGCTTTAGGTCAGGTGGATGTGCAGACCGGTAATATTACAAACGCGCGAGTGCAAGTTGGAACCCATGGAATCATTCTTCACAATGTTCCTTTAAGCGATTTGACAGAGACCGCAAGCCAAGCCATTGCTGATACAGGCCAAACGGTGGATCAACTTGCCGGTTCCAATTTAGCCGGATTTATGGCTGCTATCAGGACCGCTATTCAAGTAGATGGGGGCCAGCATCCCTTCTGGCAATCCCTCGATCCGGTATCAGGAAGAGATAGGAATAGGTTCATAGGTCAAGAGTCCGTCACCGCGCCTCGTCCCACGGATCTTTTGGCGGCGCTTAATTACGATCTCAATCCTCCTTCGGCCCGTACTTATTCGTATATGGCAGGCATGGAGGATCTTAACGCCGCCGGTACAGACTTTAAGTCAAGGCAAGTCCAAGATTCCGCGGGGCGCATGTATGTTGTTACCGACAAGTCCCGTCAAGAGTTTGTCCAGTGGCTTTACACCACAGATGGCGGTAACGCGATCGCGGCAAATCTAAGAGCCGCCGGCCGGGCCCAGATTCAGCAGATTATCAATAATGGCGGTGACGATGCAATGATTCCGCATCTGCAGAACCTGGAAAATAACCCTGTTGCAAGAGCGTGGCTCTTGCGGTTGGTAGGTGCTCAATTGGCAGCAACAAATAGTTCCGATCCTTTTGCAATTCCAAACATAAATTTGGGGAGCGTTCAAGTTGTCGATCAGATCACGCTTCCGAACGGTCAGCAGGGAAGCATGACTCCGCAATACAATGAAGCAACGGGACGGTGGAGTTTGGGAGTGTCTCCGATTGAGCAAGGCGGCAATCGAGTCGGTCTTTCACTAAGAGTGACGAATATGTTGACCGTGGTTGACGATTTGAAAGCTGAGCTTCAAAAAGGCTGGGCGAATGCGCCGCAGAATGTTCAGGATCCAAGAGATCTTGTTAATTATTGGACAAGAAATACAAGTCTCGAAGTGAGTGTAACAGGAAATTTCAACGGCAATACAACCACTCTCAGCGGAGTGCGGCGTTTGGATGATAACGGCAGACCCATTGTTGATTCTTCCGGCCGTTATGTTCTTTCAGACATAGTGACGGATCGTATTCTTTCCGGAGCGGGCGTGATTCCGTCACTTTCAGTCATGAATTTAAGTGTCGATGCGATCTCAAATATCTTAAGTGGAATTGGACAGCGACAAAATGCTACGGATGTCGCAAATTTCTTATGGCAGCAAGGAGTCCGCACCGGTTTTGGCATGACAGACAGTTCATCGGGTAGAACGATCGCATCTTGCGACCTCAATCGAAACGGCGGCAGCGTTTTTTGTTTTCAACGAGAGGCCGAAATGCCATGGCAGGCAACCCCGGCAGGTCAGGACATTGATCCTACAAGGCTTAATTCTCTCGAAGCGCTTGCGGCAAGCCGGGGAGGACAATTGGCGGTATTGGTCCGGCGTGAATTGGTCAACGGCCGTGTAAATATTACCTACGACTACCAAGTGGATCGCCTGAAGATAGATGGAACCGGATATGAAACCGCATCGCTCAACACCTCTTGGTCCTTTGTAGGAGATTTAAGGAATACGAATGCTCAGGGAAATCCCATCACGGGAAGAGTCTTTCAAGAAATTCAGCGTTTTGAAGGCGGCAGTTACAGGATCAGTAATATTTGCGTAGGCACAAACGGCCAGTCTTGCGGCGCATCGGGCTCTTCTGACAACCGGATTTTTAACCCGACCGTTGATCAATTCCGTCAGCTTGGGCTGGGCTTTTCCGAAGCCTGGATCGCCAGGCAGGACGGAAAAGAAGTCCTCACATCCGTTGTCGGAACAGACGGCCAGCGTTATGACCAAATCGTAAAAGCTTGCGAGCAAAACGGTCTCTGCCATTTTTATGCAACCCGCAACGGCTATACAGGGATCAATGGTGACGACCTCAATCGAAATTTGCAAAGAGGGGCAGATTTTGTGCGTTTCACCCAAATCGGGGATAGAGTTCATTTTTCAGGTTTCAGCCGAAGACTCACAGGTCTTATGGAATCCATGGGGCTCATGCCCGGCGATGCAGCAGGCGGCCGTGAATATGTGATGAGAGTTTACGATCCATATTTAGACTCCCAAGGCCAGCCCGTTCTTATTAAAACCAACAGTGAAAATACAGCGGGTAATTCAGGTCAGAGTTGCGATAGTTCTGGAATTTGTACGTCTTACACGCCTGATTTCGGAAGAAAAGCCGCGAGTTACCTTACGATCGGAATCATGGTAGCGCCTTTGCTGCCCCTGCTTCTTCCTACAACTGCGGCTGGTTGGATGGCTTTAGCGACAGCCGCTATCGTGCGTACTTTCGGAGGCGCTGGGGCGGGTGCTGCAGCAGGCGCACTTTCAAATACGTCTGGTTTAACCGGTTGGATCGGTCAATTTCTTTCAGGTGATTCGCGCGCTACGGCGGGAGACGGTGTTTTATCTAAAATCGCTCGAGGACTACAAACAGGTTTGAACATTTTCGGCAATGTTGTCACAGGCGGGGCGTTTCAGGCGGGCTCAGATTTGGCATCGGGACGGATCGGTGCTCCCGAAGGGATTAAGAATCTTAGTTTTGCTCTTGGCTTGAATATGCTTTTTGCAGGGATCGGTGCAGATGCACGTGCAGCGGGCAAAGCCATTGAGCTGACCGTCGGCAAAGCCGCTGTTGCAGGGGCGAAACAAGCGGGACAAGCAGCCGAGCAGACAGTAGGCCAGGCAATCATTCAATCGGTAAAAAATTACGGCAAAAATTTTGTCGGGGAAATCGGAGGAGGCCTCAAAAATATTTTTTATGATGCCCCTGCAGCCGTCTTCAACGGTGTTAAACAACTTACTATTGGAGTGAGTCAAGGACTTAGTAGAATCCTTCCTAATTTTTTGGGCGGCGGAAAACTTGCACAATTAACAGACAGCGCAGCGCAGAAGTTTCTGACAAGACAACTTACGCAAGAATTTACGGGAATTGTTGTCAAATCAGGCGGCCAGATTCTCCCGACGATGTCGAGCGTTATGGGAAACGTGGCAAATTCCTGGGGGATAAATATTATGCAAGGTCTTGGCGGAATTGCAAGCTCAGTCCCTAAAGCTCTCTTTGGTGCATCACGTATTGTCGCCTCTCCCTTTAATCTTCGCGGCATGATGGATGACCGGTCATGGCAAGCAATTGCCAATGCGTTCTCAGGAAAGACAACAAGGATTCCCGGAACCTTGGGCTCCGCAGAAGCCGCAGCAGGAGAAGGCGTGTGGAAAGAAATCGGTCAGCTTGCCTTGCAAGAAACCAAAGCCGGTGCCGCCGATGCTTTCAAGATCAGTTTGAATCCTATTAGCCATATCAAGGACATTATTAAAGAAGGACCGTTTAAAGGAGGCGGTTTCTTGAATGGAGCCGGGAATTTAGCTTTGGGACTTGCGGCGGAATCCGCAGGTGCCGCCATTTCATGGCCGATGTTTCATGTCGCGATGTCACTTTTGACGCAAACGGGTAGAGAAGATCTTAAAAAGCAATTCAGCACATGCACGTTGTCAAATACGCTCTCGGGAGATTGCGAATTGGTACAGACACTTATGGGTGTGGCCGGACAAGGAGCTATTCTCGGTCCCTTGATGGCGATTTTTACACCAAGAATCGGCGGAGAATCTCTGGTGGCTAACGCAACAAAGAGTGTCGGCGCGGGTCCGTCCGAGTGGGCCAAAGTCGGACTTGAGCAGGTGGCGCGCAGCGCGGGCGTGGCCGCAGAAATTAAATTATCCAATCCGCTTCTTGAACGCCTCGCGCAATACGGGCAAAAAGGTGATTTTATTCAGAAAATTTTAGCCTCGCTGGGAACGCACGCCTTAAACCCGATTTTGAACCCGCTTACTTTTATGAGTTCTGCTCTTATGGTCACAAAAGTTATCCCCGCGCTTTCTAACGTTGTGGCAGACGCAGCACTCTCGCTTCATAGCATGGGGATGATTCGCTTGCCGTGGGAAGAAAAGGATCTCGCAACTTTCCAAAATCAGGGGCAACTTCAGGCTTATATGGAGGCCCGAGATCTGCTTGCCCTTGACGAGGGTGACACGCTTCATGAATACCAAACGAACGGAATGAGCCGCGACCAATATTTTCAGCAGCTTCGCCAGAATCGCGCGGCGATTCAGGCCCGCATCAGAGAATTAGATCCGGCGATCTCCAATAAAACTCTTGCGGGTGGTGAAGCTGAGGTCAGACGTGTCACGGGCGAATATAAAAGCTGGCAGGACACGGTGCAGAACCTGGCCTTCATCGCATTTATGCCAAGGGCGCAGTCGCCTCGCGAGAGTTTTCTCGAGGCCCACCGGACGATGCAGAGCGCAGAATTTCGTGAGGCATTCAGTAAAAAATTTGGGAGGGAATTTGACATCAACAGCACGGGTGATGTCAACATCGCCGTTCATAATCTTTTCGGCGGAAATGAAATTTATGCCTTGAGGCCTTTGGCGCAGCGGGCCGGAGAAGCGGGGCGCTTTGAAGACCTTGCATCCTTTACGGCACGAGCCATTGACGCTGCGGCAGATCCTATTCGCGGCATTCGAGGTGAAGCGCTTCGCGAGGCCGCGCGTTTCATGACCAATGATGAACTCGCAACGATGATGGATGTGGCCCGCGGTAGGGAAAAGTTGGGTTATAACGATGGACCCAACGGCCCGACCCTTGAGACACTTTTTGGTGCGGCCAAAGTCGGAACCAATGTCGCTTCAGAATTTGGAAGTCTTCGATACGATGTTTCTACCAAAGAAGTTTTTACACGCGAACTTTTGACTCGCTTTAACGTTGATCCATCCACCCCAGCGGGACAGGATACGATCTTCAATTTAATGAGGGATCGTGACAGCAAACTAAGCGGCGGTTGGACTCTGCCGAGCGCGCTCGCCGATCTTCATGTCGGAGAAGGTATGCGCAGCGCTCTTTTCGAAAGCAAAACTTTCAACGATCTTTTCAACAGCCGTATTGAAAAAGAAATGCTTCAGGGCGCAACCAAAACCGGCGGCAGCGCAGATCCGGGAACAGTGCACCTGAAACGAGCCCAGGCTTTGCTTGAGGCTGCCAAAGACGGAGACTTGAGCAAAGTCAATATTGATACCAGCAACTGGTCCAATCAGGCGAAAAGCGCTGCTCAAGAAATGGTGATGGAACTTGCGGCACGGGAACACGCCGAAGCTGTCCGGATAAGCGCTCAGAAAAATGGGACCAATACAACGAGTGCGATCGTAGATTCTGGGATTGGCCGTGAGACAACCTGGCAGAAAACAACCCAGACGCCTTCTGGAAACGAAACTGATCCGGCCAGCCGCGAAGCGCTTCTCAGGCAAAACGCAGACTCTATTAAGAAGAGTCACGCAAAAAAGAATGAAGCGATCCAAGAAAAATGGCGCAAGGGAGAGTTAACTACCGAAGAAACAATAGAAAAATTAAAAGAAGTTGCCTTTGAAAGCATGGAAGCAGTCGATCTTTATCTATCGCGTCCTGAATTTATTCAAAGTGTCAAAAGCAATGGGCTTTCCCAGGCGGAGATCGAAGCTATCCGTCAAATGCGCGATCTCATGTGTTCAAGCTGCGGTTATAAAGCCAGTCTCTTCGGTCAAAAGGGAAAAGATTTAATGGCAAAATTGGATCAAATTTTAAAGAATGAACTTGGAATTAATTTGAAAGATGCGGTTGTGAATGGAAATGGAGCAGTGTATGAAGTAGGCGGGCGGACCGTAACGACGGACATGCTGGACAATCCTTCGCTTTCAACCCGAATCTTTCTTGAGCAGATCTTTTCGGAGTCCGGCTCCAAGGATCCGCAGGCGCAGGCTCTTCGTGATAATTACAATAAAATAGCGGAAGCTAGAATTCATGAAATGGAAGGGAAATTGGGCCGCTCTCTGACAGAATCGGAACAGGACATGATTACAAGAAGATTTCAGCAGGAAGCCATTGCAGGCGCCGGTAAAGTGCCGGAGGCAAAAGATTTTGTTGATCGCATGACTTCAGATCTCCGGCGTGCCGGTCAATCGGTGTCCGACGGAATGGATGCAACTAAGCTCAATCAATTGGAATCCGCAGTTGCTGCTGGACAAATGGATTCGGCAAGAAAACTTGCGCGGGAGATGGTCCTTGAGCGGGAAGGAAAAGAGAGCACGAGTCTTGAAACAGCCCTTCTTCTTGAGATGTTGCGAAAAAAAGGAGGAGATCCTAATGTTACGGCAGATAAAATCGCGGCACTCTTCGGCATCAATATCGCAGATGCAGCGCTGCGGGCAGTTTTCGAAGAGATTGTAAATCATGTTAAAGACGGTGATTTGATGACCGCTGCGGATAAAGCTAAAGATGCTTTTAAAGCTCAACTCGTCATTGAGCTTGGGGCCGATCGTGAAAACGTCACAAGCCTTATTGAATTTGTCGAACTTCTTCACGGAATCCTTCGTCCTGAGATGCATGATTTTATTTTTAGTTCCTTTCAATACCTAAGGCCTGCGACTCCCTCTGAGGCCTTCAAGAGCGAAGAATACGCTTTTCAAGTGATGCGTGATTTTACGCTCAGCAAAAACGGAAATGGGCAAATCAACGAGGTCCAGAAGAATGCCCTCAAAGATATTTTAAACACGCAAGGCAACGTTGTTGTTCAAGCGGGGACAGGTTCTGGAAAATCCGCTGTTTTGATTCCTGGTCTTGCTGTACTTGCGATCAAAGGCGGTTTTGGAGGAAAACCCGCGGACCGCTCCGTTCTTACCTTTCCCAGTCTTGCGAAGGCCTTGGCGTTTCACGAGAATGCTACGGCATTTTTTGAAACGGCGTTGAAAGATCCGGCCAGCCGAAACAACCAGGGAGAGCAGCGCCGTGTCCGGACTTTTGATTTTGATAACAACGTTGTTCATGAATACGATCAGGCCACCGGCAAACTTGAAAAGAAATCTTACGATAAAAATGAGTTTGATGCTGAACTCGAAGCCTCGGTTGATCGCGGAGATATCCTTATCATGGAGCACGGCGCGCTTCAGAATATTATTCACTTTGAAGACGTTTATCCTATCTACAAGAACATCGCTGACAAGATTTTTTCCAATACGAAATTCCTGGCTGACGAGGCGCATACCCTGGCCGATTGGGCGGATTTGACGACCAAGGACGTTAATGCGACGATCGAGAAAATGAGAAAAGATTATGGCGAGGCAATGACCCGGATCGGTGATATTTTTTCAAGCTTCGAAAATAAAATTTATACCAAAAATAAGATAACTGGAAATTATGAATTTAAAGGCGGTGTCCTTACGACGGAAGTAGTTCTGAAGGACGGGACCGTTAAAAAACTTGAGCGTCCCACTTTCAATTTGAAAAATCAGGCAGTCAAAGATTTCTTGGATGAGGTGGCGCAATCCAAGAAATACTCTAACGGCAGGAAATACGCAAGCTTTGATGAATTAGTCAAAGGAGACTCACTTGCCCAACGTGATGCTGCGCTTGCCATGGGATTAGCTGAAGCGGCAACTGCAGTTTCTGGAAAAAACTATGCCATTGACGGAAATGGAACTGCCCGTCCTATCAATGAGCAAGGAAAAATCCAACTCAAAATGGATTTCGGCGGTGAGGTGGAGGTTTTTACCTTGAACTATATCCTGGCAAGCAAAAAGGGTCAGGATTTTTCGGAAGTCTACCAAAAGCTGGACATCGCTCCCAATCAAAAGACGACAAGTTTTGAACAAGTGATCAACCGCATGAAGGCGAATGAACATACGGGAACTCAATTTATCGGGCTGACAGCCAGCGCCAAAGACGTGGCCGATGTCATGGCCGGGCGTTATGGTTTGGGAACCAAAGAAGTCGGCGGTTCCGCCGCGCGTCCTGTTTTTGACGGCACTCCTTATAAATATAAGGACCCCCAAACAGGTGAAGAAGTCGAAATAATTTACAGCCCAAAAAATAAACTCGTGCAAGGTGCAAATCAGGAAGTAGAAGCCGTTAACGCTGTCTTCAATGAAATAGGCAGCGGCAAGCCGGTCATGATCAATAATGTTGCACGCGGCAAAAACGCTGATGTCATGCTCGAACAGGTTAAGAAAAATATTGAGCAGCAATACTCGAGCGGAAAGCGGAAAAGTTTTCTTGAAGTTGATCTCAATGAAGACCGCCATATTTGGACATTTGACGGCCAGAAGTGGACTCGAGAGGCCAATGTGAGTGAGGATGTAGCCGTTAATTATTTAACGACACGCACGGGGGTGAACGGAGAAGAGGCCGGAGTAGTTTATACCTCCCGGCCCGGATCAACCGGCACGGACTTAAAGACGCCGGAAGGAACACAACATTATGTGTTGTCCGATAAGGAAACAACGCTTACTGATTTCATGCAGGCGGTCGGCCGCTTCCGGGCAGAGTACACGAAGAACGCAAAGGGCGAATGGGTTTTGCCCAAAGAAGGATCAAAGTTGTTTCAAGACCACGCCAACTTATTCATAGGTGACGGATTGGAGAAGAAAGGTTCCAACGGCACGGAATTCGACGTAGCCGCTTTTAAACAACTTCTTACGAATAATGGAAAGAATAATCGCGAGCGCGTAAACCAAAATACCGTGGAACGAGCGATTTATCGGTCGGTCGAAACAAGTTTGCAACAGGCGCGGGAAATTTTAATCAGCGAAATGATTGCAAAAGGTGAAGCGCAGAACCGTGCCGATGCCGAGAAAAGTGACAAAATGAAAGCGGTTGATGAAATCCTTCAGAAAGCACGGGAGCGCAACGACATTTACCAGCGCCTCCAAAGCCCGGGAGCTGAAGACATTGAAACCCATTTGAATCAAGCGGTGCGTAATGCGCAAAATAATTTGAGCGAACGTTTTAATGAAATCGAAAATTCCCAAGCCTATCAAAACGCCAGCGCCCAGGTAAAATCCAAACTGCAGCAGCTTATTCAAAGCGAGACAAGTCCAAGCGTCCAAATTCATTTACAGGAAACGGGAGAAATCGGTAGCAAAGGCCTAACCTCTGGTTTTGACGGGGTGCATAGCCTGGCCGCCGCGGCTCAATTTGTAAGCCAAAATTACAGTAAAACCGATTTGCCCAAAGTAAGCGAGACCACGCAAAACCATAACATCACAAGCCCCGCCGTTCGCACCATTACGGTCGATGCCTCCAATGTGAATGCAATGATTCCCGTCGAGGCCCGAGGCGCTGGTTTGTTAGCATTGCAGACTCTGGGAATAGGACGATTGATCGTTGCAAGAGTCGAAGGTCAGCCCAATACCCTTGTCGGTTTTGCCTCAGTGGAAGATTATGAAAAATTCCGACGGGGAGACAAATCAGTTTCGATCATTCCTGTTTTAAACCTCGATAAAGCGCCTGAACTTCAAAAACTCCTCAGTGAAGATGTTTTTGACAATCAAGATGCATTTTCGATCGCAGTTAACCCTAACGGTTCCATGGATTTTTCAACGGACGCTGTTGCGCAAGCCATTTCACTTGGCGCCCATGAAGAACTTCCCACTTTGGTAGCGGCATCAAAAAGTCAAGATGAGTTAGCCCGATTTGGCCTCGACGGAAGTGATGTTGATGCGCTGATCAAACAACAGAATCAAATCAATACCATCTTAAGCGGGAGCGGTTCCGAAAAAGAGAAGACCGCACGACTGGAAGGTTTGGGGCTCCTGCCGGTAACCGCAAGTAACCTGATGAATTTTGCGACGGTCCGAGGTGCCAAGAAGCTTACGGATGCCCTTACAGCGCTTAGTCAATTTCAACTGGACTACGCCGCATTTTCTCTAACTGCCACGTTCAAAAGCGCGCTTGAAAAATTTGAGAAAGAATCGGGCAAAAAATTGGGCTTCGATAATTTTCAGGGAGCGGTCAAAGACGCGGCCCGCAAAGCTGTGCAGGCCGCGCAGGGTTACGGCGTGAATTCGCCCGAATTCCAAGCGGCGATGAAAAAAGCGGTCTCTGATTTTCTAAAACAGCTAAGTGCCATGAAGACCCTGATACTTTCGTCCTTTTCCAAAGGAAATAAGACAGCCGAACAGGCCTATGCGCAACTGGCCCTAAGCGCCGCTGATGTCGTATCTGATTTTGCCCGGAGTCTTGGATACAATCTTTCAAGTAACCAAAGCGATTTGATCGCGGCCGGTATGAGTTGTTCAAGCTGCGCCCTGAAGATTATCCAAAAGAAGGGGGTTACCCCTGAGGTTCTGGGATACATGCATCATCTGCAGCAAGCCGGCGTCGGCAACGTTGTGCAGGCGCTGGAACTGTCAACTCTTCCTGCCAATGTTCAGGCCCAGATCCAATCCGTTCTCGATTCTTCTGAAGATGAGCAAGCCAGTCTGCTGAACGCGGGTAATTTTATTGCTTCAGGCGGCAGAGTGGATCTTCTGGCCCTGGCGATTTCCCAGATGTGGGATCCCAAAGGAAAAGACCACATCGTCACATCGGACATGCGCCGTCAGGCCGAGGCCCTTGCTATCTTGGCAAGTCCTAATGCATCCCAAGACGCGCAAATGGCCGCAATGGCCGGCATCGGCGTTAGTGAAGAGGATGCAGCTACTCAAGTGACGGATACCAATTCTTCTGCGGCGACACAAGACGGCGTACTTACTGCATTGCTTGGCGGTGAGGATCTTGAAAATACCACAGATCCCGCAAAGATTTCACCTACCAATCCTACGGCCGAGCCTGCTCCCCAGCCTTTAATCGGTGTGGATATGACAAGTCCTGTTATTCGCGCGGATCTTGACGGTTTGGACGCAAATACGCTTGCTATTGTTGTGAGTGCGTTGCGATCAAAAAACCCAAAGGAGGGAAGAGAAGCCCTTGTGGCCGTTGCGAATGCCGGATTTACAAATAAAGATACGGTTCAGGCGCTTCTTGCTTCTTTGAATGAACAGTGCGGGTACTGTGCGTCAACACCGGACAGTTCCGAAAATCCTTCACAGCAGGACCTCATCAAATCCATGTTTGAAAACGCGGATGTGGATCTTGGTAAGAATTCAATTGCTAAAAACGATCTTATCAATTTCATTAATTTGATTGAGTCGGTCATTCACGACAGAGCTAAGAATGCTAAGAGCGCATTGACTTCTGAATTCAACCAAGCTCAGGCGGATTACCTAAAGGCCGAAGAAAAAGTCAACGAAAAAGATGCGGCGCTCTCGGAAGTTGTAAGAGTTGCGATGGATTTGCTCGCATCCGCCGAAAGGCACCTTGCGAAAACCAGAAAAGCTAAAGAAGAACTTGATCTTCTTTATTCGCTGGTCTCCGTTGACCCGAACAATTTTAAGGTCGTGCTTGATGATATCGAAACACAAATGAGTAACCTGGCATTCGTGGCGAGGGTGTTGATGCCGCTTTATTTCTCAAAACTTACGCGGGAAAATGTGAGGAAATCGATCAACGAAATGGCGAGGCTTGCCAAGGAAGAAAACCCAGACAACGGAAAAATAAAACAGGCCTACGATGAAGCCGTTCGGCAGAGGGGTATCTTTCAAGAACAAAGGAACAAGATCAAGCTTGAGGCCGTTGGTAAAGAAAACTCGCCTGAAGTCAAAGCCGTTTTCCTTCAAATGGATCAATTTTTCAAGGACATCAACGGAATGCTTAAGAAGGGGAGGAAATTTCTTGGTCCAACCTCAGAACCTACGGGCACGACGGTTGAAATCGGTCCTGATGTGCAAGCAAGATACCTTATCCAACAGGCGGCACTCAATATGTTTGCAGTAAAATTGTCGGCCCTCAACCTGCAAAGAGGGACGATGACGGCGGCTCTGACTATTCTTAAGCAAGCGCTTGATCAGACGAAAGAATTGTCCGAACTCCAATTTCTGACCGTGTTTGCACAACTCAGTGCATTAGCAGTTAATGTCGACGGGCTGAATCAAATTCTCCAGGAAGTGCTGGCAGAACTTGTTATCCAACTTAATTTGCGACCCCTCAAGACAGATGTTCATAAAGGGGAAACCGAGGAAACGGGAACAGAGTTGATCAAAGAATTTGATAATGTGCTGACGAACCTTTGGGGAAGCGTTGAAGTCAACCTTTCTGAAATCAATGATGCAGAGGTCCTGGCCAATGAATTTCAGACTGAGGAAGAGAAGAAAGAGGAAGACAAAAATAAAAAACCCAAGAGCACGACTCCTTCTACCGAAACAGATCCAGGAACGCTTACCAATGCGTCGAGTGACTTCACGCTACCCATCGGTTTTGTGGAAGTTAAAAACGAGGATGAAGAAGATAAGAGTACGGGTAGCCCAGCCTCTCCTTCCGCTGGTCAGATTTTACCGGGTGTATTCATGGGTCAGCCCATTCAAAATTTCATTAACCAGTTAGCCGCCGTTATCATGCCCGCAGTCATCGCAGCCCTTAAAGACAAAACTTTGAAGTCGGCTGATATTGCGGCTCTTATCATCTCCCAAACCCAACCCCTGCTTACGGTTCAAATTACACCGGAACAGGCAGAAAAAATCGCGGCTCTCATCGATAATATTTTAAATACCTCAAAGACTTTGGACAAAGCGGCCTTGAGCATCGCTCAATCATTAATTCCATCCATTTTAGTGGGGGAGCTTCAGGATCTCTTGCCGCAATTTGTCCGGGATGTTGCGCTTCAGTCGGCTTTAACGACCCTGAAGGGGATTGAGAAGCTGGCTGATGTTGACCTTGGGAATCTTGCTTCGGTTATTGTAGGAAATTTTGCGCAACTGTTGCCGGGCCTCGGGATTTCTCTTACAGCGGATCAAATTGCAATCCTGAAGAATAAGGTTCAGGAAATTCTACAAGGTTTCATCGATCAGGGTTTGGAACTGAATCAAGAGAATAAGCAGAAATTGGCGCAACAGATCGCTGATTGGTTGGTACCGATGGCCGTTGTCTCTCAGGCTATTAATTCCCTGGCCAAAATTCTTGCGCCGTTTATCTTTGATGCCGTAATTAATGCGCTTGTTCCTGCAGGTCAAAAATTGGATCTTGAAGCGGACTTTGATTTGGTAAAATTCGCAAACGATGTGGCAAAAAAGAAGAATTTGGCGGCCGCGGTTCGCAGTAGCATGCAAACGATCCTGGCGGGTTTAGGTCTGACGGTTACTCCTGAAATGGAAACCGCAACTTCTATTGAGGTTGATAAAGTTCTAGCTCAACTTATTAGAGAAGGCAGTCCGGTTTCCTTGGCCTATGTAGCACGTGCCATTGCTCAAGCTGTCTTGGCTGTTCTATTGAATAGGACCGGGCAAAATCTTTTCTCTCAGGCAGGATTCGCTGCAGAAGATGTGAATATCTTATCCGTGGCCGTTGCGCAGTCGGTATCACGTTCCTTACCGCCGGCCGTTTATTTGGGTATGGGACCCGCAGTTTTACCATCGCAATTATTGGATACCCTCAGCCAAATTAGGAATCTTTTAGAAGACAATTATTCCCAGCTGACCGAGAATGTCTCCGAATCTGAAAAAGTGGATACCGCGGTTGAACAAGTAAGCCAATTGATGCAAAACCTCCAGAAATTTTTAGAATTAACGGAAGCGCCGGCATCTGAATCATTGTACAATCCTAACGCAGTTATCAATCCGTTGCTGGAGGAGTCCGGCACAATTCCTCAGCCCACAGATACCGAGAATTTTGAAGGAAGAGCGCCTCCTGCATCCGAGACTCCTACTCTTCCTGCCCAACTCGGCCTTGCCTCCAATCTCGAAAACCTCATCCATCTGTTTTTTTCCATTGCCCATTTGAACGGGGGTTTAAATAACGGTGTCAATTTCCAAGCCTTGATGGCGCTCTTGGGCGCCTGGCAGGATTCTCTAAGTCAAATTCTTGGCCAGGAGAAAGCTTTACGATTCACTTCAACGCTCGTTGATCCCAAAATCGGCAATGAACAGGAAGTGGATAAGCTTGTCTCTGCACTTTTGGCTCTTCTCGAGGGAAAAGAACAACTCAATGTGTCTGGCATTCTTTCCAAAATCAACGCAATCATTGCCAGAAAAGAGCGGGCAGATCAGGCTATTCGTCCACAGGATTTCGTGGAGATTGTTAATCGCCTCGATCGACTGATGTTATCCCAAAATCAAGACATTCAGCAAGCCCTCGCAAAACTTGATGCCACTTGCGGATCCTGCATGGTTCAGCGGTTCCTTCAAGTGGTCGGAAAAGAGGGAGAGCAAGTAGAGCAGCTTCAACAAGCCCTTGAAGTTTTCAAAAATTTAGGGATTCAAATCGCGCCCCTCAATGACAAAGAAGCGCAAGAATTTCACCAGTCCCCATCATTAAATCAAAATCCTGCTTTTACCGCGGCCGCAGCCCGTAGCGTTTTACTTGCTCAAGATCTCCAAAACGCATTGACTGATCCGGACAGTACGGTTCATCCTACGGTTGAGGCCGTTTCTTCCAATGCTTCGACGAGTTCGACATGGCTTCCTCGGCAATGGTGGAGTTGGAATCCCGCGCCGATAGCCGCACCTGTAGATCCATCGCAGCAAAAAGCCGCACGCGAAACTCCACAGAACGCGGCCCTGGAAAGGACAGGGCGAATTGAACTCACCATTTCAGACGAAGAAGGAGGGAGCCTCTACAATTTTCAAGTAGATCTCGTTTTAACTCCCGCTGACCTTACCGCACTCTTGAGGATGCTGGGACTGAAAAATGGGGAACAGATGGAACAGCTTGAAATCATGGGCGCTCTTATAAGGCGTCTATTGAACGCGTTGGCTGAACTCGGCTTTGATGTCAATAAAATAGCGAATCTCCAAACGCTCATCAGTCTTTTAAAAGATAATGCTCCGCAACTTTTCCAGGGGGCGCAAAGAGAAGGCGAGCGCGCGTTACTCTTAAATCCTGAAGCCATTGAAAACATGGCAGCGGAAATTGCCCAGCGAACAAATCATGCCGATCTTACTGATCTTATCGCCCGAATCCTTTTCCTCTTGGGTCTGGCGCAGCTTTTGACGCCGCAAGAAAATATTTCGCCGGAAGATCTGATCCGTCAGCTTGCAGAACAATTAGGTCTGCGCGATGAAAATGTTATCCAGCTTTTGGTGGGGACGGTCC
>CAYJTB010000005.1:56223-64167 GCA_964372875.1 uncultured bacterium
GGGGACGGTCCCAGCGGGGACAGGTGTGGCAAATTCTGAAGCCGCGGATCTTCTGGCTCAAGCACAGCAAGCGATCGATGCGGGAAAATTGAACTCAATTGTGGGAGTGGCGCTTGATCTTGTTCGAAAAGGACAAAATGCTGAAAATCATCCTTTGATTATGCAAGCTATTGCAGCTATTCATGCTGCAGTCGAAGCCGGATTAATCGACCGGGCCTTTGCCCAAGATCTTGCCCAAATGCTTAACTTCAATTGCGGCGATTGCGATGTGCGGGCCATGCTTGAACTGGCAGAAAAGATTAAGAAGGCCGAGAAGCGATTAGAAAAATTAGCTGTACTCGAGACAAGCCGCCAGGAAATTGAAAATGTCTTCAACTCTGAAAAAATAATTGACGCTCATGATATCAGGCCGGATGAAAGCCAGCGGTGGGATGACGGGGCCTATGAAATTCTACGGAACGCGCTTACTCTTGCCCGCATGAGCGAAAAACACGAGTTGGCAAATATGTTAGAGGCTGTCCTTGATGAGATTAACAGCGCGATGGAGAAATACGCGGCATTGCCAATTCATGCGAACTCGCAAAATCAAGCCGTTCCAGTCCAAGCCAATGCTCCGGCTTCAAACAACGGTCAAGCCGCGACGCTACCTTGGTACACAGATCAAATCAATGAAGGTTACAAACGCGCCGCGAAGCTAGGGATGGTGGATCAGATCGAGAAACTTGCGGCTCAACGGATGACAGCTAAAGAAATTGCCGGGGAAATTGCCAAAGATGATCGACTCAAAGGTGTCAGCGTCCCGGATATCAGAGAAATGGTGTATGCCGTTAGGGGCAAGCTAGACATTCCATCGATGGATAGTAAGACAGAGTTCGCAGAATGGCTGAAATCTTACGAACAACGAACGGTTGCCGCAATCGAAGTGCCGCAGTCTGCCGCGGGAATGAACGGCGAAGCGAAGCCTGTTGAGGTTGCGGGGCCAACTTCAGGAGACGCAGTTACTCCGAAGACTGAAAAACAAGAACAGGCGAAAAAGATCGAAAGCGAACTGAGAATACTCATCGGACAGTTCCTTAAGAGTCAGGATCCTGAGGAGATGACGAAACTTTTTGTGAAAATCAGTGAGTTGGCAGGAAATAATTTTGAAAAGCTCTCCATCACAATCAACGGACAAACGCAGCCTTTGAAAGTTTATCTTGAAAGCCGCCTCGCTGGATTACCGGCAGGAATTAATGGTGCGAATGCCGAATCAGCCCCAGCCGTTATGCAGGAGATCGAAGAGAAAATTCTTGAAATGGCCCAACGAATAGAAGAAGAAATTTTAAAAAGTGAAAATCTGAGCCTGGAGGAATTAAGGGAAAAAGTTGAGGCGGCCAAACAGAATTTGGCGGGTCTTGAGAAAGAGCTCTCCAGCTTGGGAACTTTGCCGGACGATTTAGCTCAGGTAGCAAAAGGAGATCAGGATCTCATCCGCAGCCTTACGTTCCTCTTAAATCGGGAACTCGCAAGCCAAACCGCCAATAAGGCAGCTCAGAAAGTTTTTGATGCGATCGGCCAAATGTTGAAAATGCGGACCGAGGGTAATTTTGATGAAGCGAATAAACAACTTGATGCGGCATTCGACGCACAAGAAGTGGTTCAAGCGCAGGTGGAAAAGCTTTTGGAAATTCTTGATCCGGAAAAAGACAAGTCCATGATTTCTGCCTTGGAAACCCTCCGCGACCGGGTTGATGCGGATATGGCAGCGGTTCCGGCCATGATTCAAATCGACGAAATCCTGCAACTCATCATTGAAGCAGGGGAGTTCTACCAAGAGGGTAAGGGCGAAGCGGCCAAGGAAAAACTTGAGCAAGCAGAGGAGCTTCTTGCCGTTGTGGGTGCAAAAGTGCACGACGGAGGATTGCAAAGTATTTTGGATGCGGCTCGTAGTGATTTTAAAGCATTGAAATCTGAGATCGAGAAAGCCCTCCAAACGAAGTCGAAGCTTGAATCAAACAATGCGAAAATTTTCAGACACGCCGTCAATTTAATCAGGGATGAATATGAGCAGGCATTTGATGCCATCGGAGTCGATCCCCGTACACAGGTCCGAGTCCATGCGAGTGTCGACGCCTCGGGCAATCTCGTTTTCAAATTTAAAGTCGTGGATTCTAACGGAATTTCGAGGCATTTTGAACTCGTTGTTCCGGTTTCAGGCGAAACGCCGCAACTGCGGACTTATGAGCCCACCCAAAACCATGAAATAGATTTAAATGAAGTGGCGAATGCACTGGAGAATTTTGAAACGCCTGACGGGGCGAAAGGAATCCGCAATATTTTTAAGACCTTTGCCAATGGTTTCGACATTCCAAGAGACGGCAGCGTTCTTATTTCAATCGAGCCTGTTGATGTCAAAGATAAGAGAAGCAATTTTGATATTTATGATTTGTATGCCGTCAATCAAAACGGTAACCGGCTTGTGGATGAAGCCGGTAACGTGATCAAAGTTCGCATCGCGATTGTGCGGGACTCCGACAAGATAGAAATTGTTGATACCATTAAAGAAATGAAATCCTACGCAGATTCTTCCGAATCTTTCTCGGACCCGCAAGGTTTTGATTACGCACGCACAGGAACGGAATTGGAATTTTCTCAGATGCCGGATCATTACGTAGTTGTCCTAGCTCCCGTTGCAGAGATGGTTTCTCAAGAGCCAACCCTTCACGAGACCGCGCCCGAGCTTGTTGACGGTGCGGCGTCCGTCGCACAAGACGAATCGGTTTTGGATGATGATATTGAGTTGAAACCTGCAATCGATACACCCAAGCCGGAATCCACGGTAAGGCAGGATGAGAATGATTATAGTCATTGGTTGAATCAAGCAGCAAGAGAAGAGTGGAGCCGGAAGATTCAAGAGATGCTCCAAGAGGAAAAGAAAGAAGAATTTCTGAAACTTCAATCAGCCATTGAACGTGTTTACGCTGAGCTTTTAGTGGAGCGTGAAGAAAATAAAATGAATAATGACTACGATGATTACTCTGTACAAACCAACACACAGAGGCAGTTTAATCAACTGGTTAAGATGCGTAAAGAATTGTTTGAACAGATTCTTGCCAGGGAAATTTTTAAAGCATTGTTTCAAATGAAAAGAGAGGGTGAAGGGCTTGAAGGCTGGGGGATTAGCAGAGAGAAGCTGTGGGCGTTAAGCCAGGAAATTGCTAAGCAGTTTATGGGCTTTCCGGCTCTTGTCGATTCACGTCACATGCTGGTCACAGGCGGGCTCTATCAAATTGAGGGTAAGATCCGAAATAATATCGAAGCCTTGGCAATACCCCGTGAATTTAAAGAAGGTGTAACCAATGCGGCTTTTGCAATTCATACTGAGCTAGTCAAGAAACTGAGAACGCCGAGCGCTTCACCTGTTGTCGACCCAATGTCTGACGGAGCCATCGATATCGAAAAGAGAACGGGGGAGAGCGGTAATTTGGGCAATAGCCAGGCGCATCTGCAGCTTCTTCCGGGAGCTTCTTATCACTCGCAGCCGGCGGCACCGGAACTCTCAACAAGGGGGATGTTCCCAGGTGTCCTCTCCAGGACCATTCCCGCTCCGGAAAATCTCGGAAGTGAGCAAATTCCAAAGGGGACAGTCCCCGTAGGGACTGTCCCCGGATTCACCACGGAAAATCTCGGAAGTGAGCATTGGAGCGCGGAAGATTTTGTCCTCTTCTTGAACAAGTTGATAAAGATTTTGGAATCCACGGGCTTCCTCGGAGTCAAGGAGGAGATCGGGCTGGCGCAGGTCTTGACTGAAATCTACAACAAACTTCACCTTGATCTCCAGCTTAATCAAAAAATGGGCTTGGATGATTTACAGGCACGGGAATTCCTAAAAGACTTGCATCAGGCAGTCATTGACCGGACGCGGGGAATTTTGGAAGGCCTTAACCGCGCTGAAACGCGCGCCAATGCCCAGCAATTTTTGAAGTCGCTTCTATTAATGAACGCTGCTGGCGAAGGGCTGCTCCAAGAAACTGTTGCCGGATTTGAAATCAGGCGGGGATTAGAGCGGATTACAGAACAACAATTGGATCAGATGGTTCAAGAGGCAAGGTATGACGACGGCGCCGTGATTTTCCCGGGCGTGTCACCTGCTCAAACCAGGGAAGGGATCGGGCGTGTCCTCTTGGGACTCGTTGGGGATATTTCAAAATTCGGAGGCGCGGCCCTCGGCGCGGGGTTGGTTGAATTTGCGGTTGGATTTTTCGGGAACCAGGAAACATCTCCCATTGCCGAGACCATCGAACACGAAAATGGCCACGTGGATACCGCCGTTGCTACGGGATTAACCGGTGAGCAAACGACGGAACAAAATCTTCTCAATGAACTCATTTCCTTTTTCCTTCAACACTCAGCCGGCGTTGAAGACCTCAGGACTCTTGATTGGGAGGCAATAAAAACTGATTTGGCTCCCTATGCCCGCAATGTCTACGGTGAATCGTGGTGGAAAGCCCGCCAACTCGCGGGAACAATGAGTAAGGCCGTGGACGTGCTAAAGAAATTGGCAGAGGCAGGACTGGATAAGGAACAAATCGTGGATCTCTTGCGGGAAATTCTGGCGCGCGGGGAAGGCATTGATAAAGTTGCGCTTCTTGGAGTGAACGGCAATGTAAAGGCAGCCGCAGAAAAAATCCTAAGCGAAAAAGTTGCGCGCGAGGAATTAGTCAAAGCGATTAAAGAACAGGCACTGGCGTCTGGGGATGCCAAACAAAGGGACGAATCCGAAAATCCTCTGGATTTGACGGGGCTGGGTGATTTGAACGTCGCCAGCTTCGAGCTCCCCGCCTCCGTGCATTATTCGTTGGCCGGCAATCCCGCAAAGCCGCCTGTGAAAACACCGGCTGCAAAAACGCCGGACGTCCTTCCTTGGAGAAATCCCACACCGTTGAATCCTCAGGAAGAAGCTAAAGCCGCAAGAAGACAAAAGCGGGTAGAGGCCGAGGTTAGCAAGCGAAGATATCAAAAATGGCTGGATGAGGAAAGCCCGAATGAATTGGTCAATATCGAAGTATTGATTCCGGGTACGGGTAAAAAGCAAATTTATCAGATGACGCCGGAAGAGCTCGAGAAACTTGCACAATTACTAGGCCTCACTAAAGACAATGTAGGCAATCTTATCGGGGCATTGCTAAAAACTTTGGCAGAGCTTGGAATTGATGTCAACAAAATCACAGATGCGAATACAATCTTGATTGCCTTGATGCAGAGTAGTTCCTCGAAGCTTTTTGATCGAGCAGACGGCACCTACCAAACCACGCTTTTCGGGATCAACCAAAATATTGCAGGGATCATCGAAAAATTGCGTTTGGAAGCAGCCCATCGGGGCCGAGCGGAATGGGGCGATCTGCTGGCAAGTATGCTTATTTTGATGGGGCTTGGGGATCTCTTGACGGGCAAGATGAATTCTGAAAATGCGAAAAAGCTTTTGCAAAAATTCGCCGTGCAAGCAGGGCTCTCCAAAGAAGCCATCGATAAACTTTTGGATATTTTCTATCACGCCCTTAAATTCGAATTAAAAACCCCTAGCGAGGTTGCTTGGCTTACGGGAATCAAGCCTGCTGAAAAGCCTTGGAGGAAGGAAGAAAAAGAAGAAGAGGCCAAGAAGCCGGCAGAAGAAGTTAAAGAAAAGGCTCCACTTTCGGAAGAAGAAATCCTACGCACAAATATCCGTCGTGCCGCGGAAAGCGGAAAACCTCAAGCGCTTTCCGTCCCGCCCGCATTATTGGCAGCAGCTTTGGATGAAGCAGCAAAACTGGGCGTTCCGCATCTGCCGCTTGTGCTTGATTCCCAATGGTGGCCGCTTGCTAACCGGATTGTTGAACGCTCGCACGAAAATGATTTCGATGAGGCGTTAGCCAAGAAAGGGGATCAGGAAGAACTCTTTGATACCTCTTTTTATGCAGGCGAGGATGCCCCGGATTCACGAATCGCTCTTACGCGTTATCAAATCCAAGAATTAGCCGATGACTTGGCTCCTCATCTCGCCAGAGAACGGACGAGACGCGAACAGGAAATCCAGGCTGATCGTTATAAGGCATTTAAGGAAAATCCCAAAGAAACGCTTGCAAGCTGGTTCCCCGACGCCCAACAAACTCAGTTTTCACCCAATCGGCAGGGAAGAATCTTTTATGGTGTCACGGGCCAAAGTGTGGGAACGGCGGGCACAAGTGACGGCGCCGCGATTTTTGATCAGCAGGGAAGCCAAGTCCTGCGCGTTCAAGTCGAGCGCAAAGGCGATCACTTCATCGTCCTTGTTTGGATCCGCAACACTAGCGCTCCTTTAAAAATCAAGCTGGATCAAAATGGAAATCCCGTTGAACAGCAAATCAACAGCGCGCTCCAAAACCTGGGGCTCAATCTTCAATTTGTGCCTACGGCCGACGGGACCCTGCATCTTCTTTATAACTCCCAGGAGCGCGCGGCCGCATTTCACTTAATTTTTAAAGACGGTAAAGCGCAAGTTCAAAAAATCGACGGTACACAAGCGACGGACAAACTCAAAGAAGTTGAAGAACAACGGGCCGAAGTGCTGGAACTTAAGAAAAAATCTCAAGGTGCTGAAAGCGGGCTTCAAATGGCGAAGCAGACCGACGATGAAGCCGCCGCTCAGAAAAATCGCGATGAAGTTAATCAGGCCTTCCAGGATGAAGGCCTTAAACTTCTTAACCTGTTGAAAGACATGCTTGCCGAAATCAACGCCCGGCTCTCTAAAGCTCAGGCGGAAATGGAGGAAGCAAAGAAAAAAGGGGAGGCAATTGATTCAAACATTATTCTTCAAAACGAACTGGATAAAATCCGAGCCGCGCAAATTCAAGACGAGATCCATCAGCTTGAGCAGGTCAATGGCGTTGGTAAAGTCCAAAACCTTGCGGTGGGCCTGAAGGGCGATGACAGAAAAAATGATGCGCAGGCGCAGGCGCTTTTGGATCACGAAGTCAATATTTGGGGAGAAGACGATGTTGAAGGAAAGAATTTGGAGAAAATGTTTGCGCCGCTTAAGGGTGCTGCAACTGAAGGATGGAAAGACGGTAAAACAAAGGCTTATGAAGAGAATGCCTTGGATCAGCTTCTTTCTCCGGAAGATGCCAAAGCACTTCAAAAGTTGCGCGCCAAAGTGCAGGACGCTCTTAGTTACGACAACCTAAAAAAACTCAGAAATACAGATCCTCTTAAAATCCTCAACGTGATTGCGGCCGGACTCGGTGAATCAGTTCATACGGAAGCTTTTTTGCGGGCCGTGATCCTGATCCTTCGGACGGCGGGTCTTCAGGATTTGAAAGAAAATATTGCCGTCCTATTTGGGCAGGATAAAAATGTTAAGGACGAAGTCCTGATCGATGTGATTCGCAAGACTCTCCAAGTTGCAATGCCGCTTATGGCGGATAATCAAAGTTTAACGCGAGCGCCTCCGGAAGCCTACGAAGCAAAAAAGAAAATTACGGATCTGCGCGTCATGCTGCGCGGGAGCCAGGATTTCAAAGTGGCGCTTGCCCGCGAAAACAAAACTCTTATCGAAAAATTCAAAGCAGAAGGCAAGCTCACTAAAGACACCGAGAAGTTTGACTCCCAGACCCTTTACCAGCTTCTCGTCTCGGCCGCGTTAACCCTTGTTGTGTTTGATAAAGAGAGTCAAAAAGAAGGAAGGCTCTATCGCGGCATCCAGCTTTTGGAAGGCGCGGCCCTCATTCAAGGTTTCACCTCCGGCATTGCGACGGCCGAAGGAAAAACGATTACGATGTCGCTTCGTAATGCGGTCAAGGCCCACACCGGCGCGCCCGTTCTTCACCTTGTTACCACCGAAGACTTCGTCTATGAGCAGTTGTACCAAGACATGATCTCTTTTTACGCGGCCTTCGGCGGGATCGATGCCATCGGCGCGGACCGCAAGAAACAGGACAAAGAGGCGCT
>CAYJTB010000005.1:64267-65503 GCA_964372875.1 uncultured bacterium
GTGAGCCGCCAGCGCGAAACTAATTTCGGCGCGACCTTGCAGGATGCCCTCTATTATGCGCATGTCCGTTCACGCGGCGGGATCCTGGAGCCGTTAGGCGACACGGAAACCTCAGCCGAAGTGACGGCATTTGATTTCGTAAATCAGAAAACGCGCCGCTTGAAAAGCAACAAGCTGGATCTGGCCGGCTCCTCGGGTACGGTTGAAATCGTCGGCATGGAAAGTTATGACAAAAACGGAAATCCCGTAAACTATAAAGACATTCGTAAAGCCGACCGCGCCTTCATCAATTTAATTTCCGAAAAGGGAATGGGTTGGGTAAGAAGTGACGAGGTGATCCCGTTCCCCGAGCACATCGTTCGTTCCATGAAGCGGCTTCCCAACGATTTTTATGAAAATCTAGAAAGCACCGATGATTCCACCGGCGCTTTTGAGGGAACTTATGAGAGGATCCGAAAGATGCAGCGGGGAGATGACAATCAAGCCCCGGTCCGCATTTTCTTCCGTTCCGCAGATATCCAAAAGAAATTTTACAACTGGTACACCGAGCGGTATCAGAAAGACCTGGTGGCCCAATTCGCGGCTCTCTTAGGCCTGGAGGTGAACGATGAACAGGTGCAGGAATTTGCCAAGCTTCTTGAAATTTTGCACAAAGAACGCGCCGGACTCAAAGGAATGCAAGAGGATGAGCTGCTCAAGGAATTTGCAGAAAAATTCGGCATCGATACGAAATCAGACAATTGGAAAAGCGACGCGCGTCTGGACAAGATCAGAGAATTGATTCAGAAAATTCGTGAGGAGAAGGCAAAAGAAAAAGGCGAAGCAGTGACGGACACAATCCAAGCCTCAGCTCGTGAAGTAGCGCTTGCGCTCATGAAGGACTTTTTCAGCGGAATCCGGAATTCGATCGATGCGAGTCACTTCAGCGAATTTCTCAGTTTGCAAAAAGATGCTTTAGCCCTTGCCAATATCGTTCAAGCCAATGGAAATAATGAAGAAGAGACGCGATTTGCCAAGGAGCATGCGGATGCGCTCCGCTCCGTGGTTTTTGGAACCATCGCTTACGGACGCGGTATTGACTACGAAAGATTGAAGTTTGATGCCGTGGCAAAGAAACTTGCGGCGATTTTCGGAGAAGGCATCCAAGAAACACTCAACAATTTCCGTATCGATTTCATGAACAAGCATCGTGAATGGAGAAAGCTCTACGAAGAAGGTAAATTTCAACTTGCTGAA
>CAYJTB010000005.1:65603-70650 GCA_964372875.1 uncultured bacterium
ATCTTCGTCACGGGAGAAATCGGGATCAACTTCGGCCTGCCCCGAACGCTCTATGACCGCTTGCAGCAGGAAGCACGCGTGGGAAGAAACGAAGGCATGTCGCAATCCTTTGAGGTTTACGTTCATGAAACGGACAACGAAGAAATCATGAAGCACGCTTACCTTAATATTCCGGGTTTTGAAAACCAAGCCAAGTACAACGAGTTCAAAAATAAATTTGAAGGAATTTCCAAAGATATGGCGGTTTTGCGGGATCAAATCAACAGCCTGGAGAAAAAGTTGGCGGATTTTGATTCTGACAGCGACCAAAAGAAAAGGGCAGAGCTTCAAGCGGAACTAGATAAACTGAAAAGCGAGTTCGCTCATTTGTCCCACATTCTCACGCATTATATAGATGACGCGCGCATCCAGATCGCGTCGGCTCAATCAAAATACATCGTCAAAGATTACCGCTACTCCAAACGCGATTATGACGCGAGCAAACAGCGGATGGACAGGCTCAATTCCTGGAAAGGCGCGCAGGGTGACGGGACGGGGATCAATCATGACGAGATGACCCTTGAGGCATTGCAAGAAGAACTCGACATTCACCGGGAAGGCAGAATCGCCAAGGAAATCACTAAAGAAACAAAATTTATTTGGATTGGCGGTACGCAGTATGAAGTTGTCCGGGAGAAACTCAAAGACGGCGGAGAAATTTTTGTCGGGCTCAAGCAAGGTGACCGGACCTTCCTTCTTGAGAAAAAAGCGGCGCTCATCACGCACGCAGGCAAGACTGAACCGACGAAAGAAGAAATAAGAAAGGCTTCAGCAGACAAGGGTAAAATTAAACTCCCCGGCCACACGTATGACGTCTTTGATGATTTGGAAAAGGAAGAAGGATCTCTTGTCTTAAGAAGCGAACCAATTACAGAAACGGCACAGGAGATGATGCCAACCAAGAATGCCCAAGGCGAGCCTATTGAGCCGAAAACCGGGTTAGGGAACAGCATTTCAAATTTTGCCGGCAGTATTTTTACTTCCAAGAAAGCCCAGGATCTTAAGCAAGAGCAGCTGTTTGAGCGCCGTGTGCTTGGCCGCTTGCAAGGGCTTGGCATTGAGACGCCGGACCGGATGCTGAAAAATCTCGACGGGAATTTTGAGGCGGCCGTTCTGAAGAAAATCCAGGAGCTTGACGCAAAAATCGCCAAAGGACAGACCCAAGATTATGCTCAGGTGCAGATTGAGGCGGTCCTACGCGAGCTTGAAAATTATTACCACGAGGTAAATAAGAAGGATCCCGACGAAGCGTTGCGCTGGCTTACGGACCGCCTCGCGGCATTGGGCATTACGCCCAGGCAATCCGGCGCCAAGGTTGAACTTACTTCCGAGAATGCCGCGGAAGTCTTAAAAGAATTGAAAAACAACTGGCAAGTCTTCCTCACGGACGGGCTTTTCAGCCAGCTTCTTGACCTCGGCATGAGCATGTACAACATCCGCGCGCTTGAAGAACAGAACCGGATTAAATATTCCACCGATGAAAGAGGCGTCGCCCGCTACTATTACAATGGAATGGACAAAGACAAGGCTGAGGAAGGGGCCAAAAAGTACGAACAACGTCTTGGGTGGGAACATGATTTGAAGGGCGAAACCCTCGTTGGCGACCTTGCGAAAAATATCATCGACGCTGCGTTTAAAAATTACACGGACCTGCGGCTTGAACAGGAACAGCAGAATGACGCGTTAAATGACATGGCTCCCGTCGAAATTCCGCAAGATGCCGAAGACATTAAAGTGGAAAATATTATTGAAGGACTGACCGGTGCAGACGCCGATCCTGCGGTGGTTAACTTTGCCACACAAGGCGTAAAGAATGCGGTTGACCGCGACCGGGCTAAAAATTTAGACAGCCGTAAAGAGGCCGCCGACCGGTCAAAAAGCTGGTGGGTCAAATCACTTGCCAAAGCAACAGCCGCCGGGCTTGTGGGAGCAGGGCAGGCAATTAGCGGAGCTCTCTCCATAGTGCAATTCGCTCTTTGGACTGGGACTTTATCCCGGAATATATACAAAGTTGGTAAATATCAGGAAAAAATCCCTGGCGCAAAGAAGTTAGTTAACTGGCTGGACAATCAGCGTGAAACATTAAAACAGACACGGGCAGGCCTAACCGGTCTGCAGCGAGGTCAAAAATCACAGAGCCTCACCAATGAAAAAGGGAAAGTTGATGCTTGGGACAGCAATGTCAATCTTCCCGAATCGTCTCCTTCAGAAAATCGCACCGTCCAAATCCAAAATCGAGTCGCACGCCGCTTGCCTGTGGTGGATGTTGAAATATCTGTCGGCTCAACCGAAGAGCCCGCTGCCGCGGATGACGTCAAAATTACAACGGATGAAAATGGCAAGACGGTGATTTCCGTGGAATCCAACGCGAAAGACCGGAGCCAATTAGCCGCTTCTTTACGCAATGCCATATATGTAGCCCGTCAGGCGGCCGGCGCAGGATCGGGCGGCTCAGGAGACGGCGGGGATGGGTCAGGTTCCGGCTCGGGCGACAAGAAATTTGAAATCGTCATCCGGTCTCAAGGCAATCCGCCCATTCAAATCGTTTACTCCGGCAACGACGACGATAAATTGAAAGCGCTTGAAGAAAATCCAAAGGATCTCACAAGGCTTCTCACAGAAAAGAGAGGAAATATCATCCGTACCACCGAAGGTGATTTTCTCGCGATGCCCGGCTCTTTCGGAACAAGCGGAGAGCTGGAAGGAATCGCCATTATTCCTGTGGCGAAACTCTCAAGCGACCAGGTTCGCGCCATTAATATGGAAGAGGCGCAAAAAGGCGAAGGCGCATCTGTTCACCAATTGAGTGAAGCCCCGGATTGGCAGGCGTGGGCAATGAAGAGTCAAAGCCAGTTTACAAGTTTCAGAACCGAAGACGGAGGTTACGTTATCATTCATAAATCCGCGACGGTGGATCCGTCCGCAAAAAATAATATTGAAGCTAAGACAGGGGAAGTCACAGTGATCGGAGCAGGTGCCAACATCGGAAAAGATGCGAAAATCGGTTCTGGAAGCGTGGTGCTAGGCCAAGTAGGTGACGGTGCAACGGTGGGCAAAGATAACTTTATTGGGAATGAAGTTGTGATTGGCGATAAGGCAACGATCGGTAATGAAAACCGTTTCGAGGCGAGCAGAGCGGATGAAGACAAAAATAAACCGTCGGGTTTTGTTGAAGTAAAAGGCGGCGTAGAAATCGGCAGCAATAACCAAATTACTGACGCATCGATTGGCTCAAACGTGGGCAACGACAATCATATTGATCGCAATGCAAAAATTGATGGTCTCGTAGGTTCGGACACTTCAGTCTCTGGATCAAAAACGTTTAATGCGATCGATCTTACTCAAATCGAAGTGACTGAAAGCAAAGTCCTGGCGCCGCATTACGAAATACCGGACGGCAAATGGGCCAGAAGATTTTTCTTCTTTAAGATGCTGCTCGGCCGAGGGCTTACCGCAGTCCGGGATTGGAAGCAAGGCGCGGAAATGCGCAAAATCCAGAAGGGCGGCTTCTTTGCCGGATTCACAAATAATGTCGGACTGGAAGGCGAGCTTCAAATCGCCAAACGAATCGAAGAGGCCAAACATAATCATCCCATGCTTACACTTGGGCAAGTCAACGCATCGCAGGATGTCATACAAAAGATGAAAGAACAGGCCCAAGATGAGGAGGTGCAATTCCTTGACCTTGCGGCGAAAGAAAAAACCAAAACCTTAAGCGGAGCAGAAACCGCGCTTTTAAATTCCATGAGGCAAGTACGCGAAAGCGCGGGATTAGACCCTCGTCAAATTACGGATGAGGAACTTCGGAACATGGCTTTAGCCGAAGTCAGGCAGCAAAGACTTCAGGAGAATTGGCTTTACACCGCCCTTTCTTTTATGGGTAGGCAATTTAAAAATTTGAATCCGCTTGCTACGGGCGCCATCATTCTTCCTTTGATTGGATTCAGCGCCAAGATCGCGTTGCCCTTTACGTTGCCTTTCCTCGGGGCAAGCCTGCCGGCATGGTCAACCGCCCTTTCAGTTCTTATCCTACTTTGGAAATTCGGGCCAACGCTTGGCAAGTGGCTGATGAAGTTGGGTGAAGTTGCTAACGGTGTAACAGGCGGGCAAGCTAGAAAAATGAAGAAACTTTTCGGCGGTGACAACGCGGAGTTGCCCGGGCCGGGCTTATCGGCACGCATCGGCTTCGTCATGCTGCAGCTAGTCGACACCATTTTACCGATTTTTCACCTGCGTGAGAATTGGCTACGGGACCATGCGAAAGCGCTTGAGGCAAACGATCCGAGCAGTTATTTCTTCAACGCAGGCATTGCGCTTTCCAATCATCCCTCAGAGGAAGAGATTCAGGAAATTTTCACCAAAGTCCTTCTCGCCGAGGCGAAAAATAAATTGGAGGCAGAGCTCAAAAATCAAAAGAAGAAAGAATACTACGGACTTGCAATGAAACATTTGCAAAACGAAGGTCAACAACTTGAAAATCAATTGAAGGAAATTTTAAGCGAAGGGAGTGATACGAAAGCCGCAATGCAAGATGCCGCGCATTATGTCATGCTCAAAAAACGAGAGGAGAAAATTCTCGATCTTTTACAGCAAGAATCGGATCCCAAAATGCAGGAATCCCTAAATGATGCTCTTGAGCAACTTGACAAGCAGCTCCAAACTCTCATTGTGTCTAAAGTTGAGGGAGATGCTAGGGATCTACTTGAGAAGGCGTATGAAAAATATTATGAGGTTCACCAAGGAATTGAAGAAGCAATTGGATTAAAGAATGTTTGGAATGAGGAGACAGTGAAGAATTGGTTTAAGGGAGAAGTTCATTCCCATTTGCTGGATCAACAGCTTGAAAAGGACCCTTATTACGTCTTTAAGTCCGATCTGGAGGAAATCTATAAGAAACGGGTTGCAGCGCTGGAAGGAAGAGATGATCCTGACGATTATGATATGAAAAAACCTGAAAACCGGGCAAAGCTTCTCGAGGCATGGCCCATGTCGCAGGTCCTGCGGCCTG
>CAYJTB010000006.1:0-63698 GCA_964372875.1 uncultured bacterium
AATCGAATCCCAGAACCAATTGATGTTACACAACTTATAACCGGACAGTAGTGATGTAAAATGCAAAATGAAGATATTATTTTCTGACATTAAATCTTGCATTTTTATTTTTATTGTTTTTAAGGCAGCGAGGGGAATCGAACCCCTTCATTGCGGTTTTGCAGACCGCTGCCTTCCCAGTTGGCTACGCTGCCGTTCTCAAGCCAGGGAAGAAATTTAGATTTAACGGAGATATTTTAATTCTTCGCCTGTGTTGGGATCAAACTTATAACGCTCGGGAAAAGTTTGCCCTGTCCTAGGGTTATATTTGGTTTGGATTTCCTGACTCGGCGCCGCCGCTTGGTAACTGGGTTGGGGTTGTACCGCAGGTTGAGCGCCGCCGGAATAAGGCTGCGGGGCATATTGCGGTTGGTATTGTTGCTGCATCATTTCCTGACGAATTTCTTTTTTCACCGATTCTTTTTGACGACGCTGAGATTCACCGATCAAAGCACCGCCCAAAGCGCCAAGACCCGCACCAATCGCCGTACCCGCACCTGCGTGACCCGTTTGATTACCGATAATCGCCCCTGTTCCTGCCCCCAATCCCGCTCCCAGTAGCGCTCCGCCTTCTCTTTCTGACAGACCGCCCCCTGTTCCATCCGTGGCGCAGCCTGAAAAAAACAGCCCTAAAAGTGCAACGCTTGCAAGTATCTTTTTCATTTCTTGTTGTCCCTCCTATAGATTTTTATTTAATTTAATGCCTTTAAATAATGGGGTTATTATAGCGAAATTTGAAACCCTCAGGAATACTTTTTAAGCTCTATCGCCCAGCCTAAAAGACGCCTGGCAAACGCCGTTTTTGAAGGAAAATGGAGGATTTGCGTCCTTTTGCAGTCAATCAGAGCGACATGCGTATCGGTTTTTCCAAAAGGATTGTGCCCTCCGGTGAAATAATTAGCAACCATGCCGTCTAATTTTTTCTTGGCGAGCTTCGCGTGAGAGCGCTTAAGCCAATCTTGGGTCTCTAAGGAAAAACCCACCACAAGGCGCTTTCCTTTTTTTTCCGCAACTTTACGGACAAGGTCCGGGGCCTGGCGAAATTGGACCGACCATTTTTTCTCTCGACGGATTTTTTGTGAGGATCGCCTAACGGGAATAAAATCCCCGACCGCGGCGGCCATAACGAGAAGATCGCAGCTGGGAAAATGTTTACCGAGCGCCCGGTCAAGATCGTCTACGCTTACAACCGGAACAAACTTAATTCCTCGGGGAGCGCTCAAGGCCGTGGGCCCTGAAATCAAAGTTACTTTAAACCTCTTGCGCTTGGCCTCGCGGGCAATCGCATAACCCATTTCTCCCGTAGATAAATTAGTAATGAACCGGACCGGATCCAGCATTTCACGGGTTGGGCCTGCGGTGATAAGGACGCGGCGGACGGGATTATTTCTTTTGAGAGCCACGCGAACTTTGAGAATTTAGGATTTGAGTTACCTGCTGGACAATTGCCGGCGATTCTGAGATGTGACCCAAGGCTTCTTTGCCGCAGATAAGATGGCCTTTGATCGGATCGGAAAAGTGATAGCCGATTTTACGGAGTTTTCCGATATTTTCCTGGGTCACCGGATTTTGATACATCCGGTCGTTCATGGCAGGCGCCAAAAGGACCGGACGGTCAGCGGCAAGAATAATGCTCGAGGCCAAATCATGGGCCAGACCCACGGCAAGCCTTGCAATAAAATTGGCCGATGCGGGCGCCACCAAAATCAAATCCGCAAGATCGGCCAGGGAAGTGTGAATCACATCAAATGGAGAATGGACCGTAAAAAAATCATCATAAACGGGCTCGCCGCTCACGGCCCGCACCGTTAGAGGTGTGACAAATTTTTTCCCGGCCTCAGTCAACACAGGAATCACCCGCGCGCCATTTTCCCGCAGCTCTTGAATGAGATCCGGGCTTTTATAGGCCGCGATGCTTCCTGTGACGATTAGAAGAACGGTCTTATTTTTGAGTTTCAACTTTAATCCAGGTTCTTTTTGGGTGATTTCTTAATGTCTTTGTAACTGACTTTTCCGGATGCAATCTCTTCCAAGGCAATTGTCGATACCTTCTTACTCGCCGTATTCACCAAAGGCAGTGCGCCTTGGGCAAGTTCATTCGCCCGGGCCGCCGCTGTCAGGATGAGCTTATAAAGACTGGTGTCTTTACGCATCAATTTTTCGAGTGGGATGTACGCCATTTTTATTTCCTCCTTTTTTTATCGTTACTTCAAACTCTCAACCGCTAGCTTGCTCTGAAATTGCGAGATAAGGCCTTCAATTTCGTACACGGTCTCATTTAAATCATGATTGATCACGGTAGCATCATACTCTTTAGCAGCTTTAATTTCCTCTTCTGCTCTTTGGATCCGTTTTTCGATATCCTCCTGCGAATCCATCCGGCGCTTTTCAAGCCTTTCACGAAGCGCGGGAATGGAGGGAGGCAGGATAAAAATGGAGAGGAAAGGAATTTTATTTTTTAAAATTTTACGGATACTGCGCGCCCCCTGGATATCAATCGTTAACACCGCGGGCTTTCCTTCCTGGGTCGCATCTTCGATCTCTTTTTTCGGTGTGCCGTAAAATTGCCCGAAGATCTCGGCCCATTCCATAAGCTCCCCTTTTTGGCGAAGCAAAATAAATTCGCGCTCTGTGACAAATTCATAGTCGCGCCCGCTTTTTTCCTCGGTCCGGGGCTTGCGCGTTGTCACAGAAATCGAACGAACCCAATCGGGATGCCGATTAAAAAGACGGTTCATGATGGTTGTTTTTCCGCATCCTGAGGGGGCGGACAAGATGATGAGAAAACCTTTTTGCTCACTCGATATTTTGGGTTTGTTCTCTGATTTTTTCAAGTTCCGCCTTGACCATGATCACTTCTTTAGAAATTTCCACATTCTGCGATTTGACACTCAAGGTATTGATCTCACGGTTGATCTCCTGGAGAATAAAATCAAGCTCCTTCCCCACTTCTTGGGCCTTCGCTATTTTTTCCCTAAAAAGATGCAAATGACTTTTAAGCCGTACGGTCTCTTCTGTTACATCGGCTTTTTCTGCAATCAAAACCGCCTCCTGCCACACTCTGTCGTTTTCCGAAAATTTTTTCTCGAAGAGCTCCCCGATTCGCTCGCGAAGCCTTTCGTAATGTTCCTTAGGAATATCTTTGGCGCGTAATTCAATCCGGAAAAGCGCCTTTTCAATTTTTGTGATCCGCTCCAAAAGATCTTTGGCCAAAATCTTTCCTTCTTTTTCCCGCGAAACCATAAGTTGCTTCAAGGTGTTTTCCAAAGAAGGCTTCAGCGTGACCCAAAGTTTTTCAGGAGCAACGCTCTTTTTTTCCACGGAGAAAATCCGGGGCAGCGTCAGAATATCGCTGACGGATAACGACCCCTCCAACCGGAGTTGTTTTTGTATCTTACGGATGGAGGAGAGATAAAATTTCAGCACCTTTTCATCGAGCGCAACATCCTCAAGCCCGGCATTATTCGCCTCGGTAATATTGAGGGTGACCTTACCCCGGCGGATAGAGCGCTGGCAATGTTCGCGGATACGGTCTTCAAGGGCGTACAGACTAGGAGGAACTTTCAGGGAAAACTCAAAATAGCGGTGATTTAAGGAACGAATCTCGATCGTCCAGCCGCTTGCCTGGCCTTTGGCCGAGGCCCGGGCAAAGCCTGTCATGCTTTTTATCATCCCACCACCTGCACAAGGTGGTTCAAGGCAAGATGGTTCAAAAAAACATAAGCTGGTGGTGGGATCATAAGCGGCAGATTATAGAAGACTTAGCTAAGAGATTGCAAGATATCCCTGGTAGCCTGCTTCGGATCAGGCGCAGCCGTAATCGGCCGGCCTACTACCAGGTAATTCGCTCCCTGTTCCAGTGCCTGGCGAGGCTTGAGGCTGCGGCTCTGGTCATTCGGGTCACTTCCGGCCGGGCGCACCCCCGGGGTCACGATCACAAAGCCCTTTCCAAACTTTGACCGCAGCGACTGGGTCTCCTCAGGCGAGGCCACGACCCCATCCAGACCGGCTTCTTTAACCAGACCCGCCAAAGAAAGAACCTCCTCCCGAAGGGGACGTGTGATACCTAGCTCCTCGGAAAGATTTTTCTCTTCATGGCTGGTGAGGATCGTAACGCCTAGCGTGATAGGTTTTCTTTCATTGCTACATTCTTGATCCACAGCCAATCGGACCTCGTGCATCATCTTAAGCCCGCCCAAGGAATGCACGTTGAACATAAAAACCCCGCGGCGCGCAATCACCCTGGATGTTTTTGCAACGGTCGTGGGAATGTCGTGGAGTTTGAGATCTAGAAAAACTTCTGCGCCGGAAGCCTTCACCAAATCAACCGCCTGCCAGCCATGAGCGGTAAAAAGTTCGCTCCCTACTTTGTAAATTTTGACAAGGCCTCGGAGCTGGCCAAGAAGTTTTTTACAGCTTTCAAGGTCCGAATAATCAAGAGCGACGATAAGGCTCAAGCGTTCCTCGCAGTTGGTTCAGTGTTTTAATTTTTTGTTTTTGACAGAAGGACTCAATTCCTTCCAGGATATCAAGCGTTGCCCGGGGATTTACAAAATTGGCTGTCCCCACAGCCAGAAGATCCGCACCCGCAATCAAAAATTCGATGGCGTCTTCCCAGGTCGTAATCCCTCCGGAGGCGATGATAGGAATTTTGGGAAGTCCCCGTTTGACCTCGTAGACATACCGTAAGGCAATGGGCCGAATGGCCGGACCACTGAGCCCTCCGGTCCCGGCATATATTTTGGGCTTCTTTGAATAAATATTAATCGCCATCCCACGCAGTGTGTTGATCAGACTCAAGCCATTCGCCCCGGCACTCACCGCTTCTCTTGCGATCTCGGTTACATCCCCAAGTTCAGGGGATAATTTGGCAAAGATAAATTGCTTGGTTTCTTTTCGCACGGCCTGAATGGTTTTGGTGATGAGTTTTTGTTCCCGGATGGCGCGCACGCCCCCTTTTTCTACATTGGGACAGGAAAGATTGAGTTCAAGGGCTGTGATGGCCCCGCGGTGGCAATCAAGTTCCCGGGCAAGTTTTGAAAATTCCTCGGTGGTTTCCCCTGCGATATTAACAATCAGAGGAATTCTGTTTTTTTCAAAATAAGGGAGTTTGTTTTTAATAAAATCCTGGACTCCTTTATTTTGCAGACCGATCGCGTTGAGCATGCCGGCCGAGGTCTCGCAAATCCGAGGCATGGGATTTCCCGGCCGCGGGTGAAGCGTGATCGTTTTGGCGATCACCGCGCCTAATTTTTTATAGTCGACGAAGCGGGCGTACTCATCTTTGACCCCGAAAGTCCCGGACGCAACGGTCACAGGATTTTGAAATTTAAGAGGGCCAACAGTGGTTGTGAGATTGGGCGTCATGACTTTACCATCTCATCGAACCCAAAGACAGGTCCTTCGGTGCACGAAGGCGTCCAGCCCTTATGCGTGCGCACCATACAGCCCAGACAGACACCGACGCCGCACGCCATTCTTTCTTCCCACGAGGCCTCTCCTGCCACCCCGAGGCGGTTCGCAATTTCCATTACCCGTTCCATCATCTGGGTTGGCCCGCAGGTTTGGATGAAATACTCCGAAGGGTTCGCTTTTTCTTTTTCAAAAAGATTTTCCAGAAGTACTGTCACAAGACCTTTCGTTCCATAGGAGCCGTTGTCTGTCGTATAGGAAATTCCTTTTCGAATTTTTTTTATTTCGCCAGGCGGGAGAACGTGTTGATGACTCTTTGCTCCAATGAAGAATCGGTCGCAGCCGTATTCTTCGGCAAGAAAGACCAAGGGCGGAACCCCGACTCCGCCGCCCACTAAAATTCTTTTTCTCTTTCCGATATTTTTTGAAAACTCGCGGCCCAAGGGCCCCATGATCCGGAGCGTATCCCCTTTTTTGTATCGCGCTAAAAGTGCGGTTCCACGGCCCAGGATTTCATAAAGGACTTCGATGCGCTCCCCCGTGACACGGTAATAACTGAAAGGCCGCCTCAAAAAGGGATCCTGTGTGGAATCAATTTTAAGATGGAGAAATTGCCCGGGTTTGACTTGTCCGGAAAGCCGCTTCGAGCGAAAGGAAAGCTTAAAATACTCTTCGTTAATCTTTCCGTTGCCCAGAAGCGTTACGGCTTCATCATACATAGATCGCGATGATAATCTTGAATGGTGCGAACGCCTGGCATTCCTTTTTGCGCCGACTTAATCCCCTCCACGGCCATCCGCGCGGCATTAAGCGTCGTAATGCATGGGATATTGAAAGAGACGGCGAGCGAGCGGATTTTTGCTTCATCCAACATCGGTCCTTTTCCCGAAGGGGTGTTGATCAAAAGTTGGATCTTGCCTTCCTTGATTAAATCACCCACATTGGGTTTGCCTTCCGCTAATTTGTGGATGACCGCCACTTGAATTCCTTCTTTTTTAAGCTGTTCCGCCGTGCCCTTGGTCGCCACCAATGAGAATCCTAATTCGGAGAGTTGTTTGGCAATGGGAATGATTTTAGATTTGTCGTTGTTTTTCACACTCACAAAAACTTGTCCCTTCAGGGGAAGCCTGGCCGAGGCGGCTTCTTGGGATTTAAAAAAAGCGGTGCCGAGTTCTTGATCGATCCCCATGACTTCTCCCGTAGATTTCATTTCCGGTGACAAAATGATATCAACGCCCGGAAATTTTATGAAGGGAAAAACGGATTCTTTTACGGAAATATGGCGGGGCCAAATTTCCTGGCTAAAACCCAGCTCGGGTAATAACTTCCCCACCATGACTTTGGCGGCAAGGCGGGCCAAAGGAACCCCAATGGCCTTACTCGTAAAGGGGACCGTTCGCGAGGCGCGCGGGTTTACCTCAAGACAGTAAATCGTCCCGTCTTTGACGGCATATTGAACATTCATGAGCCCTACGACTTTAAGTTCCCGGCCAAGCTGTTTGGTTTTAAGGATGAGTTCATCCACTAATTCTTTCTTTAAAGAAAAGGGAGGAAGCACCATCGCGCTGTCACCGGAATGGATTCCCGCCTCTTCAATATGTTCCAAGACTCCGCCTACCACATAATTTTTGCCGTCCCCGATCAAATCCACATCGATTTCAAGGGCGTCTTCCAGAAATTGATCAATTAAAACAGGATGTTCTTCGCTGGCCTCCACCGCCTGCTTGATGTACTTGCCAAATGATTCCTCGTCATAAGCAATCTCCATCGCGCGGCCGCCCAGAACATAAGAAGGACGGATCACCACCGGATAGCCGATCTTTTCTGCCACCACCTTAGCTTCTTCCAGGCCAAAAGCGATGCCGTTTTTGGGCTGGGTCAATCCGATTTTTTGTAAGAGGGCTTTGAATTTCTCACGGTCTTCTGCAATATCAATCGATTCCGGTGAGGTTCCAAGAATTTTGACGCCGTGTTTTTTAAGGGCATTCGTAAGATTAAGCGGCGTCTGGCCGCCCAGTTCGACAATCACACCGATAGGTTTTTCGCGTTCCCATATATTTAAGATATCCTCGAGGGTGAGCGGCTCAAAGAAAAGTTTGTCCGAAGTATCATAGTCCGTGCTGACTGTTTCCGGATTCGAATTGACCATGATGGTCTCATAACCCAATTCTTTCAAGGCCATGACCGCCTGCACACAACAGTAATCAAATTCGATTCCCTGCCCGATACGGTTCGGGCCGCCTCCCAAGATCATCACTTTTTGTTTATTTGAAGCAATGGTTTCGTCTTCCTCTTCATACGTAGAGTAAAAATAGGGCGTATAGGCGCGGAATTCTGCGGCACAGGTATCAACTAATTTGTAAACCGCCTCGATACCTTCCTTTTTACGTAAAGCCCGGATCTCATCTTCCGTGGATTTAAAATAAAAGGCGAGCTGGTGATCTGAGAAACCGTATTGTTTGGCTTTTTTTAGCATCATTCTGGAGGTGGGGTTCAGAATGACGTCCGTTTTCAACAATTCTTTTTCTAATTCTATAATCTGTTTGATTTGCTCCAAAAACCAGATATCGACTTTGGAGCTTTGGCTGATCTCTTCGGCGCTCAATCCTGCGTAGAAAGCATATTTGATATAAAAAATCCGGTCCGGTTTAGGAATGGCGATGTAGTCCAGAATTTTCTTCCTAAGTGCTTGTTTCTGGGGTGCTGTTTTAATCCAGCTTAAGAGTTTCTCCTTGGTATCCAACACCTCCTCAAAAACTTTGTCTTTGCCGTCTCCTCCGCAACCAAAGCGTTTGATCTCAAGTCCGCGCAGCCCTTTTTGAAGCGCTTCTTTAAACGTTCGCCCGATGGCCATGGTCTCACCGACTGATTTCATCTGAGTGGTCAAGGTGTCGTCCACTCCCTCAAATTTTTCAAAGGCAAAACGCGGGATCTTCACCACACAGTAATCGATCGAAGGCTCAAACGAAGCGGGTGTGTATTGGGTGATGTCATTGGGGATTTCATCAAGCGTATAGCCCACCGCAAGTTTGGCGGCAAATTTGGCGATGGGAAAGCCCGTGGCTTTCGATGCTAGCGCTGAGGAGCGCGAGACGCGAGGGTTCATTTCGATCACCACCATGCGGCCGGTCGTGGGTTCCACTGCGAATTGAATGTTGGAACCGCCCGTCTCAACTCCTATTTCGCGAATGACTTTGCGGGCCGCATCGCGCATCCTTTGATATTCTTTATCTGTTAAGGTCTGGGCCGGCGCCACCGTGATGGAATCCCCCGTGTGAACGCCCATGGGATCAAAATTTTCAATCGAACAGATCACGACAAAATTATCTTTGATGTCTCGCATGACTTCGAGTTCAAATTCTTTCCAGCCCAGGACGGATTCTTCGATGAGGATTTCGTGAATGGCGCTATATTCGAGACCGAGTCTTGACCTGTATTCCAATTGCTCCTGGTTAAAACAAACTCCACTCCCCGATCCCCCCAGCGTGAAACTCGGACGAACCACCACGGGGTATCCAATTTGGTCTGCGACCTTAACAGCCTCATCCACCGAGTGGGCAAAGCTGGATCTTAGAAGATCGAGACCGATTTTTTGCATCGCTTCCTTAAATTGTTGACGGTCTTCAGCCTTTTTGATGGCTTCGTATTTGGCACCGATTAGTTCCACGCCATATTTTTTGAAGATCCCTTTTTCATAGGCTTCGACTGCGACATTCAAACCCGTTTGGCCGCCCATCGTAGGAAGACACGCATCAGGTTTTTCTTTTTCGATGATCTTTTCCAGGAAGCCTACGGTGATAGGTTCGATATACGTTCGTTCCGCCGTCTCCGGATCCGTCATGATCGTGGCCGGATTGGAATTGATGAGGACCACTTGGTATCCCTCTTCCTTCAAGGCCTTGCAGGCTTGGGTCCCGGAGTAATCGAACTCGCAGGCCTGTCCGATAATGATGGGGCCGGATCCAATGATAAGAATTTTCTGGATGTCCGTACGTTTAGGCATGAGAGCTCACCATGTCATAAAATCTTTCAAAGAGATAATCGCTGTCATGAGGACCGGGTGAATTTTCCGGGTGATACTGAACTGAAAACACCGGGTATTTTTTGTGGCGCATTCCTTCTACGGTGTGATCATTCAGATTGATGTGCGTGACCTCGATTTCATCTTTGGGAACAGATTCAAGATCCACGGCAAATCCATGATTTTGACTCGTGACCTCAATTTTTTTGGTCGTCAAGTCCATCACCGGATGATTGCCCCCGCGGTGGCCAAATTTAAGTTTGTAAGTCTTCCCGCCTAAGGCATGACCCAGAATCTGATGACCGAGACAGATCCCAAAAATGGGGACTTTACCCACAAGCCTACGCGTGTTTTCTATTAAATAGGTAACGGCTGCCGGATCGCCGGGGCCATTGGAGAGAAAAACGCCGTCGGGTTTATAGTTTAAAATTTCTTGGGCCGTCGTGGTAGCGGGGACCACTTTCACACGAAACCCGTGTTGATTTAATTTTCGAAGGATGGTCTTTTTAATGCCGCCATCGACACACACTGCGAAATATTTTTTGGCTTTAAGCGCCGTTTTTTCCGGCCACTCGTAGCCCGCAAGGAGCGTCTCACTGAAATCATAGGCTGCTTTGCATGTGACTTCTTTGACAAGATCCGCGCCGACAATGCTGGGAAAATCCTGCACTTTTTTCATAAGTTTTTTCGGATCAAGCTCCACGGTAGAGATGCCGCCTTTTTTCGCCCCGTGATCGCGGAGGTGTTTGGTGAGTTTTCGGGTGTCAATTCCTTCGATTCCCACAACCCTGTGTTTCTTCAAGTATTCATCCAAAGACATTTGAGAACGGAAGTTACTCACCACCGGACTTAATTCTTTGACAATAAACCCTTCCACCCACGGATGCTTGGATTCTTCGTCATCAAGATTGATCCCATAATTTCCGATGTGAGGATAAGTCATGGTCACGATCTGGCCTTTGTAAGAGGGGTCGGTCAGAATTTCCTGGTAGCCCATAAGCGACGTGTTGAAAACAATTTCGCCGAAAGTCTCGCCTCGGAAACCAAAACTTGCCCCTTCAAAGATCAGTCCGTCTTCAAGTGCAAGAATTGCTTTCATAGGATCAGCGGGTTGCAACCGGTGTTTGTGTTCGTCCGGTCCCTTTCTCAGTTTCTTCTCCTTGTAAAATTTCATTACGGTAGAGCCACAATTTCCCGCGGCAAATGGTTGCCACATTTCTACCTTTGAGTTTTTTTCCGACGAAACAGGAATTTTTAGATTTGGAGAGAAAGTCTTTTGAATTGACCTCCCACACCTCGTTCAGATCCACCAAGGTTAAATTCGCCTGGGTGCCTTTACGAATTTCACCAAAACCCCCAGAGAGTTGTAAGATCTCTGCGGGACGTGTGCTCATCCGGACGACCAATTCAATTAAACTCATTTTCTTTGAATGGACAAGTTCGGTGAGACATACTGCCAGAGACGTCTCAAGACCGATGACACCGAAAGGCGCCTCATCGAACTCCAACATTTTTTCTTCATCGGTGTGGGGTGCGTGATCCGTCGCAACGCAATCAATCGTTCCGTCCAAAAGTCCTTCTTGAAGGGCTTTGACATCTTCAGGCGTCCGGAGCGGCGGATTCATTTTGTAATTGGTGTTGTAGCCTTCCACCGCCGTATCGACAAGGGCCAGATGGTGCGGTGTCACTTCCGCACTGATACGGATGCCGTCTTTTTTGGCCTCTCGAATAAATTTTACAGACCGTGCTGTTGAAACATGAGCAATATGAAGACGCGCCCCGGTAAGGCGCGCCAGTTGGGCATCCCGCATCACCGCAGTTTCTTCACTCTCGTCGGGAATTCCTTTGAGTCCCAAACGTGTGGACATCAGACCTTCATTCATCACGCCGTTGGCCGAAAGCCTTTTGTCTTCACAGTGGCTGATGACTAAAAGATCAAGCATCGAAGCATATTCCATGGCGCGGCGCATCAGAAGCGAATCGTTGACCCAGCTTCCGTCATCGGTCACGGCCCAAATTCCTGCGCGCTTCAAGTCCGCCATCTCGGAAAGCTCTTTGCCTTCGCGGCCTTTACTAATTGTTCCGGCGGGGAACAGATGAAACGGTACCTCATGGGCTTTTCGAATGATGTTATCAATCACACTTTGATGATCGCAGGCTGGCTGGGTATTGGGCATGGAAACACAACCAATAAAACCGCCCCGCAGCGCAGAACGGGCGCCCGATTGAATGGTTTCCTTCTGTTCATTTCCCGGCTCACGAAAATGCGTATGCAGATCAATGAGACCCGGTAAGAGATAAAGACCGGTTGCCTCAATCACTGTCTCGCCTTCAGACTTAAGATCTTTTCCTATCTCCGCCACTTGGCCCGCCTTGATTCGAAGGCTCATGACCTGATCGATTTTATTTTTAGGGTCAACGATATGGGCTCCTCGGATTAAAAGGTTCATCCCATCACCTCGATTGGCCCGAAGGGCCAATCCACTTTCAGCGGATATCCAGGTGATGGGATCATTCTTCTTCTCCTCGTGCGCCGCCGCTCAAAAGGTAGAGCACCGCCATGCGCACGGCAAGACCGTGTGTAACTTGGTCCAAGATCACCGAATAAGGACCGTCTACCACTTCACTAGTGATTTCAATACCGCGGTTGACCGGCCCCGGATGCATGATCAGTACATCAGGCTTCGCCTCTTTCAAAATCTCGCTGCTGATTTGATACGAATTGGCGTATTCACGAATGCTTGGGAAAAAAGATTCGGATTGGCGCTCGAGTTGGATGCGGAGAAGATTTAATACATCCGCATCTTTTACGGCCTCTTTCAGATCGGTGGTTACATGAACTCCCAGTTTTTCGATCTCTGCGGGAAGAAGGGTCTTGGGACCGCAGACTGTCACATGAGCGCCCATCTTCGTAAGCCCCCATAGATTAGAACGCGCGACTCGTGAGTGAAGGATATCTCCCACAAAACTCACTTTGAGCCCCGCGATCCTTCCTTTTTTTTCGAGGATCGTAAACATATCAAGCAGGGCCTGGGTCGGGTGTTCATTTATGCCGTCACCAGCGTTGATGACACTTGCCTTCAAAGCGGGCGCCAACCGGTGCGGCGCGCCGGATGAAGAATGTCGCATGACCACCAAGTCTATTTTTAAAGACTCAATATTTCGCACCGTGTCTTTCAAGCTCTCGCCTTTCACCATGCTGGAACTTGATCCCACCATATTGATCGTGTCCGCACTGAGGCGTTTTTCCGCTAGTTCAAAAGAGATGCGGGTCCGGGTGCTCGGCTCAAAAAACAAATTGGCGATAGTTTTTCCGCGAAGCGCCGGAACTTTTTTGACAGGGCGCGTAGAGATCTCTTGGAATGATTTTGCGGTTCGAAGCAAAAGTTCGATTTCCCCTTTGGAAAGGTCGCGCAGACCGACAAGATCCTTGCGGTTCCAGGCTGCGGCGGTCATGGTTTCTCACCCTGGAAAACGATCACCAGCTCATCCTGATTTTTTTCATCTTCCACAAAGCGGACTTCGATCCTCTCGGAGGGCGAAGTGGGGATATTTTTTCCTACATAATCGGGCTTGATAGGAAGCTCCCGGTGGCCCCGGTCCGCCAAGACGGCCAGCTGGATGAATTTGGGCCTTCCAAAATCAATCAGAGCGTCCAAGGCCGCGCGAATGGTTCGGCCTGTATAAAGCACGTCATCGACAAGGACCACTTTTTTTTCTGTGATATCGAAAAGGATCTGGGTCTCGCGCACCTTCGCCTGAGGCCCCAACTCGGTCAAATCGTCCCGGTAAAGGGTAATGTCCACAATCCCCACAGGAATTTCTGTTTTTTCAATGGATTCAATTTCTATTTGAAGACGCTTGGCCAGATAAACGCCGCCGGTTCTGATTCCAATAAGAACAAGATCCTTGATGCCTTTGTTTCTTTCTAAAATTTCATGAGCGATGCGGACGATGGCGCGCCTCATGCCATCGCTATCCAGGATGAGCTTGGCGCTTTCTTTTTCGCTTTTCATGGGCAGGACCTGGGGGCAAAAAAATACCTACCCGCATATTGGGTAGGTAGATCGTTTGTCTCTAAATTTTTCATTTTGCGCCTTTGCCGGTCTCTCAGGACCGATTTAAAAGGATCTTTGCATCAAAACAACTGCGATAAGTTACACGACTCCGGTTCTTCTGTCAATCAACACATTCATAAGGACAGGCCCTTTTCTTGAATAAGCCGAGTTCTGTCCGCGCCCAAATAGGCGCGGTGGAACCATCTCTCTGGGACCTTACTCGCATAAGGCCGCTTGCGGCCGAACCCGGAGATTATGGCCGAAGCCAAAGGAGCGGGCCGCTCCTTCTCTTTTCAGATTTTTCTCCTGTTTGACCTTTCTCCGCGTAGAGATTGCCGCGTTTCACTCCCTCGACGCGTTCACTGCGCTCACTTGCTCGGGACAAGCCCTCCCACATCGAGGAACTTGGCCTGAGCACGTCCCGCGAAAGCGGGACACGTCGAAGGCCTCGTCTCTGTGGCTCTCCCGCCAAACTGTATGGCAGGTCCGCCAATTTTTTTGGCGGAGATCCGTCCGCCACGACTTGTGGCGGAGGTGGGTATTACCCACTACGCTGCCCAATGGAGCTCGGACTTTCCTCTCTTCACATAAAGCAAAGAGCGATTCCCTTCAAGAAAAGGGCCGGACACTATTATACAGAATTTAAGTTTCGAAGGAAGGTTTAAGGCAGGAATTTCTATAGGAGATCAGCTTCCCGGCCTCCTGGCAACCAAACTCTTTTCAGGTCTTGGTTGCCAAACCAAGGGAGGTGAACTGAGGCCGGGGAGCTAAGGCTCCTAAATTAAAACTTACGCAAAATTGTAAATGAGCTGCACACTCGCGGTTGACTGGTGACTGTCGCCGTCAAAAATCGGCGCATCACTCCAATCATAGCGGTATTCCAAACGGCTGATGAGGTTTGTGTAAAGCTTGTGCTCTGCCGTTGCGGTCCATTCCCAGTAGTCGCGTTCCCGGGCGTCTGCCACATTCTGTAAAGCACCGGCCCCGACTCTAAAGGTGTCATCATCCAAGAAGTATTCAAAGCGGGTCGCCAAAGCAGATTTCTCGGTAACTTGATACCGCCCGTAGAGCGCAAATCCCCACCAATCACCATCTTCAAAGGGTTTGGGACCGGCCACGACTCTGCTTTCATTGCCAACATCTACATTGGCCATCAATGAAAGTTTGTTAGTGGCGTGCCACAAGGCAACAAAGTCATAAAGTTGGCGTTTATGCCCGTTTTGATTCAAATTTTCAGGACCAATGTAACTGGTCAAGCTAAAAAAGAACGCATCGCTGGGTTTGTAGGCGATTTGACCCTCCCAGGTTTTATAGGTGTTGTTGTCTTCGATCAGATCCCAACCGTTGTTGAGGCCCGTGGTCAAAGTCACTTTGTCTTCAAAAAGACCGTAAGCGGCCCGGACACCGGTATGTGTGAAGGGTATTGCATACCCAAACAATAGCGATCGAGTGGTATTCCAGTTATCTTTAGATTCAATCACTTCAGCGCCAGCCAAGGTCACAAATTTTCCGGCCTTGATATATACATTGTCGCCCAAGGTTGAATTTCCTTCCAAAGAAGCAATGGGAATACGGGCTTCGACATAGGCTTGTTCAAAATCAAATTCGTCTGATTCACTGCCTCCTGAACTAATCACTTTAGCATCGGAGCCGTAGAGAATGTCCGTTCTGAAACCCACACCGCCTGCTTCTGGAGCAGGTTTGTCAAAGGCAAGCTTTACCGCATGAACCGTAAAGCTGTTTGATTCGGTATCAAAAACTCCGAGAGACTGATTACGATCAACCGTAGCTCCTGTAGGTGCGGGGTAAGGTGAGCCGGCAGGGTTGTAATGGTAAGCTGTGTCCACATAGCCGGTCAAACGGATTCCAGAAACTGCGCCTTCAATAAAATTTCCGGAGGCGGCATCTCCTGAAGGAACAATATTAGTGGGTTTTGCCGTGCGGTCTTCGAGTTCAGAAATACGATTATTGAGTTTTGCGACCTGTTTTTTTAAAGCCGCCAACTCGTTTTCATCTGCAAACGCTGGCAAAGCTATACCGAACATTAGCGAGATCGTTAAGAAACGGATCAACCATCCTCTCATTGGAAACCTCCCTTTGGCTTAATTCAATTTAAGTTCACTACAAACAAAGAAAACAACAGAACCTTTTGATCAACAATAACTATGCCAACGCAAGTCCCGTACAACTGGCGGAAAGGCTACAGGAAAACTCTACCAATGTCAAACAGCTTTGTAGGGGGCCGACAAAATTGTGGGCCCGCCTGGATTTGAACCAGGGACCGACGGATTATGAGTCCGCTGCTCTAACCGCTGAGCTACGGGCCCAAGGTTAAGAATTAATGTTTTCTTCAATGAGTTTTTTTAAAATGTTGGAATCAACGGGTTTGGTAACAAAAGCGGAGACTCGTTCTTGCTCAAAAAGCGTTTTCATTCCTTCCCCCGTCCCCGTGACAATGATGACGGGGAGATTGCGGATTTTATCTTCACGATCGGAATTTTCAGCGTCCCGAAAGGAACGCAATCTTCTGAGGAAGGTATAGCCGTCTTCTTCCGGCATTCGAATATCAAGAAGGATAAGGTCGGGGGGTGTTGCTAGAACGTCTTTCCAGCCGTCGCCGCTTTTGGTGAAGGCCACGGCGGAGTAGCCAAACATCTCAAGGCGGGCTTTCAGGACCTCACAAAGCGCAGCTTCATCGTCCAAAATCAGGATGCGCTTTTTTGATTCAGAGGGCATGAATGATTATTCGTTGAGTTTGAGATCCAGAAAGTTTTTTAATTTTCTTGCCCGGGTCGGATGGCGAAGTTTCCTGAGCGCCTTGGCTTCAATTTGACGAACCCGTTCACGAGTGACATTAAAAATCTGCCCCACTTCTTCCAGGGTGCGGGGATAACCATCTCCGATACCAAAACGAAGCCGTAAAACTTTTTCTTCCCTTTCGGTGAGCGTGGACAAGACCCCGTCCATCTGCTCTTTCAACATACTATAAGCCGTCGCATTGGCAGGTGAAATGGCCGATTTGTCTTCGATGAAATCACCAAAGGTTGTGTCGCCCTCATCGCCGATCGGAGTTTGCAAGCTGATAGGCTCTTGGGCGATCTTAAGAATCCCCTTCACTTTTTCGACGGGCATTCTCATGACGCGCGCAACTTCTTCCGGCGTGGGCTCTCTGCCGGTCTCCTGGACCAGATGACGAGAGGCGCGGAAAAATTTGTTGATTGTCTCAATCATGTGAACAGGGATACGAATCGTCCGGGCCTGGTCGGCGATGGAACGTGTGATCGCCTGGCGAATCCACCACGTAGCGTACGTAGAAAATTTATATCCGCGTTTGTATTCGAACTTATCAACAGCCTTCATTAAACCGATATTGCCTTCTTGAATTAAATCAAGAAAGGAGAGGCCGCGGTTGGTGTATTTTTTGGCGATGCTCACTACGAGTCTGAGATTGGCCGCCACCAAGGCTTTTTTCGATTTAGAGAGTTCGCGTTCGCGTTTTTGAACACCTCGCAAATATTCGTGAATCTTACTTTCAGGTTCAGCCAGCTCTTCCAGAATCTGTTGATTCTTTTTATTGAGAGGACCGATAGATCCTCGGTCTTTTCGGCGACGGAATTTTTCAATCGCATCACGATTTTTACGCAGCTCTTCCAACTTCGCGCGCAGATTAGCGATGATCTGTTGAACAATCATGATGCTGAGATTAAATTGCATCAAAAGCTGAACGTGATTAGAACCTTTTCTGGAAGCCCGCAGACGCCGGGTTAAGACCTTGAGTTTCTTTTTGGTTAAGGCAAGTTTTGCTTCGTGATCTTCATCGATAATGGTCTCAAGATTGACTTCTCCGCTTTGGATTTGATTGGTAAGCTTCAGCACTTCGATCCGCGCTGACTTCATTTGATAAGCCGCTTCCTTCAGACGGTCTTCGGCTTCTTCAATTTCTTTGGCAAGTTGGATTTCTTGATTGCGGGTTAAAAGAGGAATCTGACCCATTTGGCGCAAATACATTCGCACCGGGTCATCCATCCGCGCCTTCTCATATTCCTCTTCCGCGATTTCGCGCCCCTCTTCGATCTCCCGGTCCCGTTTCGATTCTAAAGGCTTGTCATCTTCAATCTCGGGCAAAGGCGGGGGCGGCTTTTTTTCGATGGTCCCGCTTGTGATTTCGATATTTTTTTTATTTAACATACCCATTAGCTCTTCAATTTTTTCTGATGAATTTATATTCGCGGGCAGAGACTGATTAATTTGCTCATAAGTAATGAAACCTTGTTTTTTGCCAAGGGCTACTAATTTTTCAGCTACCTGTCGAAAGGAAGATCCCAGGCTTTTTGTTGCCGTTCCGTTCATCTTCTTCTTGCCTCCAACAATCGCTTTGCGGATTCTCTCCCCCATTAGAAGTACTTGAGTATAACGTATGATTTAAAAATCGGCTAGTTTGTTGAATTAATGAAGCATTTTAATTAGTTTCAAACCCTTTCAGACAATAGGGATCGGTACTCTTTAAGAAGTTCACTAACTCTGTTGTTCTCGCCCTTTCCCTCCGCCAGGGAAATTGCGCGGCGGAGGTGCTCAAGATGTTCATCCATCCTGCGTCTTTTGACCTTTTTGACGCAGTCTCCTAAGGCCTTTTCTTTCTCGGCAAAGCTAAGTTCGCTCATCGAATGGCTCACAATGAAGGACTTGATCGTTTCATCTTCCAGACGGTTCAGCAATTTATGGTATGACAAGGAAGTGCCTTGATTATGTTTTAACCACTCAAAGACCTGCCGCGCGGAGGGGTGGCGAAAGTCATCTGCTGAAATCTCAGCCTCTGCTTTTCCCCAAAGTTTGGGCTCTTCTAACAGAAGACCCACGATGGTCCCCTCCTCAGGAAAAGTTACCTCCGTACGGGAAACCGACGTTTGACTGGAGGGCGTCTTGGCGTCACGGGCTTGATCTTTACGAAGTCTCTCCGCCAATTTCGTTCGCAACGCATTTTCTCCAATCCCCAACAAGCCGGCCAGTTGTCTTAAATAGCGATCCAGCAAAATGGGATTTTTGATTTTGGAAAGTGTTTCTAAAAATTCAGTGGAGATTTTAAGCAGGCCCGCGGGGTCGGTAGTTTTGTGACGGCGTGAGAGAAGATTCCATTTAAAATCAAAAAAATCCGCGGCTCCATCAATCAACTGTTTAAATGCGTCGGCCCCTTTTTCTTCAATGAAGGTATCCGGATCCTTTCCCGCGGGAAGGGATGCCACTTTCACGCTCATTTCTCCTTCCAGAAAAATTTCAAGCCCGCGTAAGGATGCCGCTTCTCCCGCTTTGTCTCCATCAAAAATCACCACCGCTTCTTGAACATATCTTTTCAAGATACGGACATGATCTTCGGAGAGCGCAGTGCCGAGGGTGGCCACCACATTTTGAAAACCGCTCCAATAAACTTTGAGACAATCAAAATACCCTTCGACGATGAGAATTCGTCCCTCGGTGGGGAGTGCGCGTTTCGCTAAGTGCAGTCCGTAAAGCTCGCGGCGTTTTCGAAAGATAGGAGATTCTGGTGAGTTTAAATATTTAGGAGTTTCATCTCCCAGGGCCCTTCCTCCTAATGCGATGACTTTTCCTTGGGAATTATGAATCGGAAACATCAGCCGGCCGCGGAAGAGATCATAAGGATGGCCTTCGCGGCCCTTTTGGATAAGACCGGAGCGGTAAGCGACGGCATCTTTTATTTCTCGCCTCATGAGAAATTCAAAAAGCCCGCGCCAATCCGTTGTGGCGTATCCTAAGGGCGTCTCTTTGAAAATTCCCTCTCCCAATCCGCGCTTCTTCAGATAGTTGCGGCCCGCGGCACCTTTTTCGGGGTGTTTTAAATTTTCTATGTAATATTCCTGAGCCAGCCGGTAGACCTCATAAAGAGATTCGGTCTCCGAGACTTCGGCCGGTGCGCGCTGCGTGGCCTCCGGCAAGGGATAGTTCACCCGGGCCGCGAGATTGCGGAGGGCCTCAGGAAAGGTCAGGTTTTCATATTTCATTAAGAAACTGAAAACATTGCCGCCCGCGCTGCAGCCAAAACAATGGAAAATCTGTTTTTCAGGATGAACGATAAAGGAGGGGGTTTTCTCCTGATGAAAAGGGCAGCACGCCTTGAAGGTCCTGCCGCTTTTTTTTAAGGGTAAATAATTGGAGATGATATCAACGATGTCATTTAAAGATTGGACTTCATCAATCACTCTTTCTTCGTAACGCATCGTTTATTTACCTCTGAGAGGAGGAATGAGTCGACTGACTGTTTCATGAATTTTTGCTGGAACTTGCGAAACCGTCTGACCGCTCCAGGAATCTACTTTATAAGAACGCTGGATCCAGTCGAGAGGAAAAAGAGCTAGAAAGTAAGAGAGCATACAGAAAAAGAGAAAATACCTGATGCCCCCTATAAAAAACCCGCCCACCCATTGGATCGGCGTGGCTACTTCCATATGGGCCAGCTTTCCCAAGATCTCAAAAAACAGACGAAGCACCAGCCAGGTGGCGATCCAACCTACCAGAAAAGTAAAAATCCGGGCGTAGGCTTCCGGCCAAGGGGTTTCGCGGGAAATCCAGGCCGCAAAAAAAATGTGATACTCCATCGTGAGGAAAAGGGAGATGAGGCTTTCAATGAGCCGGGGGAATTCTTTTCCAATTCCATTTTTTAAACCGATGAGCACGCCAAAGAAAATAAAGGCAACCAAGGTCCAATCCACCCAGCCGAAATGGGAAAAAAAATATTTCCAGAACCAGTTTTCACCGGCAACGGCGAACGCATTACCCACGAAGATGCTCCTGGGTAACGCCGAAAAGGCAGTCGTCTTTCATCTCTTGGAGCCTAACGTATATCATCTTTCCGATCCATTCTTGGGGACCCAAAAACGCGACCTTTAAATAATGGGAGGTATGTCCTTGGAGAAACCCCTCCGAAGAGAGGCCTTCGACTAACACCGGAAAATTTCTTCCTATGAATTTTTCTTTTTCGCGCCGCGAAATCTCCTTTGAAAATTGGATCAAACGCTGCATCCTTTTGCGCAGGGTTTGAGGGGGAAGATCCGGAAGTCTTGCGGCTTGGGTTTCGGCGCGGCGGCTATAAGGAAAGGCGTGAATGCGGATGGGGCGAGTCTCTTTAATGAGGGAAAGCGTATTTTCAAAATGCCCTTCTTCCTCTCCCGGAAAACCTGCCATGACATCCATGGAAAGACAAAAATCCGGGATTTCGCTGCGCAAAGTTTGGATCAGCTCAGAATAAAACGCTTGTCCGTAACGCCGGTTCATTTTTTTGAGAATCTCCCGGTCTCCGGATTGGAGAGGGATATGAAGCTGGGGGCAGACTTTACCAAGACGCTTCATGGCGGCGATCAAATCTGGCTTCACGTCCGTGGGTTCGATAGAACTGAGCCGAATGCGCTCAACTCCCGAAACCGAATTTAGATTTTCTAAAAGACTCACGAGATTTTCTTTTGATTCCAAATCAAGGCCATAGGCACCTAACTGAATCCCCGTCAAAACAACTTCCCGGTAGCCGGAGGCTTGGAGTCTGTTGGCCTCTTCGACAATTTCAGTCAAGGCGCGGCTTCGGGAACGCCCGCGAACCAACACCACCTTGCAAAAGGAACACGCATGATTGCATCCGTCCTGGATTTTAATAAAGGCCCTGCCGTTGCCTTGAAAGGTTGAGATTTGAAGGGGAGCAAATTCTGCTTTCGAACGAAACGGGACAGCGCTTGTGTTCTGCACCTGAGGAGTCGCACAGCCTTCAAAAAGCCTTTTCGCCAAATCCGGCTTTTCTTGATTGGACAAAATAAGATCCACTTCCGGCAGACTGGCAATCTCCTTGCGGTTTTTTTCGACCCAGCATCCTGTGATCACAATTTTAGCCTCCGGGTTTTCCCGCCGCAGCCTGCGGAGCCAATAACGGTTCTCGCGGTCGGCATCTCCCGTCACCGTGCAGGTATTAAGGACGATGACCTCCGCCTGTTTGTCCCGGGATTCTTCCAAACCTTCGCGCAGAAGCGATTCCTTCATCGCCTGCGTTTCATATTGATTCACTTTACAACCTAGGGTAATAAAACGAAATTTTTTCATTGTGTTTAACCGAATAAAAACCGGAGATTGCTCAAGACTCCCAAAAAGGCGGCTTCAAGCCGCAAGGTTGAGTCTCCCAAATAAACTTTTTGGACCCCGCGCATTTCGGCCAACTTTACTTCCTCGGGGGTAAAGCCGCCTTCAGGCCCAAAAAAAAGAAAGACGGATTTCAAATCATCTCGGGCGTGGAATGTTTTCAATTGTTCGGTCCACTCGGAAAAAGAAATCCCTTCGGGATCCAAATGAAATAGAAATCCCCGATCGCCCGGCTGGATTTTTTCTTGAATCACCCGCTCCAAAGAAAGCGGCCCTTCGATTCTAGTTAAGACGGGGCTGCCCGATTGTTTGCAGGCTCCCACGACGATTCTTTCCCATCTTTTTTTCGCGCGGTCTTTGGCCTCAGACCGGATCGTGACCACGGTTCGCTTCGTCTCGGTGATCCAAAGCTCCCCCACGCCAAGCTCAGACGCCCAATCTACCAGCGTGTCCATTTTTTTCTTTTGAGGGATCGCCTGGCTTACTTTGAGCAAAAGTGATTTTTGTTTTAAGGGATAGATTTTTCCCAACCGGAGCTCGGCGCCTTGGTTTTTCGGAAGGGTTTCGATAGTTGCTTGGGCTCCCCAGCCCGCTGGATTAAACACTTCGCAAGAATCCCCAATTTTCAAACGTAAGACCTTCGAGAGATGATATGTTTCGCGAATGGACAACTGAATAGGAGCGCCTTCCCGGGCGAAGGAGGTATCAACGAAAAAGCGCCGGAGACTTCGGGACAAGCTTACTTAGTTTCTTTCTTGGATCCTTCTTTGCCTTTAGCTTCTTTTTTGCCTGCCTGTGAAGCGTCGGCAGAACCGGAAGTTTTTTCTGCTCGGGCGGTGCGGACAACATTGGCGGCCTGGACACCTTTTTCACCTTCGGTCACATCAAAAGTCACTTGGTCTCCTTCTTCGAGGGTCTTATAGCCTTCTTTTTGAATGGTGGAATAATGAACGAAAATATCACCGCCCCCTTCTTTTTCAATGAAACCGAAACCTTTGACATTGGAAAACCATTTCACTTTGCCTTTTTCTGCCATGCCCGAACCCTCCCGTTCTTACTTAACTTTGCCTTTCAAAATCAGACCCGGTTTGAAGACGACTACTTTTTTTTCCGGGACTTGAACTTCTTCGCCGGTCCTAGGATTGCGTCCGATGCGACCGCGCCGGCTCTTTACTTTGAAGACTCCAAAATTTCGGAGCTCTACCGTTTCTCCTTTTTCGAGACTTTCCACAATGGCGTCAAGCGTTTTCTGGACCACTTTCTTGACATCAATCTGGGCTACATTCGTATCATTGGAGACCTTCATCACGATATCTTTCTTCGTCACGCGAACCACCCCTTTCTGGATAATTGACCTGCCCAGAAATCTTTTCGAATGTCACAACCACCTGTCAAACCTAAAGATGCGTAAAAGATTAACAAGGAAAATGAGGCCTGTCAAGGAAACACATCCTAGCACTTCGACAATATCCGATTTTATGGGAATCTCAGTACTGTGGTGAGCGAATCCGCCACGCTTCGTGGCGGATAGTCGAACCACTAGGATTCTAAGTTGCCGAAGGCGCCGGCATCCCCGTATTTGGTTTCATCCGGATGATCTCTGACGTATTCTTCCTCAAAATCCCTAAAGGTTTTCTCGTTTTTAAAGTCCTCCACCCTGAGGCAGGCCTCCGCTGCTTCCCAGATCCGGTTGAGGGTAAAGGCCTTGTTATTGATCTGATAAGCCTTCGCAAAGTAGCCGCAGGCTGTGCGGTACTCCTTCAAACGTTCCTGATAGAAGGTATCATCTTTTTTTATCCGCATGGCACGGGCCTTCGCAAAGGCGTCTTCAGCCTTTACCATGTAGATCTTGGCAAGCCACGACTGGCTCGAGCAGCCGGATAAAAGGAGGGCTAAAAAAACCATTGGTATAAATTTTTTCATGGGAAGAGTTTTCGGGAACTAATGGGCGAAAGCGGGTTGATTGCCCTGCTTCCATTTGATATTGCAGCCCATACTTGGCTTTTGATAAGAATCGATGGGCTGGTTGTTGAGAAGAGCGTCCACCCCTTTCCGCAGGTCCTGACCATTGATGGGTTTTCCATTTCCCGGCCGGCTGTCATCTAACTGCCCCCGGTAAACAAGCTTATGGTCCTGATCGTAAAGAAAAAAATCAGGAGTACATGCCGCCTTATAGGCCTTGGCCACAGATTGGGTCTCGTCATAACAAAATGGAAAAGTAAAGCCGAGTTCGATGGCCATTTCTTTTAATTGATCGGGAGAATCGTCGGGATAATTTTGGGCGTCGTTTGAACTGATGGCGACAATCGCTAAATCTTTGGAATGGTAGTCTCTGCCTAGCCGCGCAAGTTCTTCTTTGATATGTTGAACATAAGGACAGTGCTGGCAGATAAACATCACAAGGAGGCCTTTTTTGCCGGAAAAGTTTTTAAGAGAAAAGGTCTTGCCTGTGACCACCTCGGGGAGAGAAAAATCCGGGGCCTTGGAGCCCAAAGCGACCATGGTTGAAGGAGTGAGTGCCATAGCGGTATAATTTAACCCTTATGCCGGATGAAATTCAACTATTACAACTTTTTGTCTGCCATGAATTCCGGCAGGAGAAGCAGGACCATTTTACGGCCGTAGGAATTCATAGCAATCTTTATGTTCCTAAATTCCCGTTTCATTTCAAGAAACTTTATGTGGTAACGTGCTGGAAAAAGGACAAGCGCTTTCATAAGGAAGTGATTGAATATGTCACGGGAGACGGCCGGTCCAGCAGGAGCCCCCATATGGATGTGGAACCCATTTCAGACAGTGTTCTCTTTCGCTGGCATAAACATCCTTTTCCTTCAGACTTTCACATTGAAAAGCCGACCCTTCTCACCTTGCGAGTCATCTTAGACGCCAAGCCGCGGTTCGAATCCTACTTCCTCATCGAAAAAAGTCCGGGCTAATTTCCTAGTGAATTTTTACGGCGTTTTCTCCCACGAGTAACTCAATCTTCTGAAAAAGTTCGTCCGTGGTTTCAACCCGGAAATCTTCACCGGGATTAATCACCGCCATTTTTCCGCTGGGATCACGGAAATTAATATAAACGGGGACTTTTCCTTTGTGCAAACCTAAGACACCTTTGAGCTTTTGCAAAAGGTCCATGTCGAGGCCTGCGGTGTGAAGATCGATGGAGATAAGACGCGTAAAGCGTCTCTTCACTTCATCCAGCGGAACGATTTCTTCTGCGATCACCTTGGGAATATCATCGCGGGAATTAATTTTTCCCCGGATAAAAACCGTGGCGTCTTTTTTGGCAAGATTAGAACTTGATTTGTATAATTCAGGAAATACCACTACTTCGCAGGAGCCGCTCAGGTCCTGCAATGTGACAAAGGCCATGCGGTCCCCTTTTTTGGTGGTGATCTCTTTGATCGCATCCACGACACCGCCTAGCGTGACTTCTTCTTGATCCCTAAAATCCCCCAAAGTATCGGTGGATGCAGTTGCGTAATTTTTGAGTATCTTTTCGTATTTACTTAGAGGATGGGTCGTCACGTAAAATCCGAGAAGCTCCCGCTCAAACGCCAAGAGCTGGCTCTCAGGCCATTCTTCAATTTCAGGGACCTGGAAACCTTCGGCGAGTCCTCTTCCTGTACTGCCGTCACTGGCTCCTCCAAAAAAAGAAAACTGTCCCCGCTGGCGATCCTTGTGAGCGCTTGATCCGACTTCCAGGGCTTGATCCAACATGGCCATGAGCTGCGACCTCCGGTGTCCGAATTCATCGAAGGCACCGCATTTGATTAAACTCTCAATCACTTTTCGGTTACACACCCGGGGATCCACGCGCTGGGTAAAATCAAGGAAAGAATGAAAAGCCCCGGCTTTTTTCCGTGCCGAAATAATGGAGTCAATGGCTGTGGAGCCGACATTTTTAACGGCGGTCAGTCCAAAACGGATCCGGTTCTCTCCGGCGCAAGAAAATTCGGAATAACTTTCATTGACAGAGGGCGGCAAGACTTCAATCCCCATTTTTTTGCAGGCCTCGATGTAACGAACAACCTTATCTGTGTTCCCCATTTCTGAAGTGAGAAGTGCGGTCATAAATTCGATGGAAAAATTGGCCTTCAGGTAAGCGGTCTGATAAGAAATAAAGGCGTAAGCCGTGCTGTGACTTTTATTGAAACCGTAACCTGAGAAGTATTCGATCAGGTTCCATATTTTTTCTGCGATCCTTTCATTGATGCTGTTGGTTCGGCAGCCGTCGATGAAGGCTTTTTTCTCGCGCTCCATGATCTCGGGAATCTTTTTTCCCATGGCGCGGCGTAAAAGATCGGCCTTGGCGAGACTAAAACCTGCCAAGTCGCTGACAATGCGCATGACCTGCTCCTGATACAAAATAATTCCGTAGGTTTCCTTAAGGACGGGTTCGAGTTTCGGGTGATCGTATTGAATGAGGCTTGAGTTATGCATGCGTTTGATGAAATCGTCCACCATTCCGCTTCCAAGAGGTCCGGGCCGGTAGAGTGCAAGAAGTGCAATAAGATCGCCAAATTGCTTCGCCTTCATTTTTTTCAAAAGATCACGCATCCCGCTTGACTCAAGTTGGAATACCCCCAAGGCGTCGCCTTTGGCCAGCATTTCATAAGTGGCCTGGTCCTCAAAGGAGACCTCGCTCATTTTGATTTCGATACCCCGCGTTCTTTTCACAATCTTGATCGTGTCATCAATCACGGTAAGTGTCTTAAGACCCAAGAAATCCATTTTAAGGAGTCCGATGTGCTCGAGAGACGTCATGGAATATTGCGTGGTCACCTGATCATCGGTCTTAAAAAGAGGTGTGTATTCAGTCAAGGGGACATCCGAGATGACGACCCCCGCTGCATGCGTCGATGCATGACGCGTAAGGCCTTCGAGAGCTTTGGAAGTTTCGATGAGTTGATTGATGCGGGGATCCGCAGTTACAAGCTCCTTCAGTTTCGGTTCTTTTTCAAGCGCTTGTTCGATGGTCACATTCAATTCCATCGGAATTAATTTGGCGAGACGGTCAACTTCAGGATAACTAATTCCCATCACTCTTCCCACATCCCTGATCACGCCGCGGGCGGCCATGGTTCCAAAGGTAATGATTTGAGCAACATTGTCCGCGCCGTATTTTTTCCTCACATAATCAATGACTTCGTCGCGGCGCTCATAACAAAAATCAATATCGATATCAGGCATGGAGATTCTTTCGGGATTAAGAAACCGCTCGAAGAGCAAACCGTGTGTGATCGGATCCATGTCCGTGATCCCTAATGAAAAGGCTACTAAACTGCCGGCAGCCGATCCCCTGCCCGGACCCACGGGAATTCCTTTTTCTTTGGCGTAACGAATGAAATCCCAAACGATCAGAAAGTAACTGGTGAATCCCATTTTATTGATGAGCGTAAGTTCGTAACGAAGCCGTGTCTCGTATTCCGCCGGGATGGACCCTCCCAAGCGAGATTTTAGAAGAGTAAAACAAAGCTCTTCCACATAATTTTCTTTGGTTTTGCCCTGGGGCGGTTCAAATCGGGGAAGATGGGTCTGATTGAAAGCAAGTTCCAAGTTGCAGCGCTCGGCAACTTCCAGTGTGGCCTTCAGCGCTTCGGGAATCTCTTTGAAAAGTTCATGCATCTCCTCGCTTGATTTGACGTAGTACTGATCACCTTGATATCGCATCCGGTTGGGTTCATCGAGCGTAGAACCGGTACCGATACAGATCAGGGCGTCGTGAGCGCCGGCGTCTTTTTGGGAAATATAATGACAGTCGTTAGTCGCAACACGCTTCAAACCAAATTCCTTAGATAAATCTTGATAAGCGCGGATCACTTTTCTCTGCGGTTCAAGCCCTTGATCGGAAAGCTCCAGGCAAAAATTTTCTTTGCCAAAAATATCCACAAATTCTTTAATCGCCCGCTTCGCCTCATCCGGGCGTTCGTTCCAAAGAAAATAAGGGACCTCGCCTTTCATGCATCCCGAAAGTCCGATGAGTCCCTCGGAATGTTTTTGCAGGACTTCTTTATCAATGCGGGGCCGGTAATAAAAACCTTCGAGGAACCCGATGCTGGTGAGTTTCATTAAATTTCGGTAGCCCGCTTCATTGCGGGCGAGGATTGTCAGATGAAAAGAAGCTTCTTTGATCCCGTGTGCCTGTTTATCAAAACGTGAGCCCGGGGCAATGTAGGCTTCGATGCCGATGATGGGTTTGATGCCCTGCTTGATGGCCTCTTCATAGAATTCGATCGCGCCGAAAAGATTGCCGTGATCGGTCATCGCAAGCGCGGGAAATTGCAGCTCTTTAGCCCGCTTCATTAAGGTAGGAATCTTAGACGCAGCGTCTAGAAGACTGTACTGCGTGTGGCAGTGTAGATGAACAAAATCAGAATGCTTCTTCATTACTCCCATTCGATGGTGGCGGGAGGTTTGGAAGAGATGTCGTAACAGACGCGGTTGATGCCGCGGACTTCATTGATAATGCGGTTGGAGATCCGAGCAAGGAGATCGTCAGGCAGGCGCGCCCAGTCTGCGGTCATGCCGTCTTGTGAAGTGACGGCGCGGATCGCAACCGCATTTTCGTAGGTTCTTTCATCGCCCATCACGCCCACGCTTTGAATCGGAAGCAAAACGGCGAAAGACTGCCAGAGTTTTTTATAAAAGCCTGCTTTTTTGATTTCATCAATCACAACCGCGTCCGCGCGGCGTAAGAGCTCAAGCCGCTCTTTGGTGACATCACCCAAAATCCGCACGGCTAGTCCGGGGCCGGGAAAAGGCTGGCGGTCAACAATCTCAGAGGGAAGACAAAGCGCGCGGCCCACTTCGCGGACCTCGTCTTTAAAAAGCATCCGAAGCGGCTCTACCAGTTTGAATTTCATTTTGCTGGGAAGCCCGCCGACATTGTGATGGGATTTGATGGTGCTGGTGGGCCCGCCGAAAACAGAAACCGATTCGATCACATCCGGATAAAGCGTGCCCTGCGCCAGGAAAGAAACGCGGCCCAATTTTTTGGTTTGCTGTTCAAAAACTTCAATAAAGAGACGGCCGATGGTTTTTCGTTTCATCTCGGGATCGGTCACACCTTTTAATTCCCTTAAAAATTCCCGCTTTGCATCCGCGAAAATGATTTTCATCTTAAAATGTTTCTCGAAGACTTCACGAACTTTTTTTGCTTCGTCGAGGCGAAGAAGCCCGTTGTCCACAAAAACGCTCGTGAGCTGTTTACCGATCGCCCGGTGAATCAAAACGCCGGCCACGGAGGAATCGACGCCGCCTGAGAGACCCAGCACCACTTTTTCTTTGCCTGCCTGTTTGCGTATTTTTTCAATGGATTCTTCAATGAAGGATCCGGGTGTCCAGCCTGGTTTCAACCGTGCGATCCGGAAAAGAAAATTTCCCAGGATCTGACTCCCCAACTCGGTATGAACCACTTCAGGATGAAACTGAACGCCATAAATTTGCCTTTGCGGATCGCAGATCGCAGCGTAGGCCGAATTGCCCGTATGGGCCAAGGCTTCAAATCCTTTGGGCAACTGCACCAATTGATCGCCGTGACTCATCCAACAAATAATTTTTTTAGGAAGCTTGCGAAAAAGCCCGTCTTCCGTATCCACGGAAAGCTGGGCGTGGCCGTACTCTCTTTTTTCTGATTTTTTGACTTTTCCTTTTAAGAGATGGCCAATGAGCTGCAGGCCGTAACAAATCCCGAGGATGGGAACGCCCGCATTTAGAATTTTTGGGTCAGGAAGCGGCGCATTCTTTTGATAAACATTAGCGGGAGAGCCTGAAAAAATAACAGCCTGGGGATTGTGCGAAAGGATTTCTTTATAGGATGCGTTAAAAGGCAGGATCAGGGAAAAGACTTTGTGCTCACGGATCCGGCGGGCAATCAGCTGGGTGTATTGAGATCCGAAATCGAGGACAACGACCGTATGCGTCACTTCATCATTCCCACCCGTTGTACGGCCTGAAAAAGTTTTCCTTCGGTCTTGATTGCGGGTGCAATAATAATTTCGGTGAGTTGAAATTCTTTGATATTCCGGGCACCGACATTGCCCAAACAAGTTTTTAGCGCGCCCACCAAATTTTGGCTGCCATCATCAAGACGGGCGGGACCAAAAAGAATTTCTTCGAGCGATCCGGTTGTGCCTACATTAATTCGCGTACCGCGAGGAAGATTTGCGTGAGGCGTGGCCATCCCCCAGTGAAATCCTTTGCCCGGTGCCTCTTTAGCACGAGCGAAGGCTGAACCAATCATGACCGCATCCGCGCCGCAGGCGAAGGCCTTACAGACATCGCCGCCTGTGGACATTCCGCCGTCCGCAATGATAGGAACATAACGCCCGGTCTTCTTATGATAAAGTTCGCGTGCTGCGGCCGTATCGACCGTGGCGGTGACTTGCGGTACTCCCAGACCCAGAACGCCGCGTGTCGTACAAGCAGATCCGGGGCCGATTCCCACGAGAATTCCGGCGCAACCGGTTTCCATGAGTTCCAACGCCACTTTATAAGTCACACAATTTCCTAAAATCACAGGGATCTTCATGGCCTTACAAAATTGAGTGAAATCCACCACTTGATAGGCTTTGGCGATGTGACGAACGGTCGTCACCGTGGATTGGACCACAAAGATATCGGCACCGGCTTCCTGGGCAATCTTTCCAAATTTTTCCGCGTGTTGAGGAATGGTGCTGACAACGGTGGGGACTCGGCCTTTTTTAATTTCTTCGACTCTCCACGAAATGAGTTTTTCCTTGATGGGCTCCAAATAAATTTTCTGTACAAGTTCGGTGGCTTTTTCGGGCGTGGCCTTGGTAATTTGTTCTAAAATTTCATCGGGATTTTCATAGCGGGTCTGGATGCCTTCGAGATTTAAAACTGCGATTCCACCCAGTTTGCCCATCTTGATGGCAAATTCCGGATTGACGACGCCGTCCATTGCAGACGCTAAAAAAGGAATTGAAAAATTCGTTTTGTCGATCTGCCAGTGAATATCGACTTCGTCCGGATTGATTGTGACTTCACCCGGCACCAATGCAATCTCATCAAACCCGTAAGCCCGCCTTGCCTTCCTGTCTCTTCCAATAAATTCAGCCATAGTTACCCTTTCAAGGTTCTAGAAAAAATAAAAAGGGCTAGACGATTACGTCTAGCCCTTTGATTGGTATCGGTTTGGCGAACCATGCGATATGCTAGCCAGAACCGATCTTTTTGTCAATCTGCGTTCGCAGATTATTTCTTTTTATCTTTTTCGTTCTTTTTCGCTCTCTTCTTCCTTGGGTTTCTCCACAATCGCACATTCGGTCGTAAGAAGGAGACCGGCGATAGAAGAAGCGTTTTCAATGGCAACCCGGACCACCTTGGTCGGATCGATGACTCCTTGCTCGGTCATATCGCCAAATTCAAGCTTCTCGGCGTTAAATCCAAAGCTTCCCTTCTCTTGAAGAACCCGGCGAACAACAACCGATCCGTCCCAACCGGCGTTTTCAGCAATCCGGCGGGCCGGCTCTTCCAAAGCCCGGCGAACAATCGCCGCACCGGTGGCTTCATCTCCGGACAGTTTTAAGTCGTTGATAGCGGAAAGAGTGCGAAGGAGCGCCACGCCGCCTCCGGGGACCGTTCCTTCTTCCACGGCAGCACGGGTCGCATGAAGCGCGTCTTCGATTCTGGCCTTCTTTTCTTTCATCTCAACTTCAGTCGCGGCCCCGACACGAACGACTGCCACGCCGCCTGAGAGTTTCGCAAGCCGCTCTTGGAGTTTTTCTTTGTCGTATTCAGAATCGGATCTTTCGATCTGCGCTCGAATTTGTTCAACGCGTGCCTTGATGTCTTTCTGAGAGCCTGCCCCGCCCACAATGGTGGTGTTGTCTTTATCAATCACAACGCGCTGACAAGTCCCTAGCATCGTAAGTTCTATATTTTCAAGCTTGGTTCCAAGATCCTCGGAAATAAATTTACCCTTGGTGAGAATCGCCAAATCTTCAAGCATCTCTTTACGCCGATCACCAAAACCCGGTGCTTTAATCGCGCAACAAGACAAGGTGCCGCGAAGTTTATTCACTACCAAAGTAGCGAGTGCTTCGCCTTCGATATCTTCGGCAATGATAAGCATGGGCTTGCCTGAACGTGCAGTTTGCTCAAGGACAGGAATCAGTTCCTTAATCGCGGTGATTTTTTTCTCGTAGATAAGGATGGAAGGATCTTTTAAAACACATTCCATGCGATCCGCATCCGTCACAAAATAAGGAGAAATGTAACCGCGGTCGAACTGCATTCCTTCCACGACTTCTAATTCTGTTTTGATGGTGTTGGATTCCTCTACCGTGATGACTCCCTCTTTGCCTACTTTTTCGAGGGCCTCGGCAAGGAGTTTTCCAATGGTGGAATCATTATTAGCACTGATGGTGCCGACCGCTTCAATCTCTGATCGGCCTTTGATAGATTTGGAAATTTTCTTTAGCGCACCCACGACTGCGGCGGTGGCCTTATCGATCCCGCGTTTTAAGGCCATGGGGCTTGCCCCGGCAGTGACGTTTTTAAGGCCTTCGGTAATAATGGACTGTGCTAGGACGGTGGCGGTGGTAGTTCCATCACCGGCTAAATCGGAAGTCTTCTCGGCCACTTCGCGGACCATCTGGGCGCCCATATTTTCATAAGGATCTTTCAAATCGATTTCTTTTGCAACACTGACACCGTCTTTGGTGATGAGCGGTGCTCCGAACTTGCGTTCAAGCACAACATTTCTACCTCGCGGGCCGAGAGTCACACCCACCGTTTTGGCTAAAAGATCCACGCCTTTTTTTAATTTGGCGCGCGCCTCTTCGGCGTAACTAATTTGTTTTGCTGGCATATTTTTATCTCCCGATTATTCTTTTTCGAAGATGGCGAGGATTTCGCTTTCTTTCAAAACTTTGTGCTTTTTTCCGTCGATAAGGATTTCATCTCCGGCGTATTTGCCAAAGATCACGCGATCACCTCTTTTGACTTCGACGGGCTGAACTTTGCCGGATTCTAAAACCTTGCCTGAACCCACGGAGATGACTTTGCCTTCGGTCTTCTCTTCTTTCGCGGTATCGGGAAGAATGATTCCGCCTTTTGTCTTTTCTTCAGCTTCCAAAACTTCTACGAGAACTTTGTCGCCAAGAGGACGAACTTTCATTGAGGTACCCTCCATTGTATTTTTCATTTTAAAGAACTCCTTTTATTAATACATTCCGCCGGGAGGCATGCCGCCGGGCATTCCGCCGGGTGCTCCGGCTTTTTCCTCTTCGGGGATTTCCGTGATCACTGCTTCGGTCGTGATTAATAAGGAAGCAATGCTCGATGCGTTCTGAAGCGCCATACGAGTCACTTTCTTGGGGTCGATGATTCCCGCCGCAAGGAGGTCTTCGTATTCGCCTTTATCCGCGTTAAACCCAAAAGAACCTTTTTCTTCACGTACGCGCTGGATAACGACCGAACCTTCTTCGCCCGCATTTTGAGCAATTTGACGAAGGGGCTCTTCCAAAGCGCGGCGGACAATTTCGATGCCGATTTGTTCGTCATCTTTGTATTTTGCTTTTTCAAGAACCGCTGAGGCCCGAAGAAGCGCTACGCCTCCGCCGGGAACAATTCCTTCTTCCACGGCTGCCCGGGTGGCGTGAAGGGCATCTTCAACGCGCGCCTTCTTTTCCTTCATCTCGGTCTCTGTCGCAGCACCGACATGAATCACCGCCACGCCGCCTGCAAGCTTGGCCAGACGTTCTTGGAGTTTTTCTTCGTCATATTCGGAATCGGTCGCCTCGATTTGCTTTTTGATTTGAGCGATTCTGCCTTGGATTTCAGCGGATTTTCCGGCGCCTTCGATGATGGTCGTATTTTCTTTATCGATCGCCACCCGCTTGGCGCGGCCAAGGTCCTTGAGTTGGATATTTTCAAGTTTGATCCCAAGATCTTCGGTGAGGGCTTTTCCGCCGGTAAGGATCGCGATATCTTCAAGCATCGATTTTCTCCGGTCACCATAGCCGGGGGCCTTCACAGCAGCCACGGTCAGCGTGCCGCGGATTTTGTTGACGACCAGAGTCGCAAGGGCCTCACCTTCCACTTCTTCAGCAATAATAAGGAGAGGCTTGCCAGCGCGGGCAACGGCTTCGAGTACCGCCAAAAGATCTTTCATCGCTGAGATTTTTTTCTCAAAGATCAGGATATAAGGATCGTCAAGAACTACTTCCATCCGCTCCGTATCGGTCACGAAGTAAGGTGAGAGATAACCTTGATCGAATTGCATACCTTCCACCACGTCCAATGTCGTCGCTGCGGTCTTTGATTCTTCGACGGTGATAACGCCGTCTTTTCCGACTTTTTCCATGGCCTCTGCAATCAGGTTGCCGATGGTGGAATCATTATTGGCGGCGATGGTTGCCACTTGAGCGGTTTCTTTTTTATCTTTGATGGGTTTGGAAAATTTGCCGAGTTCATCGATCACGGCTTGAACGGCTCTTTCAATGCCGCGCTTCAGTGCCATGGGATTGGCGCCGGCAGTAACGTTTTTAAGACCTTCACGATAAATGGCCTGGGCAAGAACCGTTGCGGTGGTAGTACCGTCACCCGCGGTGTCAGAAGTTTTAGAAGCAACTTCTTTGACCATCTGAGCGCCCATATTTTCATAGGAATCTTCTAATTCAATTTCTTTGGCAACGGTCACACCGTCTTTAGTGATCGTGGGTGAACCAAACTTTTTTTCTAAAACAACATTGCGGCCTTTGGGACCGAGGGTTATTTTTACTGCGTTTGCGAGTTTATCGACGCCCCGAAGGATTGATCTACGAGCTTCTTCATCGAAGAGAATTTGCTTTGCCATTGTTGGAACTCCTCCTTTAAATTCTGTGTGTTATTTCAAAAATTAAGGTTGGGTAAACCTACCTATATAAGCCAACTGGCACTCTAATTATCCGAGTGCTAGGCGCTATTGTATTTTATTGGCCCAGGAAATCAAGATATTTTTTGCTCTTCTTCCAAGGCGAGTGCGAGGCCTCGGAGAGTAAGAGTGGGGTCGGCAACATCAATAAGGCGTGCGTGGCGCGCTATCGTCTTGGCAAAACCGCCTGTGGCAACGACTCTCAGCCGTTTTCCATATTGTTTCTTGAAACGCTCAATGAGTCCGTCCGTCATGGCGGCATAGCCTTGAAGGATGCCTGCCTTCATGCCCGAGACAGTGTCCCTCCCTAAGGAAGGCTTAAAGTCCATGGGGAACTTTAGCTTGGGTAGAAGGGCTGTTTTTTGACCCAACGCCTCAAAGGAGATTCCGGGTCCAGGAATGATGAGGCCTCCTAGAAAGATTCCTCGGGGGGATACATAGTCACAGGTAATGGCGGTTCCATAATCAAATATAAGTAATGGTTTTCCAAATAACCGCACACCGGCGTATAGATTAATGAGCCTATCCGAACCTAACTTATTTATATTAATATAGTTGTGTTCTATTTTTACTTTTAAATTATCCCCCACTACCCATACCCTGGCAACCTTTTGCCTTCGTATTACTTTAATTAAATTAGGTGTCATTTTTGGGACGACAGATGATATTACTACATTGTTAAATGGGAAAGTCATAGTTTTTTTCATCAATACTGATAGTCTTAATGGGAAATCATTTGTTTGGCATCGGAAGCTTTTGACTAGTCTTCTCTTCTGATAGAAACCATAGCTCGTAGAGGTATTTCCCACATCAATCACTAGGCTAGTCATGTCTTTTTTCATTCGATCCCCTTTAGGTCCAATGTGAGGCGATCTAGGATTTCTTGGAGGAGTACCGTCTTGGCTTGTTTCTTACCCGTCTCTTCCAACAGAGAGGTTGCCCCCGGAACGAGCTCTTTAAAGGCTGAGTTAACGTTGAGCCCCACGCCGATGGCTAAAGCATCCAGCTTTCCACTAGCCCGTCCTTTGGCCTCGATCAGTACGCCGCAAATTTTTTTGCCGCGTACCAAAAGATCATTAGGCCGTTTAAACGTAAGAGGTAAATCAAACTTGTCCTTCAATACTTTGGCGACACTGCGGCAAACGGTCTGCGTCAGAAGCGGGGCCTCGGATGCTTTGAGCTTGGATCTCATCAAAATAGAGAAAAGGAGATTTTTCCCTTTGAGGCTTTCCCATTTCCTGCCCCATTTGCCTCTTCCATCGGTCTGATAATCCGCTACAAAAACAGAACCCGAGGGCGCCTCCTTATCGGCGTAACGAAAGGCGACGCTATTCGTGGAATCGATTTTTTTAAAACGAACGATTTTCAAGGCAAAACCTATCAGGAATTGACAGTCTTGAGTGGAGATTCTGGAAGAGGATTTTGATAATAACGGGCAATGCCCGGATCAAGACGCGTCACGATTTCGTAAGGAATTGTCGTGGCAGCCAAGGCCATATCTTCGGCTTTGATTTGAGCTTGATGGGAGGCTCCGATCAAAACCACTTCATCGCCTATTTGCGCCTCCGTGGCCGAACCCAAATCAATCATCATAGAATCCATGCAAATTCGCCCGGCGGTGCGGTATTTCTTTCCCCGGTAAAGCACCTCGCCTTTTCCGGAAAGGTGAAAAGGAATTCCGTGCGCGTAACCCGCAGGGACAACTGCAATGGTGCCGGACACTTTGGCCACAAAGGCCCTTCCATACCCTACAGAGTCCCCCGCCTGGACACGTTTCAAAGAAATGATGCGAGTCTTAAGACTAAGCGCGGGCTCAATTTTGATTTCTCCTTCCAAAGATCTGTCGGGATAAATGCCGTAGAGGGAAAGTCCCGGCCTTACCAAATTAAGATGGGCGGATTTAAACCGCAGTGCCCCGGCGCTATTGGCCGCGTGGCGTATTGCAAAAGTAATCTTTTTTCTCCTGAGACTCTGGATAAGGTCCTCAAAATCCTTCAGTTGTTTTTCCCCGAAGGCATCCAGGCGTTCCGCTGTGGGAAAATGGGTATAAATTCCCTCAAAACGAATTCCCGGTAAACCGGCCACCTTCTCAATCTCGGACAAGGCCTGGGTCAACGGGATCCCAAGCCGTCCCATCCCGGTATCTACCTTGATATGAACGGGTGTTTTCTTAGAAAGCCGGACCGATTCCTTGGAGATATTCTTGGCCTCTTCCAGACTCGAGACGGTCAAGATCAGATTCATCTGTAACGCCAAAGGAATTTGATCCGTGAGGAGACGGCCAAAAAGAAATAAGGGTGTTGTGATCGCTTGCTCACGCAAGATGGAAGCTTCTTTTAGCGAGCCGAGTCCAAGAAAATCCACCTTTGCCTGGAGGGCTTTTGCTACAGGAACCAGTCCGTGACCATAGCCATTGGCTTTGATGACGGCCATGATCTTTGTGAAGGGGCGGATTTTAAGACGAAGTTCCTCGAGATTATTAAGGATGCGGCCTAAGTGGACTTCGATCCATAGTGTTTCCTGGGACGATACACGGATCGGTGTCGAAGTAGTTTCAAGCGCCATGGGTGATCAAACTCCTTCTCTTTTCTTCGGCCTCTGAAGCGCGAAAATAAAGAGGTAAAAAGTCCTCAGACTTTTTGAGAGGCACAAGACGCGCATCACCTGCTTGATACCATTTCACGAGGATGGCGGCGGTTGGATACCAAAATTTAGGGGAAAGAAAACGATCGGATTGGAAAAGTTTTTCGAAGTGGGCTTTGTAGCGATCAAGTGCGTCTCCTGCAAGAAAAGTTTTTTCCCGGGCCAAAGACTTGAGTTGATCGAGTGAAAGCAATTTGGGTCCTTCCTGAGGAGCCCAATCGCCGCCTTGATGGGAATACATACGCACATAAAGTACGTCGCGCCTGGCATCCATCACCACCCCCAATTCCGAGTTTTCAGGAATTGAGAGTTTGCGGTTGGGGGCTACATTGGCTGCAATCATATCCAAACTCAAGGCCCCGTAGCAAGGAATTTTACGGACTGCTAGAAGCCCCTTAAGGAAACTAAAGCCGATCCGAAGACCCGTGAAAGAGCCGGGGCCTTGGTCGATTACAAAGGCATCGATTTTGTCTAAACTGAGCCCCCCCTGCTTCAGCAATTGATCCATCAGTGTGATTAAATTCTCGGAATGTTTGAGCGGGCTTTTGGAGCGAAGTTCCCGTGCGTTTCCCCGGGCACCGATCGCCACGCTTAAATAAGGACTGGATGTTTCAAAGGCCAGGACTGTTTTATTTTTCACTGATTTTTATCCGCCGCGATGTGGAGCCCGTTGATTCGATCTCCACCCAAAGAGAATCCTGAGGAATTTTTTTTCCTGCCCGGTCCGCCCACTCCACCAAGGCAACGGATTCGGGGTTCGCGAGAAAATCTTCGAAGCCGATATCTTCAAGCGCTCTTTCTTCTTCTAAACGGTAGAGATCAAAATGATGAATGAGACAGCGGCCTTCATAGAGATGAAGCAAAACAAACGTGGGGCTTTTGACTTCATCCGGATTTTTAACGCCCATGCCCCGCGAAAGCCCCTTGATGAAAACAGTTTTGCCGGCTCCGATCTCACCTTTTAAAGCCACCACGGTCCCGGGAGCCAATTGTTTTCCTATTTTTTCTCCCAGCTGAAGCGTCTGTTTTTCAGAATTTGTGGAATAGGTCCTTAGAAATGACTGAATCCCTTTTTGTGAAACCAAAGCTTGGTCCTTTTTCCTTTCTTCTGCCATTCGATCTTTCCGACATGCGAATCAATCACTCCAATGGGTGTAAGACGTACGTCCGGGAAGCGGCTTTTCCACTCTTTTTCCAGATGCTTTGCCGCGTTGCGGGAAAGGGTAAACAAAAGCTCGAAATCCTCGCCGTCGGTTAAGGCGTATTCCAATGCCTTTTGGGCGTTATCCTTACTTTTTTTACGCGCAGCTTGGGAGATGGGAATCTTGGCTAATTCTAGTCTTGCCCCTTTTTTTGAAGAGGTCAAAATATGGCCCAGATCCTGAATCAAACCATCGGAAAGATCAATCATGGCGCTGGGCCGAAACTTTTCTGCGAGGTAGAGCCCTTCCGGGACTCGGGGCATGAAGTTCAGCTGCCTTCCTAGAATGGATCCGCCCAAATCTCCAGTCACATAAATAAAATCGCCCGCTTTTGCGCCGTTTCGCTTCACAATCTTCTTAGGTTTTTGTTCTCCTAAGATCGCAACGGAAACAAAAAATTTTTGAGACCGTGTGATGTCGCCGCCCACCCACTTCGTTTTAAATTTTTTGGCGAGATCCACCATGCCTTTGGCGACTCGCTCCACCGACTTTTCGGAAAAATTCTTGGGAATTCCGATCGCCGCGATAAAAGCAAGAGGCCTCGCGCCCATGGCTGCGATATCACTTAAATTAACCGCGAGCGCCTTATGGCCGATCGCTTCGGGCCGTGCTCCTTTTTTTCCCAAAAGAAAATCCACACCTTCCACAATGACATCCGTGGAAAAGAGCAAAGATTTTCCGGAAGAAAGGGGAAGGATCGCCGCATCGTCTCCGATGGGAAATGGGCCTTGAACGCGACGCGGTATGAGAGATTTTAATCGCTCGATCAGCCGGAACTCGCCAGACGAAGTCATTGCGAGGGATCCTTCAATACTCTTAAATTTTTTTTATAGGGAGGCTCGATGATTCCTTTTTCTGTAAAGAAGGCAGTGATGAGTTCGTGCGGTGTCACATCAAAGGCGGGATTCCACACTTTAATTCCGCGCGGTGCGGTCCTTTTTCCAAATCCCTCCGTGACCTCTTCGGGTTTGCGCGACTCAATAGGAATCCCGGCGCCCGAGGCGATGGAGGCGTCAAAGGTAGAACTGGGGGCTGCGATATAAAAAGGAATTTTGTGGGCCTTGGCCAAAAGCGCGATGGAATAGGTCCCGATTTTGTTGGCCGTATCGCCATTGGCCACGATACGGTCCGCTCCGACCACCACCCTTTGAATCTTTCCTTGGCGCATGAGACTGGCAACCACAGAATCACAAATGAGCGTGCAAGGGATTCCTGATTTTGAAAGTTCCCATGCGGTGAGGCGCGCTCCTTGAAGCAGGGGCCGGGTCTCGGTGGCATAGACAGAAAATTTTTTGCCTTTTTCTTTGAGCGTATAGAAAATGGCGAGCGCAGTTCCATATCCAGAAGTGGCAAGCCCGCCTGCATTGCAATGCGTTAAAACAGAATCTCCTTCTTTAAAAAGCTCGGAGCCGTGACGCCCGATCAAACGGCAAAGCGATTCATCTTCCTTTTGAATTTGTTTAGCCTCTTTTAAAATCAAATCCTTCAATTGTTTGACCGAGGCTCTTTTTTCGTGCGCCACTTTATTCTCGATCCGCCGGACGGCCCACGAAAGATTGACGGCGGTGGGCCTCGCTTCACGAACAAGCTTTGCCTTTTCTTTAAAGACCTTGGTAAATTTTTCGCAAGAGCCCTCAAAATCCCGCACACCCAGATAGAGTCCGTAAGCCCCGGCAATTCCGATGGCCGGGGCCCCGCGGATCACCATTTCCTTAATGGCGCTCACCACGTTTTCAGCACGGTTACAGACAAGCCACTTTTCTTTTCCTGGAAGAAGGCGCTGATCAAGAAGCTTTAATTGATTGTCCTTAAAAACAAGCGGCGGAAAAGACATTTAAACAATGACCTCCGGGACACCTAACAGCCGGCACATTAATCTGATAAACGGAAGAATGATGCCGTACAATCCTCCGGTTAAATAAAGGACCATCACGATCGCAAAACCAAATGGCTCAAGGCGGATATAATACCTGGCCAAGGGCGCCGGGAGAAGCCCTGTTAAAATCCGGGATCCGTCCAAAGGCGGGATCGGAACCAGGTTAAAAACCCCAATCCCGATATTGAAATAGATCGCATAAAGGATAAATTCGTACGGCCAAAACCTAAAAAGAAAAGTCAAGACTAGGGCAATCACAAAGTTGGCCAAAGGACCCGCAGCTCCCACAAAAATCATATCCCTTTTCGGATTCCTCAAATTGAGAAAATTGACAGGCACCGGCTTCGCCATCCCCATCGCAAACCTGCCGTGAGTAGAAATAAAAAGCATCAAAGGAAGAAAAACCGTCCAAAAGGGATCGATGTGCTTTAAGGGATTGATCGTAAGCCTTCCCGCATCTTTGGCGGTGTTATCCCCCAACTGATGAGCCAAAAGGCCGTGACAGTATTCGTGAAACGTGACGGACATTAAAAAAATAAAAATCCCTAGAAGGATATAAAAAGGCCCCGCGAGATCCATAAACTCTTTAAGGCATCCCTTTCATCAAATCTTTTGCGAGGAAAAAATAGAGAATAAAAATGGAGTTGTGGAGGATGTGAAGCGTGATGGAAGGAACAAGCGTCCCTCTTTTTTCATAAAGGTAGCCCAGAGATAGGCCCAAAATAAAAACGGGGATAAAGGCAAAAAGGTTATTGTGAATGGCGCTGAAAAAAGCGGAACTCAACACAAGCGCCCAGCCCCTCCCCCATCTTTTTTTAAACGCAGGGTAACAAAAGCCACGGAAAAATATTTCTTCTAAAAAAGGGCCGACCACGCAGGCTAAAAAAATGGAATAGGCAATGACGCCCGGTGACTTCTCTTTTTCTAAGAAGACTTCCACGAGAGGATGAGGAGAGGGTTCAAAAGAAAAAAGCTGCGTGATAAGGATAAGGAGCATCAGCGCTAAAGCAAAAAGAGGAATGATGGCCATATAGCCTAAGATGCCCACCCAAAAATCTTTTGCCTCCACCCCTTTAAAACCAAGATCCCGCCAGGTGGCGCCTGATTGACGGATAAAATAAATCACCAGACCGACGCATAAAAAATCTGAAAGTGTGGTGTGGAATAAAATCAAGAAATTGGGGTCCAGGCCGTGGAAAAGAAAGGTTTTAAGGGATCCCAAAACGAGGCTGATCCCCACGCTTCCCGCAATAAATAGAAGGACAGTTTTGAGGACGGCTGATAGCCCCCATTGGGCCGTCGGAGGCCCGGTCCGGGACTCAATCATCTGGCGCCAATGGGGCTTGGTAAGCCAGCCATAATCAAGCGCCAGACCCGAGAAGAAAGTAACGATCAAAAAAAGACTGATGATTCTAAAGGCCCAATAAAGGCCGGGTCTTTCTTCCAAGTATTTTTCCAGACCGCCGGTTTCCTTAATTTTGTTTTTGAACTCTTTCTCCGTTTGTTCAAATTTTTGGAGGGTCTCGTGGGAACGGTGTTTTCTTTGTGGATCCTGCCCTTTAGCATGAATAAAGGCGAAAAGAATAAGGACCGCAGCCAAAAGAAAGGCCCATTTGGGTTCGCGGCGGAAAAAATGAATGGCGTCACGAAAAAAATTCATAGCCGAAAAACTCTTTTGGCGTTTGTCGTGGTGTGAATGCCTAATTCTTCTAAGGAAATTTTTTTGATTTCAGCACCGGTGCGGGCGGTCTCGACCATAAATCCCGATTCGTTTCTTTTTCCGCGCTGCGACTGAGGCGAAAGAAAAGGGGCGTCGGTTTCAAGGAGCACCCGGTCAAGGGGGCAGGCCCGGAAGGCCTCGCGAAGAACATCGTTTTTTTTGTAAGTCAAAGGGCCCGCGAAAGAGATGTAAAACCCCAAGTCTAGAAAATCCCTCATCGTTTCTTTATCCGATGAAAAACAGTGCACAATACCTTGGGCGTCAGATCCCAGCTCAGATTGGATCTGCTCTTTCATTTCTTTATAGGCGTCGCGGATGTGGAGAATGAGCGGCTTTTTGGTTTTTCGGTGAAGTTCTAGAAAACGGTTCAAAACTTTTTTCTGAATTTCAGGAGTCGATAGATTTCTGAAAAAATCCAGGCCCACCTCCCCAATCGCTACGGCCTTTGACTCATGCAAAAGCCTTTCGATCTGGGGAAAGTCATCGTCATGCGCATCTTTGGCATCATGGGGATGAATCCCCGCGGCTGCGTAGACAAAGGGATGTTTTTGAGCGAGCTGGACGGATTGGCAGGAGCTTTCTACATCGGTGCCGACATTGATGAAAAGCTGAACCCCTGCCTGCCGGGAGCGTTCAATAACCTGTTCGCGATCTGCATCATAATCAGGAAAATGCAGATGAACGTGGGTATCAACAAAATTCAAGATTTTACTTCCTTTAGATCATCAAGGCGGGGGAAAAGGGCCTCACCCCGTTCAACGGGTTGGCCCGCTTTTAAAAAGGGCTGGGCAAAATCTTCTTCACTTTTAAGTGTCCAATCGGTTTGGAGTTTGAGGCGCTCCAGAATTTTATGCGATGAGTCAGGGATAAAAGGTAAAAGCAAAACGCTGAGGTGAGCGACCCATTCCGCAAGCATTCCGAGAAAGCTCGCCAATTTTTCTCTTTGCGCCGGATCCTTTGCCATCGCCCAGGGTTTGTTTTCTTCAATGGATTGATTGAGGTAGGTCATCTTCTCCCAAAGGGCGGTTAAAGCGGCGCGGGGATCATAGGCCAGCATTGAAGAAGATACTTTCTTAAAAGTCTCGGCCAAGGCGTCTTTTGGAAAAGATTTTGTGTCATGCGACGGGATTTTTCCCTCAAAATATTTATCGAGCATCGAGACAAGTCGAAACCAAAGATTTCCAAAATCGTTGGCCAAATCTGTGGTGTAGCGTTCAGCCAGAAGGTCTTCTGAAAATGCCCCGTCAAAACCGATCGTGACTTCCCGGAGAAGAAAATACCGGAACGCATCCACACTGTATTTTTTTACAAGCTCTATGGGATCAACGGCATTGCCCCGCGATTTTGAAACTTTGGCACCGGCCATGGTCCACCACCCGTGGGCCATCACGGTCTTGGGCATCTGGAGCCCGCAGGCCTTCAGCATGATCGGCCAATAAACGGCGTGCTGGCGAAGAATGTCCTTGCCGACCACATGAACATCGGCGGGCCATAAATTTCCGAATTTTTCCTTCACCTTGGCGTACCGCGCTGCGCTTAAATAATTGATAAGAGCATCAAACCATACGTAGATCACATGATCTTTGGAGGAGGGGTAGTCGATTCCCCAGGCGAGCCGCATGCGGGGGCGCGTGATGCATAAATCCTCGAGGGGTTCACGGAGGAATCCTAAGATCTCGTTTCGGCGCATTTCCGGGCGGATAAAAGCCGGGTGCTCTTGGATATAATCCATCAGCCATTTTTGATATTTTGACATGCGGAAGAAATAATTTTCTTCACTCAGCTCCTGGACATCGCGGCAGCAATCAGGGCACTTGCCCTCAACGAGTTGGAGCTGGGTCCAAAAAGATTCACAGGGCGTACAGTACCATCCTTTATAGCCTGCCTTGTAGATTTCATCTTTCGCTTCCAGATCGCGCAAAATATCTTGGACGATTTTTTTGTGTTCCTCGTCCGTCGTACGAATGAAGAAATCATATTTAATTCCCAAAAGTTCCCAAAGACTTTTAAATTGCGGCACCATGTCATCCACGTACTGGCGCGGCTCTTTGCCTGCTTCACGTGCTGTCTTTTCAATTTTGGTCCCGTGTTCATCTGTCCCCGTTAAAAGGAATACTTTTTCGCCGCGCAGTTTATGAAATCTCGCAAAGGTATCGCAAAGGACATTGGTGTAGGCGTGACCGATGTGGGGCTTGGCGTTCACATAATAAAGAGGGGTTGTGATATAGAAAGGTTTACTCACGGAACGCACCTCTCAGCTGGATTTCCAGATATGTCAGTGCGAGTTTTTGATTGGTATTGGCTTCCACCGCATCCTGGGTTTCATAGACCGCGTCAAAAGCCTTGAGAAATTGCCGGGAACGGGACGGATTGGTTTCCCACACATCCGCCGATTGATTTTTAAAAAAGCGCATGAGATTTTCAAGGATAGGGGCCAGATCCACACGGGAATTTCCTTTGATGACTTCAAAGAAAGCCGTCCAACCTTTTTCCTTTAAGAGACGAATATTCTCATCTTCCATGGGATCCGGGTCTTTAGCAGGCGGAACACGGATTTCAAATCCCCGCGACTGAATCGTCTCAAGAAGATGGGCCTTGGTTTCAACTAAAAGTAAGAAGATGGAATGTTCGGGCGGTTCTTCCAAGGTTCTAAGGAGCGCATTGGCGGCCTCCAGCGTAAGACGTTCGGCGCCCTGCAGAATAAAAATTTTCCATCTCCCTTCAAAAGGCTTCAGTGCGGCTTGATGAAGAATGCCCCGGACTTCTTCGATTTTAATCGAACGGCTTTTTTCATCCTCTCCCGCCCAATGCACGTCGGGATGGTTTTTTGTTTCCGTTTTTCGGCAGCTCAAACAATCGCAGCTTTCAAAAAAACTTTGTTTTTCGCAGTTAAGGGCCTGCGCGAATCGCAAAATAAGTTCATCTTTTTTCTCTTCATCAGAACCGGTAAAAAGATAGGTGTGCGCAATCCGGTCCCGGCGTAAATGAGCCAGAAGGAGAGGAGACGAGGTCATTTTGGAATCCTGCCTTGCAATGACGATAATTTCTTTTCAATTCTTTTCTGAACCTCTTCAATGCTTAGATTCGGCGGTACCACAAAAAAACGTCTGGGTTCGCGCCGGGCCAGGGTTAAGAAGCCTTTTCTTACTTTCTCGTGAAACGCGATGGATTTTTTTTCAATCCGGTCTCCCCTGCCGCTTCGCTTGAGTCCCACTTTGGTCTTGACATCTAAAAGGATCGTGAGATTGGGTTTGAGATTTCCTCTCACAAACCGGCTGAAATTCTCAATGGTTTTTAAAGGAATCCCGCCGCCGAAGCCTTGATAAGCCACGGTTGAATCTTCAAAGCGGTCCACCATCACGACTTTTCCTTGCTGAAGCGAGGGATTGATTTTCTCTCGGACAAGCTGGGCCCGTGCTGCTAGATAAAGTAAAAGTTCGGTCTCGGGCCCCATCGCTTTAAGACGCTTATTAAGCAAAACTTCTCGAATCGCTTCGCTGGTCTCGGTGCCTCCAGGTTCCCTTAAAAGTAAAACCGGATAACCTTTTTTACGAAGGAAGTTCATGGCAAAACGAATCTGTGTACTTTTCCCGCTTCCCTCCGGTCCTTCAAAGGTAAGAAAGAAGCCTTGCGGTGGAAGTCTGCTCCCCTTTCTCAAATCGCCTCCCATGCCCTTTTCTTTCGCTTAAGTTGAGAAGACTCTCCCGGCCGGCCGTCTTTAGCAAGCCATCCCAATTGTTCGATCGTCTTTCTTAACTCGTCCGCCCGGCCAAAATCTTTTTTCTGGCGCGCAGCCTCTCGTTCCTTTACTAGCTGCAACACGGCCGCGGGCGCCTGGGCATCTTCTAAGATTCTAAGACCCAACACAGAATCGATTTTTTTTAAGAATTGAAGAGCTGATTCTTTATCCGCGGCAGAGAAATTTTTTCGGTCCATTTCTTGATTGGCTTCGCGGAGGGTGTCAAAGACAGCAGCCAAAGCCTCTGAAATCCCCAAGTCATTGGAGAGCCCGTCATCAAACCGTTGGAGCCCTTTTTCAAAGGTCGCCGTAAGTGACCCGCCTGCCGCTTGTGCATTGACAGATGCGCCGATCACGCGCGCGGAAAAATTGTCCAGTCGCTGAAGAGCTTCTTTGGCGGCCTCAAGGCCTGAGATCGTGAAATTCAACGGCTGGCGGTAATGATGGGAGATCAAAACGCAGCGGATCTGCATGGGGTCGTAGCCTTTATTTAAAAGATCGCGGAGCGTATAAAAATTTCCCTTGGATTTGGACATTTTTTCGCCGTCCGCCAACAAAAACCTGCAATGAAGCCAGTAGCGCACAAAGGGTTTTCCGGTGACGCCTTCCGATTGTGCGATTTCATTCTCATGGTGAGGGAAAATCAAATCTTCGCCTCCGGCGTGAAGATCAAAGGTTTCACCTAAATATTTCATACTCATGGCGGAACATTCGATATGCCAGCCCGGCCGGCCCGCTCCCCAGGGAGAATCCCAAGCGGGCTCGCCTTCTTTGGAATTTTTCCAAACCGCAAAGTCGGCTCCTTCTTCTTTTTCGTACTCATCCACATCCACCCGGGCTCCTTGAATATTTTGCTCGAGTTTCTTTTTGGAAAGTTTGCCATAAGCCGGAAAACCGGCGACCCGGAAATAAACCGAATCTTCGCTGACGTAGGCCAAATTTTTTTGGATCAATTTTTGGATCAGTTCAATCATCGCCGGAACTTCTTTCGTAGCCTTCGGCTGCTCCCCGGGATGATTAGGAAAAAGAATATTGAGTGTCTTTAAATCATCCTGAAAAGCCTGGATATATTTCAGGGTAAATTCGTCCAAGCCTGCTCCTTCTTTACGCGCGCCTGCGATGGTTTTGTCATCGACGTCGGTGAGATTCATGACATGACGGACCTTGTAGCCTTTATATTCTAAAAACCGGCGGAGTAAATCCTCAAAGACAAAAGCCCGAAAATTTCCGATATGGGCATAGTCATAAACCGTAGGCCCGCAGGTATACATCCCCACCTCTTTGTCTCGGAGGGACTTGAATTCTTCAATTTGGCCGGAAAGCGTATTAAAAAATCGAAGAGGCATGGAAATTAATTGGAAAGTGCGCGTTCCAAGCGTCGCTTTAAAGTGGCGGGGCTCATCAAAGGAAAAATCCGTTTCAGTTCCGGACCGTGCATCCTCCCCGTAAGGGCCATCCGGAGCGGCATAAAAAGGTCTTTGCCCTTGGCTTTGACACGGGGTTTTAATTGACTCACAAAATTCTCGTAAAGGCCTTCGCCTTTTCCTTGGAGCTCGGGAAGCACCGTCAAAGAGGCCTGAAAAATTTCCTGCGCACCGGGGTTTTTGATGAGGTTTTCATCTTCATAAATAAAATCTTCATCCAACACCTTCAGCCGGTCTTCCAGTTCTTCAAGCCGGACAACATTATCTTTAAAGGCCGGTAATATGCGGTGCACCAACGTTTCATCGTGGTGTAACTTTTTCGTTTCTTTGAGATAAGCAAGGCCGTGTTTGCAAAACTCCTCATCAGACATGGCGCGTAAGTGTTCTCCATTGATCCAATCCAGTTTATGCGGATCATAAATCGACGCGGATTTATTGACGCGTTTTAAATCAAAGGCATCTTGCAGTTCTTTCCAGGTAAAGATTTCACGGTTGTCACCGGGCGACCAGCCCAAGAGGGAAATGTAATTGGCAAGGGCCTCGGGAAGGTAGCCCCGTTTTCGAAACTCCCTCACCGAAACGGATTCGAGGCGCTTAGAGAGCGGTTCACCGCCCGGGCCGTGAATCAGCGACAGATGCCCGTATTGCGGCGGCGTAAAGCCCATGGCTTGCAGAAGCAGGACATGTTTGGGCGTGTTAGAAAGATGATCTTCGCCGCGGATCACGTGTGTGACTTTCATGAGACCGTCATCCACACAAACCGCTAAATGAAAAGTGGGCAGTCCGTCCGCTCGCTGAATGATGAAATCCCCGAGCATTTCATCCAGATTAAATTCCACATCGCCCCGGATAAGATCGTGAATTTTAAGTTCGGGCTTTTCAATTTTGAACCGGACGGTCGGACGAATTCCTTTCGCCTTTTTTGTCTCAATTTCTGTCTGCGTAAAATGACGGCCGCGGTTGTCGAAATGCGGCGGCCGGCGTTCTAATACCGCAAGCCGTTTCATTTCGTCGATCTCCGCCTCGGTCACATAACAGTAATAGGCTTTGCCTTGTTCGATGAGCTTGCGAATATAACCTTGGTAAACCTCAAGCCGCTCGGATTGGCGGTAAGGCGCGTACGGGCCTTCAACGCCCGGGCCTTCATTCCAGCGAACTCCAATCCAAGCGAGATCTTCAATCAAAGCCTCGCAATACTCAGGCTTTGATCTTTCTTTGTCCGTGTCTTCAATACGCAAAATAAATTGGCCGTTCTGGGGTTTGACGAAGAGATAATTAAAAAGAGCGGTGCGAACATTTCCGATATGCAGATAACCCGTAGGCGATGGAGCAAAACGGACGCGTACGCTCAAAGCGAAACCCTTTTCAACATCACCACCGCCTCACAGGTGACGGCAAGTCCTTCCCCTTCAGGACCAAGGCCTTCCAAGGTCTTTGCCTTAATTGAGACAAACTCCTCTTCAAGGTTTAAGAGCTTGGCGAGGTCTGCTTTGATCTTCTTTTTTAAAAGACCGAGTTTTGGCCTTTCCAGAATAATGACCGTATCGATTTGCGAAGGAACCCAGCCTTTTTTCTTAGCGGCTTCCAAGACCTTTTTCAAAATTTTTTCGCTTCTTATATTTTTGTTTCCCGGGTCTTTATCGGAAAACCAGTCTCCGATATCACCGAGTCCCAGCGCGCCAAGAACGGCATCAGAAATAGCATGCAGAAGCGCATCGCCATCGGAGTGACCCAACGCACCTTTTTCAAAAGGAACCCGGACTCCTCCCAAATAAAGTTTTCTTCCCTTCACCAAGCGGTGGGTATCTTTACCGAAGCCGATTCGAATCGTGGGCAAACCGCTCATTAAAGAGGCCTTGGCGAGCCGTAAATCTTCAGGTGTTGTTACTTTTACATTCCATCCCGAATGAGATAAGACTTTGACTTTACCACCCACGGATTCCACAAGGGATGCCTCGTCCGTTGCCTGTAAGGCGTTGGATTGAGATTCGTAGGCCTTGAGCAGCACCGAACGGCGAATGAGTTGAGGTGTTTCGGCCTCATAGAGACCTGAGCGGTCGACTGTCTCAGCCACATAACCGTTGGAGGCCGAAACTCGCTTTAAGGTAGGAACCACTGGTCGTGCGAGAATCACAGCATCGGCTTCATGAGATTTTTCAAAAAGCTCTAAAAGGGATTCTTTAGGAGGGAAGGGTCTTGCGCCGTCATGAACCGCAACCCATTGACTTTCCGGCGAAGTCTTACGGAGCGCATTTAACACAGACTCTGCGCGGGTGGCGCCGCCCGGGATCACACGAACCGGACGCCTGGCCCACTCTTTTAGAAAACTGTTTTTAACCCAGGCCTCGGTCCCTGGCGGGACGGCGATAAAAATCTCCCGGATTTGAGGAATGTCCTCAAAAGAATTTAACGTATGAGCCAGCAAAGGCCTGCCGGCGAGAATCTGAAAAACTTTTCCTGGGCGGCCCCCGGAGGCATGGCCTTGGAAAAACCGTTTACTCTCACCTGCAGCAGGGATGATAAGACTAACATTGCGCTTCACGCGGACTCTTCCACTCAGGCTTCACGCTTGCCTACCCGAACCGGCTCATCCGAGTCCGCCAATTTCGCAAAAATCATTCGGCCCGCCTGAGTTTGCAAAACGCTGGTGATGGCCACATTGAGGGTTTGACCGATGCGCCGCCGGCCATTATCCACCACCACCATGGTCCCGTCGTTAAGGTAAGCAACGCCCTGATCATGCTCTTTACCTTCTTTTAAAATTTTTACCTGCATGGTCTCTCCGGGCATCACCACGGGCTTCACCGCATTTGCGAGTTCATTGATGTTGAGAACCTTCACACCCTGGAGTTCCGCCACTTTATTGAGATTGTAGTCATTGGTAAAAACCTTGGCGCCGACCACTTGACCCATCTTCACAAGTTTGGCATCGACCGTATTAAATTCGGGAAAATCCATTTCCTGGATTTTGACATCCAGGTGAGTGTTCTTTTTCATCCTGTTCAAAATATCAAGACCCCGGCGGCCGCGCGCGCGTTTCAGGGGATCGGAAGAATCGGCAATGAGTTGAAGTTCTTTTAAAACGAAACGGGGAAGCACCAACCGCCCACTTAAGAAATGGGTTTCCGCAATGTCAGCGATCCGGCCGTCAATGATCACGCTGGTATCCAAGAGAATGATCTCCTCCCCCGGGCCCTTACTCTCTAGTTTCACAAAAGGGAGCAACAGCTGAAATTCATCTTGGCCGCGGAGCATGGTCACGGCACCCAAATAACTGAACAGGACGGCTGAGATAATCCCAATCTGATGTTTGACTTCTTGGGAAATTTCCGCGTAACTCGCGACGCCCATAAAAAGCCGGTGGACTAAAAGCCCAAGCGCAATTCCGACGAGGATTGAGAGAATATTTCGAACAGTGAACTTCTTAAAAAATTCGTCGATGACCAGGACGAGGACGGCAAAAAACAAACCGATCGCGGCCCCGATCCACGGCCCTTCTGCTATCTGAAAGGGAAACAGCCATTGGAATTGAGAGAGATAACCCAACACAACGAGCAAAACGGAAAAAAGAATTTTCAGTACGAGGATCATAGGAAACACTCCTTATCATTGGTAAATAGATTCTTATAATAGTTTGCAATATACGAACGAACGTATTCATACGAACGGAACTAAAGGTACTCCTTCTTTTTTCTTATTATCCTTTTTCAAAAGCTTCCAGGGATGCGCTTTAAGATCACGCACAAATTCTCGAATCTCCCGATAAAGTTCTTCATCACCCACCAGCTTACCTACCGTACCTTCCTCATTTTCCACTTTTTTGAGGATGGTTTCCAAGGATTGGGTGGAAGCGTTCATGTGTTTGATGCTCTCCGAAATATCACTGCCGGAACCGCTAAGAATCTGACTGAGAGAACGGGAAAGAGAGGCGATGCTGTGGATGGCATCTTTAATATCTTTTTCTGACTGCTTGTCTTCAATAACCATCTTTAACCTTCCAAAAATTGCTTCGAGATGCGACGCGATCCGGTCCGCGCGGTCAACGAGAACTTCGACCGGCACCGGATCCACTCCTTGCACCTGGGCTCCCTCCTTAATAAAGGGTCCCTTGCCCGGCTGCGGCGAAACCTCGACGTGGGGCTCGCTTAAAATATGCGTTCCCCGCACGTTGAACAAATAATTCTCCCTAATTTCAAAGCCCTTTGCAATAAAAAGTTGCACTTTTACCCGGGTTTGGCCTGTTCCCGGGTCTTCCTGAAGCGTGACCTTGCTCACCTCTCCTATCCGCACGCCTGCCATACGTACCGGGGCCCCCTTATCTAAGATACTCACGTAATTGAACATAACGTAAACCTTGTAGCCCGGACGCACCAGATAGACGCCGCTGACGAAGAAAACGACCAAAGACAGGATAAGAAAGCCAAAAATCACAAAGGTTCCGACCAAAATTTCGGTCCGTGTCTTCTTCATACGTTCTCCTTATACCTTAAACTGCTTAACAAAAATTATCAATGACTAGCTCTTAACTTCATCGGTGATCGGTCCCTTGGCCGAACCGGTAATAAATTGGCGGATAATCGGATTATCGGTATTCTCAATTTCCTTAGGAGTGCCTGATCCGATAATTTTACCCTCATAAAGCATCACGATTCGGTGAGCAATTTTGTAGGCGCTCTTTAAATCGTGGGTGACGCTGACGCTTGTGACCCGAAGCGTCTCGTGCATCTGAATGATCAAATCATTGATCCCATCGGCCATGATTGGATCAAGCCCGGTCGTGGGCTCATCATAAAAAATGACTTTGGGATCATTGGCAATGGCCCGCGCTAGTCCCACGCGTTTTTTCATTCCGCCTGAAAGCGACGCCGGCATTTCTTCTTCAATGTCTTGGAGACCCACCAATTTAAGTTTCTCCTTCACTTTTTCGGCGATCACATCTGGCGGCAGATCCGTATGTTCATAAAGAGAAAAGCCTACATTTTCCCGTACGGTCAAGGAATCAAAAAGTGCTGCGCTTTGAAAAAGCATGCCGAGCTTAAGACGAAATTGATCAAGCTCGCCCGGAGTGAGAGAAAAAATGTCCACCCCATCGATGATCACCGACCCCTCGTCCGGCTCTAAAATCCCGATCATCATTTTTAAAAGAACGCTTTTGCCGCATCCTGAGCGGCCTATAATGACAAGACCTTCGCCTGTCTTAACCTCAAGGTCCAACCCGCGCAAAACCTGGTTGGATCCGAAAGATTTAGAAACTCCGCGAACCTGAATCATTGAAACCGTTTCCTTATAAAAAGTAAAAAATGGCTGTGAAAAAACAATCCAAGGTAATCACCAAAATAAGCGCCATCACCACCGCCATGGTGGTCGAGCGTCCCACGCCCTCGGCGCCTCCTTCAGTACGAAAGCCGAAGTAACAACCGACAATAGAAATCACGGCTCCAAAAATAAATGCCTTTACGAGACCGGTCATAATGTCTTTGATCATTAAAATTTCGATGCTGCGTTTGATGTACATATGAGAACTAATCCCCAGTTTAAAGACGGCGATGAAGTAGCCCCCCAACATTCCGATGCAGTCCGCGTAAATGGTAAGAAAAAAGAGCATAAAAAATCCTGCGACAAGACGGGGCACTACGAGATACCTCACGGGATCAATCGCAAGAGCACGAAGGGCGTCGATTTGTTCGGTCACCTTCATGGTGCCTATTTCTGCAGCAATAGAAGCCCCTACCCGGCCTGCAACCACCATGGCCGTAAGGACAGGACCTAATTCCCGGGTCATCGAAAGAGCAACGAGGTCAGACGTGAATTGCTGGGCGGCGAAAAGACGTAATTGATAAGCCGATTGCAGCGACAGAACCATACCCGTGAAAAGTGCGGTAAGAAAAACCAGAGGCAGTGAGGTGACGCCGATCTTGTTCATCTGATCGATGGTGGACTTCCAACGAAGCGGGGTGTTAAAAAGAGTGCGGAGGGCATCTCGGAAGAGAAGGACAATGCCGCCTACGTTATAAGCCAGTTCGAGCGACTGACTTCCTAATCGTCCGAGCCACAGCCGTAACGATACGGACCGGCGAATCACTGCAAATTTTTCGTTCATGATCGAATTAAAATTTTAATTTGGGGCCCAAGAGGGCATAACTTTCTTCGCCGTCTTCGGATTTTGAGTTAGGCGACACCCCTGCACCCACCTCAAATCCCATGGCCAATTTTTTATTAAGCGATTTCTCACCTTGAATGGTGGAATGATCACCTTCCCAGTACACGCTCATCCCCTTCCAAATCACGAGATGATCCGAACGCTGGATCCGAATGCCATGAAAAAAATTATCAAGCCGCAGGTCAATCACACCCGTCATCATCAACGTGTTTCGTCCCCGGAAGACCTTTGAATCATAAAGCCGCAGTTGGGGAGGAAATCCCCGGAACTCGATAATGGCCCGATCATAATCAAGTTTTTCAATCATACCATCTTTGACCGTGAAATACCCCTGGATTTCCGGACGGGACGGCGCACCCCGTAATTTCAACTTTCCTTCCAAAGTTCCTCTCAGATTTTGAGGCATCGGCCTTCCCGCAAACTTGCGAAGCGATTCTAAAGAGTAACCGTCGATTTGAAGCAAAAGGTCTTCTTTGATCTCTGTCCCCCGGAATAAAACTTGTCCTGATAAACGAAAGGCCCCGCCCCACTCCAGATCCATCTCCTTGATTCCTTCAGTATTTAATTCGAAACTTCCTTTGAAATCCTGGAGGGACTGAAACTCGACGACGACGTACTGCGTTTCGATCTCAACTTTGAATTTAGGTCCGGTTTCTCCCTTTTTCTTCAGCATGGGGCTGAAACGCGCGTTGCCCAACACCACGAAATCGAGATTATTGATGGAGGCGTGGTCCAATTCAAACTCGGCGTCAAATTGCGACTCGTTTAAATTAGAACGCAGACGAAAACGCCGCTGCTGGCGCTCGAACTGAAAATCATAATCTCCCGTGGCGAATTGGATTTCGCCTTTGCCTTGATAACCGCGCGACAGATCCAGACTTGAGAAAATAATTTTTTTACCTTCCCGTTTGATGGCGCCTAAAAACGAATAATTCCGGCCCGCCCAGGTCCCCCTGCCTGTCATTTTTTGTGAGGCGAGGTTTGCGTTGAATGAAAAAAGGAACGGCGGCTTGCCTTTCTTTTGGGTCACTTCTACAGAAATTTGGGGTTCGGTATTCCAATTTTCCACCGTGCCCTTCCAGAAAATCTCCCAATCGTGGAAAAAACTGGTCAGGCCTGTGAGCTCAATTGTCTTTTCTGTGATGCGAAAATCTCCTGAAAGTTTTTTGATAAAAATCCCGCTTTCGGGCGAAAAACCAAGGTCCTCGAGATGAACGTGCAATTCATAATGATGGAACTGGGGATCGGTGAAACCATTCACTTCGATTTGCCCGTAGGCCTCACCCTTGAGCAAGGCCTTTAATTTCACCTGGATCTGTCCCGCGGCGGTGGGCTTTGCTTTGAGATAAACCCTGGAAAGCACGATCTCTTTTCCTTCTTTCAAGGGATAATGAAATTCCCCGTCCTCAATGATCAGTTTGGCAGGAAAGGCATTGGAGGAAGCGCCGGTGTTTAGAAAAGGGAGCGGCGAAGAGTTGGAGGCCGGGATATGAATGACGGGCGATTGGATTTTTACCATCTCAGGGACCCGGAAATTTCCGCGTACCAGATTGATCACGCCGTAACCTAAGATCAACTTGCGGACGGAGGCGACAGAGAACTCCCGATTTTTTTCGTCTGCATTGACTTGGATATCTTTGAAGGCGATGCGGGTGGGCGGAAGATAAACGAGTTTGCCGATTTGAACCTGGGCTTTGAGGATTTGGCTCGCCCAGTCTTGAGTCAAGAGACGAACGTCGGTTCGTTCTATTCGGGACTGGGTGAGCGCGTAACCGGCAACTCCTAAAACACTAAAAAAAATGAAAAGAGAAAGGAAAATCCGTTTCGAAATGAAGGTCACGAAGTTTTCTCAAACGTAATAATTTCTCCTCGTAGTTCTACTCGAATCTTATCGCCTTCTTGAAATTTCCCCGAAAGGATTTCTTCGGCGAGCACATTTTCGATGTAGCGCTGGATGGTCCGTTTGAGCGGACGGGCGCCGTAATTGGCGTCATAGCCCTTGTCGATAAGGAATTTCAAGACTTCCTCAGAGAGTGAGATTTCCATCTTCTTGTCTTTGAGACGGTTTTTTAGTTCCTTGAGTTCAAACTCGACAATCTTTTCAAGATCCTCACGCCGCAAGGAATGAAAGACAATGATGTCGTCGACACGGTTTAAAAATTCCGGACGAAAGGCCTTCTTAACTTCGTCCAAAAGCTTACGCTTCATGATCTCGTAAGTCTCCGCTTCGCCTTTCGCGCGAAAACCCATTTCTCCTTGGCGGTTGATCACATCCGCCCCCACATTGGAGGTCATGATGATGATGGTGTTACGAAAGTCAACTTTCCGGCCGAAAGAGTCCGTGAGCCTTCCTTCTTCCATCATCTGAAGGAGAATGTTAAAAACGTCCGGGTGCGCTTTTTCGATTTCATCAAAGAGCACGACCGAATAAGGACGGCGCCTTACTTTTTCTGTCAATTGACCGCCCTCTTCATAGCCCACATATCCCGGAGGCGCCCCCACGAGACGAGAGACGGTAAATTTTTCCATGTATTCGGAGCAATCGATCGTGATAATGGCATCCTCCTCACCGAACATAAATTCGGCCAAGGCACGCGCTAAAAGGGTTTTCCCCACGCCGGTCGGACCTAAGAAGACAAAGGCCCCGATGGGACGCTTGGGATTTCTGAGACCGGATCTCGAGCGACGCACCGCATTGGAGATAGCATGGACCGCCTCTTCCTGTCCAATGACGCGGCCATGAAGTTCTTCTTCCATCCGGAGAAGACGTGTGGTCTCCTTTTCTTCAAGCCGCTGGAGAGGAACGCCTGTCCACTTAGAAACAATGTTTGCGATGTCTTCGGCGGTGACCTGAATTTCAACCTCCGATTTAGATTCTTTCCAACTTTTTCTAAGACGGCTTAATTCCTCTTTGGCTTTTCTTTCTTCATCGCGAAGTTTGGCGGCCCGTTCAAAATCTTGTCCCTTGATGGAGGCCTCTTTTTCACGTTTAAATTCTTCAATCTGACTCTCGAGTTTTTTGAGTTCCTTAGGCAATGTCGTAACTGAAAGCCGTGCCCGGGAGCCCGCTTCGTCGACAAGGTCAATCGCCTTGTCCGGTAGAAATCTTCCGGTAATGTACTGGTCGGAAAGTTTTGCAGCCGCTTCCAGTGCTTCATCCAGAATTTTTACGCGGTGATGCGCTTCATATTTATCCCGCAAGCCTTTTAAGATCTCGATCGTTTCATCCACGGAGGGAGGATCCACCACAATGGTTTGAAAACGCCGGGCAAGCGCCGCGTCTTTTTCTATGTATTTGCGGTATTCATCCAGAGTCGTGGCGCCAATGCACTGGATTTCTCCGCGCGAAAGAGAGGGCTTCAAAATATTGGAGGCGTCGATGGCGCCTTCTGCTCCCCCTGCTCCCACCAACGTGTGCAATTCATCGATAAAAATGATGACATTTTCTGAACGGCGGATTTCATCCATCACCGCTTTAATACGTTCCTCAAATTGACCGCGGTATTTGGTGCCGGCCACCATGAGGGCCAAATCTAAAACCACAATCCGCTTGTCCGCCAAAACTTCGGGGACATCGCCTGAGACAATGCGTTGGGCAAGCCCTTCCACAATGGCTGTTTTTCCGACGCCGGCCTCTCCGAGGAGAACAGGATTATTTTTTGTCCGGCGGGCCAAGATTTGAATGACACGCACAATTTCATTTTCGCGGTCGACCACGGGATCGAGTTTGCCTTCACGGGCAAGTTGAGAAAGATCCCGGCCGAAGGAATCAAGCGCAGGTGTTTTTGTTTTGCTCTTAGTACCTCCCACCGAAGGAGATCCGCCGCCGCCGGGTCCTCCGCCTGGGGCTGAGGAACCTAAAAGTTTAATGACCTCTGCCCGGACTTTATTGAGGTCCAGTCCCACATTCATTAAGACGTGACTCGCCACGCCTTCGCCTTCTTTAATGAGCCCCAGCAAAAGGTGCTCTGTCCCGATGTAGTTATGGCCTAGCCGGCGCGCTTCATCCATCGCAAGCTCAATGACTTTCTTTGCCTTGGGGGTAAACGGAATATCGCCTGAGACAATGGTGCTTGGGCCGAACTGAACGAGTTTTTCGACCTCAAGGCGGATGGTGTCCAGTGAAAGACCGAGGTTTTGCAGTACCGCTGCGGCCACACTCTCGCCTTCTTTGATAAGCCCCAAAAGAATGTGCTCGGTTCCAATGTAATCATGATTGAAACGTTTTGCTTCTTCTTTGGCAAGGATAATGACTTTGCGTGCCCTTTCGGTAAATCGATCAAACATTAGAATGACTCCTTTTTGGTTTAGTCAAGCGAGACGGTTTTCAGTCTTTCACGGATCAGATCGGCCCGTTTCACATCCCGCTCCGAGGATCCTAAAGCACGGCCATACATTTTTTGGAGATGGGCAGGTTGCATGAGTAAAAAGAGATTGTTAAGTTCAATGTGTTTCAAATTTTTTACAAATCCTAAATCGACGCCGAGACGCACCAAAGACAAAAGCTGCACGGCCTCGCCTGTGGAGATAACGCGCGCATACCTCAAAGTCCCGAGGGCTCTCCAAATTTGGTCTTCAAATTTGGCTTTTCTTTTTTCCAAGAGATACTGCCTCGCCTCTTTTTCGTGGGCGACCATTTGACGGATCACCTTTTCAAGCCCGGCGATGATGTCTTCTTCTTTTTGCCCCAGCGTTGTTTGATTGGAAATCTGGAAAAAATTTCCGCTGGCCTGGCTTCCTTCCCCATAAAGCCCGCGCGTAGCGAGGTTCAGTTTGGAAAGGGCCTGCAAAATTTTATTCACCTGTTTGGTCAACACCAGACTCGGCAAATGAAGCATGCAGGAGGCGCGGATCCCGGTCCCTACATTGGTAGGGCAAGCGGTTAGATACCCCAAATCTGCGTGAAAAGAAAACGGCAAATTTTTTTCCAACCCATTAATGACATCTTCCATGATTTTCCATGCCGCCGAGATGCTAAGGCCCGATTGAAACGCCTGGATCCGCAAATGATCTTCTTCAAGAACCATCACACTCACGGTTTCATTAGGACTAATAACGACTGCTTTTTCTCCCTGCTCCACTGCGTGTTCGCGGCTGATCAAATGCCGCTCGAGGAAAAATTGTTTATCAAGCTCGGTCGCATCATGATAACGAATAAAAAAATTATTCTTTAAAAGAGGCTCGGCCTGGACGGCTTCCTCCACCCTGTCAATAATGTCATCTTCCTGTTCTTTGCCCAGTTTGGTCACAAAAGGGAACCCTGCCAGATTCCTGGCCAAACGGATACGTGAGCTGATCACCACATCCACATCCGGGCCTGTCCCGCGGAGCCACTCGGTAGGATTTTTAATTAATTCGTTTGCCCATTCGTTCATGAAGCCTTTTTCTTTCCTCTCTTCATTTTATCTTCCAACTGTTTGATCTGATCCCGAAGTCTCGCTGCTTCTTCAAACGCCTCGTGTTCAATTGATTTTTGCAACCGGTTGTGCAGTTCCCTTAAGTCCTGGGTTAAACGCACCGGCACCGCCAACCGGGAGGGCCTTCTTCCCACATGTTGCGTCGCATGCTGGACCCGTTTAATCAAAGGGTTTAAGAGTTTCGCAAACGCCTCGTAACACTCCGCGCATCCCAGCCTGCCCGTTTTACCAAATTCCTCATAAGTGAGACTGCAGTTGGGGCATTTGATCACCATCTTGCCGGTGCCTGACATCTCGGCAGCCAGATCGGTAAGACCCGTTAAAAGATCGCCCACATTGAAATGCGCCTTGAATTCGGTTCCCTTTTCCTGGGCACAGGATTCGCAGAGATGGATTTCGATCATCTGCTCGTTGACAATCTCAGTGAGGTGAATTGTTGCCTCGTTAGTCCCGCAAACGTTACAAGTCATCGGAGTAATTATAACATCTCTGCAAAATGAATACCAAAAGGCGGGAAATGCTCACCTTGAAAGGAGTTAGAGCTGGTAGCGGACCCCATCCTTTTTGGTGAGGTCTCGTAAGGCTTTCATGAAGAACCCGGTTTGGGAGCCCGGCTTTCCTTCGCCAATCGTTCTGCCATCAATCTTTACGACAGGAATCACCTCTGCGGCGGTCCCCGTCAAAAAAACTTCATCGGCATTAAAAAGATCGTGGCGAGTCAGAATTCTTTCCTCGGCCGGAATTTTATTTTTCCGGGCGATATCCAAAATGGCGGCACGCGTGATGCCTCGAAGAACGCCCACATAGGCAGGAGGAGTCAAAAGCATGCTGTTTTTAATCATAAAAATGTTGTCGCCCGTGCATTCCGCCACATAACCTTGATGGTTAAGCATCACTGCTTCCATGCAGCCGGACCGTGTTGCTTCAATCTTGGCCAAGATGTTATTCAAATAATTGAGCGACTTAAGCGCCGGGTTCACGGCCTCCGGCAAATTGCGCACCGTGGGGACCGTAATAATATCCAATCCTTCCTGGTAAAGCCGCTCCGGATAAAGAACAATTTTATCAGCGATGACAAAAAGAGTCGCCCGTTTACATTTTTGGGGGTCAAGACCTAAATCACCTACCCCACGGGTCACGACGACCCGGATATAGGCATCTCGCAGTTTGTTTCGCTGGAGCGTCTTAATGATGACGGCCGTCATTTCTTTAGGGGTCATTGGGATTTTCAACATCAGGGTATGAGCGGATTCGTAAAGCCGGCCCAAATGTTCTTTGAGTTTAAAAACCAAACACCCGTAAGAGCGGATTCCTTCAAAAACACCGTCTCCATAAAGAAGTCCATGATCAAAAACAGAAATTTTTGCTTCGCTTTTCGGGTACCATTTTCCATCCAGATAGATTTCAGGCTCCATTCAATCTTTCTCCCTTAATTTTATAGCGGTTAATCTTCGGCGTGAATCCCTGGCTCACGCAGTAAGATACCTTCTTGTAAACGATATACGCTTCCATATTGATGCGCGAGCTTCTCATCGTGCGTGGCAACGACCAAAGAAAGTTTTGTTTCGCGGTGCAGCTCCATTAAAAGACTGAAAACAATTTCAGCGGTCTCATCATCAAGATTGCCAGTGGGTTCGTCACAAAAAATAATTTCAGGCCGGTTCATGAGGGCCCGCGCAATCGCCGCCCGTTGCTGTTCTCCTCCGGAGAGCTCGGAGGGAAAATGCCCTTCTCTTCCTTGGAGCCCGACTCGCTGAATCAATTCCCGCACCTGTCCAGGATTGGAAGTTCCGGCCATCTTAGACGGCAAAAGGACATTTTCAAAAAGTGTCAGTTCGGGCAGCAGGTGAAAAAATTGAAAAATAAATCCAATCTTCCGGTTCCGGTAAGTGGCGAGTTCCCTTTCATCCATCAGATTCAAATCATTTCCCTTAAAATAAATCCGGCCTTCACTCGCCCGGTCGAGGCCGCCGAAGAGATGAAGCAGCGTGGATTTCCCGGAACCCGATCTTCCTAGAATAAAAGCAATCTCTCCCTCACCCAAGGTAAAATTCACACCCTTTAAAACGGAGAGCGGGCCTTCAGGTGTCGCGAAATCTTTCCTGACCTTTTCAGCCACAAGAAGCGCGATTTTATTCATAGCGCAAGGCCTCCACAGGATTGAGCGCCGCGGCGCGCTGGGCCGGATAAAGCCCCGCCAAAATGGAAGTCAGGAGGGCCATGGCGATCACGGTCGTAACATCCCAGAAATTGATCTCCGTAGGAATTCTGTCCAGGTAATAAATATCGCTCGGGAAAACGGCAAAGCCCGTGGTTTCCTCAATAAAATTCGACACCGAATTTAAATTGAAAGCAAGAAGAAGCCCGGTGATGGCTCCAAAAATGACGCCAAAAAATCCTACACTAAAACCTTCAATGACAAAAATCTTCCGGATGCTTTTGCGGGTTGCGCCCAGGGCCCGTAAAATTCCAATATCTTTGATTTTTTCCATTACCACCATGATCAAGGTCGAAACAATATTGAAGGCAGCCACCAGGACGATCAAAGTTAATAAAATCGTCATCACATTTTTTTCAACTTTAAGCGCCGAGAAAAAACTCCGGTTCATGTCATACCATGAGCGGATCCAATAGTCAGGACCCAGCTCCGTCCGGAAACGGATTTTCAGGGACTCCGCTTGATCGACATCTTGGAAGCGAATGCTCATACCGGTTACCTTTTTTCCTAAATGATAAAGGGACTGGGCCTCGTCCAGATTGATGAGCGCAAGGCTTGCGTCAAAATCACTCATCCCTAACCGAAAGATCCCGGCAACTTTATACCTTCTGATCTCCGCACGGTTCAAGGAGAACGGTTTACCCTCTTCCGCATAAGGCACAATCAAAGAAACTTCCTCTTCCGGACCGACACCCAACACTTGCGCCAGGCCCTGCCCGATCACAATGGTCGGCAGGCTCCGATGGCTCACTTTCTTGAACAGACCAAAAAACCGTTTCTTGACCTGTGTTTCTTTAAAAGGTGAAAAACTCAAATTTCCCCAAAGCATATTCTTGGAAAAGATGCCGAGATCCTCACGAAAAGGGTCAAGGCCTTTGACCAGAATCCCTGTCGCATTCTTAGAAGACCTAAGAATGGCCTGGCCCTCCACAAAAGGAGAAACCGTCTTAATCTGAGAACTTCCCCAGGAATTGATTCTGTTGATTAAGAGTTGCGGGTCGTCGATCCCATTTTCTTTTTCGATTCTCAAATGAGGATTGACATTCACGATTTTTGCTTTGAGTTCCTGGTCGAAGCCGCTCATGACCGAGAGCACCACAATAAGAGCCATCACACCGACGCCCACACCTAGAACGGAAATCAAAGAGATCAGAGAGATGAATCCAGTCTTTCTGCGCCGCGTCAGGTGTTTAAAGGCGATCCAAAGTTCGTAGGACATTATTCGGGTTTCTCCTTGGGTTCGGGAGCCTCAGGCCGCAGCTGCGGGAAAAGAATCACCTCTCTTATGGAAGGACGGTTTGTGAGGACCATGACAAGCCGGTCGATTCCGATCCCGAGCCCGCCCGCGGGCGGCATAGCATATTCTAAGGCCATCAAGAAATCTTCGTCTAATTTTTTATTTCCGATCACTTCTACCTGCTTTTCCAATTTTTGACGCTGGATGAGCGGATCATTTAATTCGGAGAAGGCATTGGCGATTTCCATTTTTCCGATATAAAGTTCAAACCGGTACGCCAAATCGGCGTCTTCCTGCGGTTTGGCAAGGGGCGTCAGGATGGCCGGATAATCAATCACAAATGTAGGGTCCCAAAGGTCTGCTTCAATCACGATTTCAAAAACGGAGTCGAGGACATCGATATCTTCATCCTCGGGTGCGAAATTAATTTTAAGACGCTTTGCCTCTTTTTTGATATCCGCCTTCCGCCAATCCACGCCCGTTTTTTCTTGAAGCGCGGGATAAAAAGAAATCCGCTTCCACGGCCTTTTGAAAGACAAGAGCTTTTCGCCGTAAATAATCTCATCCTTGCCGTGGAGTTTTTGGACAAGGTCGGTGATTAAGTCTTCCGTAATCGCCATCATATCTGTGTAATCGGCATAAGCTTGATAAAGTTCAAGCATGGTAAATTCGGGGTTGTGACGAACGGAGAGCCCCTCATTTCTAAAATTACGGTTGATTTCATAGACTTTTTCCATTCCGCCCACAAGTAGCCGTTTTAAATAAAGCTCGGGAGCGACACGCAGATAGAGGTCCGTATCAAGTGCCTCGTGATGCGTCACAAAAGGACGCGCCCTCGCCCCTCCCGGAATGGCCTGCATCATCGGCGTTTCTACTTCTAGAAAACCCCGGTCCTCTAAAAAACGGCGGATGTCTCGTAGGATTTCACTTCGCATCTGAAAAGTTTTTCTCACTTCGTCGTTGACAATCAAATCTACGTAACGGTGCCGGTAGCGGATTTCGACGTCCTTCAGACCATGCCACTTTTCCGGAAGCACCCTTAGAATTTTTGAAAGATAAGAAAATTTCTCAACCTTGACCGTGCGCTCCCCCATTTTGGAAACAAAAAGTTTTCCCTCCACGCCGATGATGTCGCCCAGATCAAGCTTGGAGAAATGCCCATAATTTTCCGCACCTAAGAGGTCCTCTTTGGTATAGAGCTGGATCTTGGCTTTCTCGTCTTTTAAATCACAGAAGGTGCTTTTACCGTGGCTTCTTCGGGCCATCACTCGGCCCGCGATCCGGACATGTTTACCCTCTTCAAAATGACCCAAAATTTCCGTTAGGGATTCAATAGGAAGGAACCTTCCCCCATAAGGAGAGAGGCCCGCTTTGAGATAGGCTTCGCGTTTGGCTTTACGTTCGCTGATAAGTTCAGAGTCTGGTTGCATTTAGATAGAGATTGAGGTGCTGTCTCTAGGCGATTATAGGGTAGGCCTGTAAGGCTGTCAAAATTTGTTTGAAGGCTTAGCCAATACGG
>CAYJTB010000007.1:0-63265 GCA_964372875.1 uncultured bacterium
CAGCCGCCTCACCCATAATTTCCAACAGATGGACCAATGACAGAGTCAGCTTTTCGTCCTTATCTAAATCAGACCGGCTCTGTCCTTTGGAAAATTCGGTCGCCTTCAGGGCTGCTTCCAGCATATGGCGAATCCGATCCTCGTCTTTAAGCTCCTCTGTCATACTGAATCTCCGCCTCGGTCAACACCTTTTGCCTAAAGAAACGACTCAAAAAACCAGGGGTATTGAGGTCTGCCTTGCGCCCAAGGACCTGGGAGAGCTCTTCTTCCATATCGAAGAATTCCCACCCAGGCGCATGTCCGGGCTCGAACTCGACCACCACGTCGACATCACTGTCGGGCCGGAAGTCGGCACGGAGTACAGAGCCAAACAGGGCAAGCTTCCGGATATGGTGCCGGCGGCAGAAGTCTGCGATCGTCTTGCGATCAACCGGAATTCTTGCACTCACTGTCTACCTCTGGTTCAAGCTGAATTTTTATCATCATTGATTCTTAAAGATGCGAAGGAAGAAATCCCTAACTTAGTTTGAGTGGACAGCTGCCCCCTCCCTTGATTTGCGGAGTTAGTTTTTATCATCCTCGCTCACCTTTTTGCAAAATCTTCTGTATCGCTTCTCTCAGACCAGGAAAATCTTTTTCGATCACATCCCAGATTAATTCATAATTCACTCCAAAATACTCATGAATGAGTTTGTCTCTCATGCCGGCGATCCTCTTCCATGGGATGTCGGGATATTTTGTCCGGAGAGCCTCCGAGAGATTCTTAGTTGCCTCCCCGATGATTTCAATGTTCCGGACCACGGCCTCCTGGGTCTTTGAATCAGAAAGGAACGCCTCTTTCGTGACAGCGGTATATTTCAACACTTTCTCGATCGCGTCACGAATGTGTAAAAGGTAAATTTGATCTTCCTTCACAATGGCCGTGCCTCCGCATGGATCCGATCCCGCAGATAAGGGCTGAGGCCCCCCTCTGTGACCACATCCACTTTGCGACCAAGAAGTTCCTCAAGATCCTGCCAAAAGGCGACAAGATCGAGGAACGTTCTTCCCTTATCCATATCGACAAGCAAATCAAAATCACTTGTGGCACGAGTTTCTCCACGGGCCACGGATCCAAAAACCCTTACGTTTCTGGCGCCGTATTGCGCAGCCAGTTTAAGGATTTTTTGTCTCTTCGCCTTTAGGAGTTCCTGGGGATCGGGTGTCATGTCATTGCGACGCCTCTCCATATCCGAGCCACGGGGCCAAGCTTTCCTCACACCATGCCTTATAATCGGAAAGCCGGTCGAAGATACGGTAAGGCTCGTCGTCCATCACGGGTTTATAGGTCCTGAGAAAACCGCGGGCGACGCGCTCCTTGACGCTTCTTTTTTGCGCCCACTCAAACTCTTTTTCTAAGAACGCTTCTTCGCTTAAGGTACCAAAGTCGTAAAATATTTTTCTCTGTTTCCTCATCCGACTAGCCTGCTCCCCCCTGACTTGCAGAGTTTCCGCCACACCGCATGGCGGATCCGCCGCGATGTTTGGCGGGAGTTTTCAGGATTGTCTCCATTTCGAAAGATTATCACCGAAATAAGACAAAACGTGAAGCGCTTTTTAAACCACATTTGAAGGGTCGCAGACTTTAACGGTTAAAGACTTAAAGCGCTTCGAGTAAGCCGGTCCGGTCAAGGGACAAACGAGATAGTTCTCACCTTTCGGATAATAGGTGCGGAACTCCTGGAGTGAGGAGGGGTCGAAATCTAAAGGATTCCATTTGCATTCCACTACATCGACTTTATCGCGGCGTCTTGCCAGAACAAAATCCACCTCCCGGCCCGCCTTGTCGCGCCAATAGCGTACCGTCTCATTCGGAAAAGAGGCATGTAAAAATTCAAGCACGAAATGTTCCCACAAGATGCCGTGGTCCTGGGGTCTCAAGGGATCCCATCCCCGGACAAAGGTGACGAATCCCGTGTCAAATCCATAAACCTTGGGCATCTTCACGATCTCTTTCTGTCCGCCCCCAAAAAAAGGTCGAATGCGCGTGACTGCGTGCGTGATTTCAAGCGCCTGGAGATGGTTTTCAATGGTCAGGCGGCTCGTCTTAAGCTCGGAAGCCACCCTTGAGATCTCGACCTGTCCCCCACTTTGCCTGAGAAGATACTCGAAGAGGGTGTTGAATTTGTCTGCGTCACGAAATGAAAACAGTTTCTGGATATCTCTTGCGAAGAAGGAGTCAAGCCATTCCCGATAGAAGGAGGGGTTCTTGGAGTCCGCCAGAAGCGCGGGGGGAAGGCCTCCCTGAAAGAGGCGCCTCGAAATGTCAGAACAGGAGAAAGCCTCAAGCTCTGTCCAAAAGATCGGCAAAAGATGAACAAGCCGTTTCCGTCCCGTGAGTGTGTCACGGAACTTCTTGCTCGCAGCCAGCGTGGAAGAGCCTGTCGCCAAAATTTTAAGTTTGGGAAACAGATCCGCGCCGATCTTGAGCAGGCGGCTGGGATCCGAAAGCTGGTGGATCTCATCAAAAACGACGACGGATCTCTCGCAACTTCGGAAGAAAAGCTCCGGATCGCGCACTCGATCTTCCGTTACCGGAAGATCACAATTCACATAAAGAACGTCTTCTGCATTGGCGAGGCCTTGGGCAAGCGTTGTCTTCCCCGAACGGCGGACCCCCGAAAGCCAGACGATGGGGGCTTCTTTCCAAACATCTTGAATTCGTTTTTTCCAATAGGATCTTTCTATCACAAAATAAACTATACATTTAGACAGAATATTTGTAAAGTATATTTCTCGAATAAAAACCCCAAGCGGCGTTTGTAACGTGCGCCTGGGTTTAAAATTTTCCTAGCCCCTTTTCGGGGGCAATCCCATCTATTCGGTGCATTAATCGCTAAAATGAGAAGAAATGTGAAGCCCTTTCCCAAACTCTTCATTTGACACACTCCGGGAGGATTGTTACATTAGCTTTTTCATGAATAAACGCATCAAGGTAGGTGTTATAGGCATTGGGCACGTAGGAAAAGAACACGCACGTATCCTAGCCTCCCTTCCCCAGGCAGAACTCGTAGGAGTCTGCGACACCGATGGATCTAAAAAAGAACGCGCCGAGGCGCTCGGTGTCCCCTTCTTTTCCAATCATCAAGATCTGCTTATAAAAGTGGAGGCCGTAACGATCGCCACCCCGACGTCAGCACACGCCGCTGTGGCTAAAGACTTCCTGAACGCTGGAATCCATACGCTGGTGGAAAAACCCTTCACGCTTCTTTTGGAAGAAGCCGATGAATTGATCCGTCTGGCCAAAGAAAAGAATTGCGCCCTCCAAGTCGGTCATATTGAGCGCCACAATCCGGGGTTCCGTCGCGTGGAACAAATCGCCAAAAATATCGGCTTTATCGAAATTCACCGGCTGAGTCCCTTCACCCCGAGAATCCAAGATTGCGGCGTCGTGCTCGACATGATGATCCACGATATTGATATTGTTCTTAATCTCGTTAAATCCGAAATCCTCAATTTTGATGCCGTGGGAATTCCCGTTTTGACGCCTTTTGAAGATATCGCGAATGTGAGGATCAAATTTAAAAATGGAACCATTGCAGATCTCACCGCCTCGCGCCTCACGCCGGAGCGGCAGCGCAAGATCCGGATTTTCCAGGAAGATGCTTACATCTCGCTGGATTACGGCGCCCAAACCGCTCAGATCTTCCGAAAAGATGGTTTCTCCATTGCCCAGGAAAAAATCGAAATCCAGCAGGCGGAGCCTCTTCGCGAAGAACTGGAATTTTTTCTTACGGGGATTTCGACAGGCAGGTCCTTAGGCCGGCCGGATGAGGCTGCACGGCGCGCCCTCGCCTTTGCGTTGGAAATCATAGAAACCATTAAAGAAAACGCAAGGCAGCTTGCGGGCCGCACGGCTTAATTCGCTTTTCCATTCCCTTCAATGACAGAGCCCGCTGGTCCCAAGATTTTCATTAGCGCCCTTGAGGCGTCCGGTGATTCCCATGGCGCAGCTCTTGTGGAGTCTCTCAAAAAAATCGATCCCACGATTCAATTTGAAGGTTTAGGCGGCAGAGAAATGCAGCGCACCGGAGTCCATTTATTGGAGGAAATGACGCGAGTCTCTGTGTTGGGTTTTGGGGATGTTCTCGCCAAATATTTTTTCTTCCGGAAGATCTTTTACCGCGCGTTGGGTCACATTCAGAAAACAAAACCTGACTTGATTATTTTGATCGATTCACCGGCCTTTAATCTGCGCCTGGCCAAAAAAATCCGCCGGAAACTTCCCGTTCTTTATTACATTGCCCCCCAGATTTGGGCCTGGGGATGGCGGAGGATTCATACCCTCCGGAAAAATGTGGACCATGTCCTTTCGATTCTGCCTTTCGAGGAAGAAATGTACCGAAAAGAAAAGGTGCCCTGTACTTTTGTGGGTCATCCTTTGCTGGGTCGGGTGAAGCCCTCCAAACCGCGTGAAGCTTTAAGACAGGAGTTTAAGGTCAATGATTCCGAGCAAGTGATTGCCCTTCTTCCCGGATCCCGCGAGCCTGAAGTAAGACGCATCCTTCCGGTCATGCTGAAGACAGCAGAGATTCTTCAGAAACAGATTCCTCATCTTAAATTTTTCCTGACCCAGGCGCCGCATGTCCCCTCCGAGGTCTATGACAAAATCCTCGCTTCTTTTCCCAAGGCCCGGCCCGAATGTTTCACCGATAAAATTTATGACGTTGTTACGCTGGCGGATTTTGCACTTGTCGCCTCAGGCACCGCGACCTTAGAAACAGCACTTCTTGGAACGCCTTATTTTCTTCTCTACAAGGCAAGCGCCTCCACTTTCTTTTTGGGACGCCGGTTGGTCCGGATTCCTTATATCGGGTTGGTGAACGTTCTAGCGGGAAGACACGTGGTGCCTGAATTTATCCAGCATCTCGCGGAGCCCGAAAAAATCGCCCACGAAACCAAAGTTTTAATGGAAAGCGGTGAACTTCGTGAAAAACTTAAGAAGGACTTGCGGAAAGTTTGTGAAAAACTGGGCAATCCGGGAGCCAGTGACCGGGCCGCCCGGATCGTGATGACAGAACTTTTAGATAAATCTAAACCCTCCGCCCGGACCTCTGGGGCCGCTTCCTCGGCCTCCACTACCAAAGTCTGAGAAGTCGGCGAAAAAGATCAAATAAATCGCAATATCGGCAACCAACCAGGAAAAGACAAAGATTGGCAAGAGCTCCGAATAATAACGCACGCCCAACGAAAGAAGCAGTAACAAAACCACAGGCGCCGGCAAAAGAAGCGCGCAGAGTTTAAAAATCCACGACACCCTTTCTTCGTGGTATTCGTCGCCCGGAAAAGAATCCAAGATGACCTGCGATTTCTGCTCTTTGGCCTCCAATCTCATCCGGTAGACGTCATAAAACATCCCCAAAAATAAAAGTCCCAGGAAAACACCTAAGACCCGGGTCGCGGACTTTTTATCGACATCAGGCGGCGAAGCAAGCTTGATCCTTCTTTTGGCAAGACGGGAGACTTCCTGGCGGAGACGGTAAAGCGAGGCGCCTTTTTTTCCTCCATAAAATTCGAAAAGGCTTTCTTGTTCCCGCGCCTCTTTTTCATTCCCCATTTCCAGATAAATGTTGCGGGAAAGTTCGTAAGCCTCGGGGAATGCGCGGATGACTTTCACCGCTTTTTGAAGTTCGCGCAAGGCCTCCTCTTTGCGCCCTTCTTCATACAAGGCCTTCGCTGTTTCGTAATGACCGATGGCTTGGTTATAAATTTTGAGACGCAGTTCAGGCTTAAGCTGGGCTCCCATTTGCCCGCCGCCTCCGCCGGCCATTCCTGTAATCAGGGGATAGATAAAAAAAAGAAACGCGAGAGAAAAACTACGAGGCACTGGGCGGGGGCGGGGGATCTAAATGCTGAAGGGCAAACTCCCGGTAACGAAGAAGAGGTTTGTATTGGGCGGGTCTTGGAATGGGAAAAGTGAGAAGATCCCACAATCCCGAAAAAGCCCGGAGAGCGGTAAAGTAAAGTCCGCGGAAAACTCCGTTGCCGATCCACGCGGGTACGAGCTGTTCTCCTTGCGCTCTGTCATCTGCTAAAGCAGAAGAAAGTTCAACCGGCGCAAAAAAAGTATTGATGAGACCGCGCTGGAATTTTCGTTCGGCAGTTCCCTGAAGGGCGAGCTCGGCAGCGAAACTCTGTTGACTGAGGAAACAAACAAGGAAGCCTAAGGCCAAGACCATTTTTTTCACGAGTTTTAGGCGCATGAAAGTGGGATTATTATGTTACGATTTTGCGCTTGGTGCAATACCGAAAATCACCCTACTTAGATGTCAAAATAGAGGTAAAACTCGTGCGGATGCGGACGCAGCCGGACAGGATCGATCTCCACTTCCCGCTTATAGGCAATCCAGGTATCGATAACGTCCTGGGTAAAGACGGAACCTCTCAAGAGGAATTCGTTATCTTTCTCAAGGGCGCTCAAAGATTCTTCCAACGAACCAGGCACGGTCCTGATCTTGGCCTTTTCTTCACCCTCAAGCTCGTAGATATTTTTATCCAAAGGCTGGCCGGGATCGATGCGGTTTTGAATCCCATCCAAGCCGGCCATCAAAAGCGCGGAGAAGGCAAGGTAGGCATTGGCCGACGGATCAGGGCAGCGGAATTCAAGACGCTTTGCATTCGGATTGTTCGTGTACATCGGAATACGGCACGCCGCCGACCGGTTTCTTTGAGAGTAGACCAAATTAACCGGCGCCTCGTATCCGGGGACCAGCCGTTTGTATGAATTGGTGGTGGGTGCGCAAAAAGCCATCAGCGCATGAGCATGCTTCAATAGACCACCGATGTACCAGCGGCACATTTCGCTGGTGAGGGCATAACCTTTTGCATCATAGAAAAGAGGTTTGCCGCCCTTCCAGAGACTTTGATGGACGTGCATCCCGGAACCGTTATCTTTAAAAATGGGCTTCGGCATGAAGGTCGCCACCTTGTTGTATTTGCGGGCAATATTTTTAATGATGTATTTGTACCACATCACGTCATCGCCTTTTTTGGTAAGCGTGGAATAGCGCATGTCGATTTCGCACTGCCCGGCCGTGGCAACTTCGTGGTGATGAACTTCGATAGGAACTCCGACACGGCGCAGAGTTAAAACCATCTCGGAGCGGATGTCCTGCAACGTATCGTGAGGGGGAACAGGAAAATATCCTTCCTTGTAACGGGACTTATAACCCAAGTTGGGCTTCTCATCTTTGCCCGTGTTCCAATCACCTTCTACGGAATCGATGTAGTAGTAGCCAAAGTTTTCGCCTTGATCGAACCGGATGTCATCAAAAACGAAAAATTCAAGCTCAGGGCCCCAGTAGCTTAAATCCGCAATGCCGGTTTTTTTCAAATACTCTTCGGCCTTGCGCGCAATGTAACGGGGATCGCGGCTGTAGGCCTCACGGGTGATGGGGTCATAGACGTCGCAGATAAGACTCAACGTGGGGATCTGACAGACGGGATCATAAGCGGCCGTCGTAGGGTCCGGCATGAGGATCATGTCGGATTCCTGAATCTTTTGGAAACCGCGGATGGAGGAACCGTCAAAACCGATTCCCTCCGTCCAAATGCTCGTTTCTAATTTTTCGTAATCCACCAGCTCTGTCGCAGGAATTGAAAAATGCTGCCACATGCCGGGAAGGTCGTTAAATTTAAAGTCTACGATTTGAATCTTATTTTTTTGAATGTAACGCTTGATTTCTTCCGGAGTGCTGGGACGTGTGGCTTCGATCAACTCATCTTCCCGGTCCTTACCCGTAACCAGTGTACTCATTGCGATTTCCTCCTTGATTAATGTCACCCGCGGCTGTGAGGATGAACGCAGTCATTATAGTACAAAAAATTCTTCGTTATAAAATGAAATTTGGCTAAGGCCTTCTCCAGTTTGTAAAAGAGGTCGCAATTTGGCGCCACCCAAAACCGGGCAGAAAACCTCTCAAACACTCGCCAAATCAACGATTTTGTAAGCTAAAACAGGGCCCAAATTCAATTTTGTAACTCTATGAAATTAGGTCCTCGTCACGTATAATAGGCACCGTTTTGATCCGTTGAAAAAACCATGGTATCAAACCTGATTGTTTTAGAAATTTTTGTCGTTGCCACTCCCATCTGAAAGCCACCGTTTTCTCTTCATATAAATGAAAGACAGATAGTGACTGTATGGCTTTATTAAAACGCGTTGAACGTCCCAGAGAGCTGAAATGGTACCAGGCCGGCGCCATGCTCTATGGCGACTGGGGAACGAGCAAGGCCTATGTTCTAGGAATTGCGTTCGCTTTATGCGGCCACGGTTCATGGCTTCTCTTGGGTCTCATGTCCGCCCTCACCGCTTTAGTCGGCCTGTGTTACATGATGATCTGCCGTGTTTATCCTGACGGAGGCGGAGTCTATTCTTCCGTGAAACGCCGGTCGCGGGTGCTTGCTGTCATTGGCGCGCTCCTTCTTATTGCCGATTACGTTGTCACCGCCTCTCTCAGTGCCTTTGAGGCCTTTCATTATTTCAATTTTCCCAACCCCGTCTTATGGGCGATCGTGGCCATCCTGATTATAGGAGCGATCAACTGGGTCGGCCCCACCAAGGGAGGAAGCATCGCTTCCTTAATTGCCGTGGTGGCATCCGCTGCTACGGCGGTTCTTTTTTTATTCACGCTCCCTTCGCTTCCGCATGTGGATCTCCAGTGGCCGCGCGGGGGTGCTTGGCATAATTGGAAAAGTTTCGTCGGTATCGTGCTGGCTCTCTCGGGCGTCGAGGCCGTTGCCAATATGACAGGAATTATGGCCGAGCCTGTGGAGCGTACGGCTAAACGTGCGATCTGGCCGGTACTTCTTGAAGTATCTTTACTGACCTTTCTTTTAGGAATTGCCATGAATGCCATTCCCGGACTTACCGGTCATGCCGAAGACATGCTGCGTGCGTTGGGCACGCATTATATCGGTCCTTGGTACGGCAGTTTCATTTCCATCGTCTTCGGATTTCTTCTCATTTCCGCAGTGAATACCGCCATTACGGGCCTGGTCAACATTCAATTTTTATTGGCCAGGGACCAGGAACTGCCCAACGTCTTTGCCCAGCTCAACCGGTTCGGCATGCCCGCTGTTGCTCTGATTGTAGCAACGGTTATCCCCGCTTTAGTTTTGGTGTTTGAACATGACCTGGTAGGACTTGCGGCCCTCTATGCCATCGGAGTGGTAGGCGCCATTACGATTAACCTCTTATCGACGGCATCGAATCCTGATATTGATCTTTCTAAAAAAGAAAGGGCCTTTCTTTATTTTTCGGGAACCATTCTGTTTTTGATTGAGCTCACGATTGCTTTTCAAAAACACACGGCTTTGCTTTTTGCCTTAGGCATGGTGGGAACGGGTTTGGCGCTGCGGCAAATTGCAAAAACGCTGGTACCCCTCGTACCCGTGGAAATTTCTACGGTCAATGTCTTGACCGTCTCAGAAGCAAAAGAGATTGCACCGCTCTATAAAAGCTCTTCGCTTATTGCCTTGCGAACGGTCAATCTGCGGCTTCTTGAAGAGGCGTCCTTGCGGGTAAAAGCACTGGGGGAAAATTCTATTTATCTTAATTATGTGGAAGAGACTCCTCCCGGCCGGGAAGGTCCCATTGAACTTGAACCGTCACCCGCTTCACTGGAACTCTTGAGCAAGGCACAGGAAGAACTCGACAAACGAGGGATCACTGCCATCCCCATTTGGCAGGCCGGCGAAGATCCCGGACGACTGATCGCCTATTCGGCGCGCGAATTAGGGGTGAATACCGTTCTGATTGGTACCACCCAGCGTAGCGCTCTCTTGGGACTTTTAAGAGGGGATGTGCTTCGAACCTTGATGAAGAACCTGCCGCTTGACTGCCACTTGGTAATTACGGGCTAAGCCGGGCATTAATTTTCTGACTTTGTCTTGATATGGTACTGCTTGATCTTGTAGCCGATCATTCTCTCCGTCATCCCTAAAAGTTGAGCAGCCTTGCGCTGGTTGCCGTTGGTTTTTTGAAGCGCTGAAACGATCATCCGCTTTTCAAGCATTTCAACGGCTTCCGGAAGAAGAGGAGATGAAGACTCTATACCTGCCAAGGGATTGAAGGCGGTAAGACCCGGGCTTTTGCCGTCTTGCTGAGGAATGGGAAAAAGGTCGGGCGTTAAAGTTTCGGTCTTACATAAAACCACCGCGCGCTCCAGTGCGTTTTCAAGCTCTCTGACATTTCCCGGCCAGGCGTAGTTCATTAAAATTTCCATGGCTTCGTCGGTAATGTACTTTACTTCTTTTTTATTTTCCGTGCTGGCCTGTTTCAAGAAATGATTCACAAGGAGCGGGATATCTTCGCGCCGCTCCCGTAACGAAGGAAGAAAAATAGGGACCACGTTCAAACGGTAATAAAGATCTTCCCTGAAACGCCTTTCCCGGACTTCTTTTTCTAAATCTTTATTGGTGGCCGTGATCAGCCGGATATCCACTTTAATGGTCTGGGTGCCGCCCAAGCGTTCGAATTCCCGTTCTTGCAGCACCCGGAGGAGTTTCACTTGGGTGGAGCTTGAGAGATCTCCGATCTCATCCAAAAAAAGTGTTCCCGTGTTGGCCATTTCAAAACGGCCGATCTTGGTGGCCATCGCTCCGGTGAAGGCGCCTTTTTCGTATCCGAAGAGTTCACTTTCAAGAAGCGTCTCAGGAAGCGCTGCGCAGGAGACCTTAATAAAAGGCTTCTCAGATCGCTCGCTGTAATAATGAATCGCGTGGGCGACAAGTTCTTTTCCGGTCCCGCTCTCCCCCCTTAAAAGGGCCGTCACTTTAGTAGAGGAAACCATCTCGAGGGTTTCAAAAATATCCATCATGCGCTTACTCTCCCCGATGATGTTGGAGGGATGAAACTTCTTTTTCAGTTCGCGGCGAAGGCGGATGTTTTCATCTTTGAGCGTGCTTTTTTCCTTTTCCACCATTTGATGGATCCGGACCGCCTGAGCCACCATGGAACCAATGATCGTGAGAAGTCTCAGGTCTTCTTCAAAAGAAACATCGGGATGAAAAAGCCGGTCAAGACTGAGCGCACCGATGGTTTTACCGTCGAGTTTGATGGGCACACAAAGAAAGGAAATGTTGGCTCGTTTGATATCCCCGCGGGCGCGGGTCCGGTTAAGAAAAAGAGGCTCCTCCCCTACGTTTTTAACAATGATGGGTTCGCCTGCGGCCACCACCCGGCCGGTGATACCTTCGCCGAGCTGGTAACGGCCGCGGTCAATTTCCTGATCACTCAGACCCCGCGCGACTTCAATAATGATCTCATTGGTTTCTTCATCTAAAAGACATAACGTGCCGCGCTCCATCTCCATTTTGTCATGGAGAATGTGAAGCACCTGGGTCATAACCTTTTCAAGATCCAGCGTGGAACTTATCGCTTTTGAAATTTCATAAAGCGTGGTGATCTCCAAAAGCTCGCGTTTTAAACCGGGAAGCGATTTTTGATCCGTGGATTTATTTATTTTGTGGAGGCTCATTTTCCTACCAAAACAATTCCTGCTTGGTTCGCTTGTTTGACAAAGGCCTCAAGATCAATAAAAAGAGTTTTGCCTGCTTCAAAGGCCAGGGCCTTTGCCTTGGCTTCGATCAAGTATTCCAAGGTTCCCAAGCCGATCGCCGGAACATCAAAGCGCATGTCTTGATTGGGCTTGGCCGCTTTCACAACAGTCACCCCGCCTTGGCCTAAAATTCCGCCCCGCTTGATGGCCTCATCCGTTCCTTCAATGGCTTCTAGGGCCAACACAGTTTTTCGTCTCACCACAACGGTCTGGCCGATATCAAGACCGGCCAGGGTTTTCGCGGCCTTCCATCCGAAATCGATATCTTCTTGGATTTCACGGGAAGGTGATTTTTTTCCGAGCACACCCACACCCGGAAGAGAATGTTTAAGGAAGCGCGTGGAATCTTGGAGTTCAATCCCATGGGACAAAAGGTAATCGGCTACACCGCCTAAGAGCGAATCATCTTTAAAGTCGCGGAGTTTTAAAAGCACCTTGGCCATGTCAAGATCGGGACGCACATCGCCTTTAAAAATTCTGACCTTTTCGATTTTCCCGGCCATCACCGCCTCTCGGACTCCTTGGGATTTGAAGAAATCGCGCAGCCGGGCGAGCTGGCCCAATTTGATGACTTGGTAGGCGTCGGTTATTTTTTCAATCGCCGGGTCGGACTCTTTGGCAATCCCGCAGCAGATCACACGATACCCTTCCTGTTTAGCCTCTTCGGCCACGAGAAAGGGAAAACGGCCTTTGCCGGCGATGAGCCCTAGCGTTTTCATAGAATTTTATGGGACAGAACTTTAACGCGAAATTCCCCGTTTCGAATCCTTTAAGAATTGAATCAGGGTTTGGACGGCGGGAGTCTTCGGAAGTCCTTTTTGAATTTTCTCCCTTGCATTCTTTATAGACAGACCTTCGCGGAAAAGAATCTTAAATGCCTTTTTCAAAAGAGCTTTGTCTTCATTGGAGATTCCGGCTCGGTTGAGTCCCACGGTATTGATACCAAAGGCCTTTGCGGGATGGCCGTCCACCATCATAAAGGGGGGTACGTCTTGGACAATCTTTGAACAGCCTCCGACAATAGAAAGCGTGCCGATACGAACGAATTGGTGGACCGCGCTGAGTCCCCCGATAATGGCCTTGTCTTCCACAATGACATGACCCGCCAAGGTGGCTTGATTGGCCAAGACTACGCGGTTGCCAATGACACAGTCATGCGCCACATGCGAATAAGCCATTAAAAGGGAATCGTCTCCGATGACGGTCTCGGTGCCCTCGCTCGTTCCGGGGTTGATGGTAACGTACTCACGGATCTTATTCCGGTTACCGATTTTGAGATAGCTTGTGCCGCCGTCGTATTTTTTATCCTGAGTCACGCTTCCGATGACAGCCCCTGTGAAAATTTCGCATTCTTCGCCGATCACGGTGTGGCCATCCATCACGACGTGAGCGCCTACGCGGGTCCGGTCTCCGATTTTGACCGTTCCCTCAATAATGGCATAAGGGCCGATCTCCACTCCCTCGCCCAATTCCGCGTTAGAGTCGACCACGGCGGTCGGATGAATTTTTACGCTTTTAATATTTTGCATTATTCCGTTTTCTCCGGATCGACAATGGCAAATTTAACTTCCGCCTCGCAGACCAATTTGTCTCTGACAAAAGCCCGGCCCACGCATTGCCCGGTCTTGGCGCGGTAACGGAGAACCTCCACTTCCATTCGAAGTTCATCGCCTGGAACCACGGTTTGACGGAATTTACAATAATCGACACTCATAAAATAAGCCATCTTGCCAAACATCTCGGGCATGGAGAGCATCACCACCCCTCCCACTTGGGCGAGCGCTTCCATGATAAGAACGCCCGGCATCACCGGATGGCCGGGAAAGTGGCCCTGAAAATATTCCTCATTAATACTGACCAGTTTGTAACCAGTGGCGCGTTTTCCGGGTTCCAGATTTTCTACCCGGTCCACAAAAAGAAAGGGGTAACGATGAGGAAGGATTTTTTGAATCCCTGCAATATCCAAGTTAGAAGGAACGCCGGAACCCGATCCAAACAATGATTTTTTTGAGTGGCTCATTGATATTTTCCTCACAAACTCCAGATTCAGGGCATGCCCGCTCCGGACCGCAATCACATGACCCTTCATAAATCCCCCCAAGAGAAACAGGTCACCCAGGAGATCCATTATTTTATGACGGCAGGCCTCATTTTCAAAGCGAAGTGAGTTTTCGATAGGAAGATTACGCTCAAAAACGAGCGTATTTTCCAGGTTCGCCCCTTTGCCGAGCCCGCTTGCCAGAAGAAGTCCGGCCTCTTCTTTCAGGACAAAAGTTCTGGCCGGGGAAATTTCTCTTTCAAAGATTTCAGGCAAAATGGGAAGCGAAAGGAACTGGTCTTGCAAATCCGGGTTGCGGTAACTCAAGGTGTAGGAAATCATAAAGTGCGGGGCCGGCAAGGCGATCAGGCTTTGATCTCCCCGGTCCACATACATCGGCTCTTTGATCTCAATAAATTTTCGCTCTCCACCTTGCGCCACTAACCCGACACGCTGAATCTCTTCGACAAATTCCTTGGCACTTCCGTCAAGGCCCGGAATTTCTTCGCCGTCGATTTCAACCACCGCATTGTCAATCCCAAAACCGTGAAAAACAGCCATGAGATGTTCAATGGTGCGCACCACGCCTTTTCCTACGACAAGGGCGGTCTGGCGAAGTTCGTCCGAGCGAACCGCATCCACAATCGCCCGGACGCGCTTGGCCGGATCAAGGTCGGTACGTACGAAAAGGATTCCGGCATTCAAATCCCCCGGCCGGACGGCGAGTTCTACGGCTTTACCGGTGTGAAGACCTGTTCCGCGGAAGCTGACGGATTCGCAAAGAGTTTGCTGCTGCAATTATTTCTTTTCCTTTTGATAGCTCCGGTTCAGTTCATCCAGAACTTCTTTACTGACATCAAAACGGTTGCTCCGGTAAAGAAGGACCCGGTCATTAAAAATAAAATCCATTCCTTTTCGTTCGCCGTAACGCTGGACCGACTCATCAATATCTTTGAAGATAGCGCGAACGGTTTGGTTTCTTTGTTCGCCGAGCTCTCTGCGGGCCTGGGCGTCAAATTCTTGCAGCTCTCTGACCTTAGCATCCACGGCTTCCTGTTTTTTCTCGCGCGCATCTTCGGCAAGCAAGGCCTGTTCGTCTTTTAAGCGGCGAACTTCATGCACCAAGGCGTCACGCTCTTCTTCTTTTTTCTTTCCTGCGCCTTGAAGTTTTGCATCGTTATCCTTTGTCTTCTGATAACCGTCGAAGACCTTGGCCACGTCAACGAAGGCGATTTTTTCCGCCCAAGCCCACGAGGGCAAAGAAAGTACTCCAAAAATAAAAAATGAAAGGCTGAGTAACCATTTTCCTGTTTGACCTAATCTCATGTCCATCCCCCTTTTCAATTTAGATGATTGAACGGTTTGTAAAATAACTCTTAAAATCCATGACTTAAGCTGAATTCGAACCGGCCGTTGCGGTCTTTAGAATCCCGGTTGGCAATGGGAAGACCGTAATAAAAAGCCAAAGGACCGATCGGCGTTTTCACTTTAATTCCAGGCCCCACGCTGATCGCAAATTTATTAAAACTGATCTTGTAGCTTTCTTTGTGCACCTGGCCGACATCCACAAACATGGCGCCTTTGATTATATCAAGATAAGGAATCGGGAAAGTATATTCCATACTGGTGAGCGCCAGGGTATTTCCTCCTACCGCATCGCCTGCCTCCGTAGGCCCAACGCGCCGGTAGTTATAGCCCCGCACCGTACCCAAACCGCCCGCATAGAAACGGTCAAAGACGGGAATGGTATCGGATTTTCCAAAGTCTTGAGAGGTGCCCAAGCGGAACCGGTATTCGATCACATGCTTCTTAAAGAGGGTCCAATATTGAGAGTAATTGGTTTGCAGGGTATAGAATGTCTCATCACCGCCCAAGAAACTTCCCACCAACTCTTCCTGAAAGGAAAGCAGATGTCCCTTTGAAGGATTAAAGAGGTTGTCACGGTTGTCCCAGTTTTGGAAAAGTCTCCAGCGGCTGAGAACCGTGTTGCCTTCAAATTGACGGACGATGGATGGCGCGTCTTCCGAAAGATTTTTTAGTTTGACCCGTTCCAGGGTATAGCCGGTTCCCAGGCGAAAGCGATCGGTAAACGCCTTGGAAAGCGTGATCCCGCTCCCCAGGCGGTCTTCATCAAAATCTACATTTTTATTGTCCCGGCGTGTGTTGTAGCCATCCCAGCCAAACCCAATCTTTTTTCCGAAAAGATACGGCTCTTCAAAACTCAACTCAAAATTTTTGCTGATCGTGCCGACCCGGGCGCGCGCGGAAAGCTTCTGACCGCCTCCTGTAAATCTCGGGAAGCGGAAGAGGTCAAAATTCTTTTGAGAAATTTCTCCAAACCCTACAAAGGCGTCAATCGAACTAATACCGCCTCCAAAGGAAAGTTCGCCTGTCCTCTTTTCTTTGACGCGGAAGATCAAATCTTTCCGGTTGGGTTCAGATCCTTGCTCCATATCATAAGTGGCTTCTTCGAAGTAATCCAAATTCTCCAAACGCTGAATCGATTTTTGGATCTGCTCACCGTCGATCTTGTCTCCCGGACGAATCCTGAGCTCGCGGCGGATCACCACATCTTTGGTCTTGGTGTTGCCCCGAACGATGACCTTGTCGACGAAATAAAGATCGCCTTCGTGTAATTTATAAATGACGTCCACTTTACCGGTATCGCGGTTTAAATTTACATCAGGAATGATCCGGACATCCACATAGCCCCGTTCAAAATAGTATTTCCGGATCCGGTCCACATCGCCGGCAAGGTAATATTGGGAATAGGTGGTGCCGGGGAGCATTTCCAAGGTCTGCCAAATTTCACTCTCAGGAAAAAGTTCCGCGCCTTTGATCTGGACTTCTCCGGTGACATAATGCGTCCCCTCCTCCACCTGAATCATGACGATGATTTTTTTCTTCGATTCATCATAATCAAATTGAGGCGAGACTTTTACATCCAGGTACCCTTCCTGCTGGTAATAAAGCTGGATACGGTCCAAATCTTTTTGAAACTTTTCTTCATTGAAGACGCCCGAGGTATACCACATGTCTTTTTTGGTCTTCATCAACTTGCGGATTTTCTTTTCCTTAAATGCCTTAACCCCCTCAAGCTTGATTTCCTTAATTTTGTATTTGGCCCCTTCTAAGATGTGAATGAAAAGCGCGGCCTCTTTAGTTTTTTGGTTCACATCGATTTCAGATTCAATTTTGATGAACCGGAAACCCTTTCCAGTGTATTTCTTTCTTATATTCTCAACACCCTCTTTCACCAGGCGCTCATCCAAGATCTGGCCTTCCAGGACCTTCAACTCCTTACGCAGGTCCTGCTCTTTGAAGGAGGAAAATCCGTCCAATTTAATCTGACGAACCACGGGTTTTTCGTTGACCGAGACCACCAAGCGAAAACCTGCGGGGAGTTCTTCGACCTCAATGCGGATATCTTGGAAATAGCCGGTCTTGTAGAGGCGCTTCACGTCTTCATTGACGTCGTTTTGAATAAGGGCATCGCCTTTTTTTGATTTCATTTGATTCAAGATAAGAGCAGTGCTGATGATTTGATTTCCCTTGACCTGAACATCGACGATTTTATTGGGCCGTGCCGGTTTTGCGGGCTCGGGAATGGGAGCGGTTTCATTGGCGGAAGGTGCGCCGTCTCCTGCGGCCTGTTCCGCGGGCGGGGCATCTTCTCCTGATTCTTGGGCGAAACCCACCCCGTGGATTTGGAAAATTCCAAAGCCAAGTGCGAGCAGGATTAGAAATAAGCGGATTTTTTTCAAAAGGCCTCTTCTCCCCGGCTGAATTCCGGATTTTCGAAACGAGTCCATTCCTTCAAAAAGACCAGGTCAACGCTGCCGACCGGACCATTACGCTGTTTGGCGATGATGGCCTCGGCCTTGTTCCGATTTTCGTCGGTCTGATGATAATATTCTTCGCGGAAAAGAAAAACGACCACGTCCGCATCTTGCTCAATGGCGCCGGATTCTCTTAAGTCTGAAAGTTGCGGACGATTGCCGGTGCGGGATTCCACCGCACGCGAAAGTTGGCTGACAGCAATCACAGGAATCCGCAATTCACGGGCAAGGGCTTTTAAAGATCTTGAGATTTCAGAAATTTCCTGCTGTCTGTTTTCCGTGCGGGCCACGCCCTGCATCAATTGAAGATAATCAACCACCACGAGTTCAATATTGTATTGGCTCTTGAGCCTTCGGGCTTTCGCACGCAGCTCCAAGGCCGTCAAACTGGGAGTGTCATCGATAAACATCGGGGCCTCGGAGAGTTTACCTGCCGCAGCGGTCAATTTCGGCCAATCCTGCTGGGAAAGATAACCGGTGCGGACTTTTTGCGCATCCACGCGGGCATGAGAGCAAAGCATGCGCTGGACGAGTTGTTCTTTTGACATTTCAAGAGAGAAAAACGCAGTGGGCTTTTTTAATTCCACCGTAATGTTTTCACAAATCGAACTGACAAAGGCCGATTTTCCCATGGAAGGCCGGCCCGCAACAATAATGAGATCAGAGGGCTGAAGCCCTGCGGTGCGGGTATCAAATTCTTTGATCCCTGTAGCCAGACCGGTGACATGCTCTTTACGCTGGTAGAGCTGATCGATCTTTTCAATAGAATCCCTGATCACGTCTTTTAACGGAACAAATTTCCCCTCAATCTGATACTGACTGATTTCAAAAATGAGCTGCTCCGCACGGTCAATCAGGACATTAACCTCACTCTCGGGCTCATAACAATTCTGAACGACTTGGGTTGAAGTAGAGATGAGGCGCCTTAAAAGAGCCTTTTCTTTCACGATCTGCGCGTAATGCTCGATATTGACTGCCGTGGGAAGCATGGCCGTAAGCTGGGTGATGTAACTGGCGCCGCCGATTTCCTCGAGTTGTCTTTGTTTACGCAGCTCCTCCGAGACCGTCACAATATCAACGGCCTGGTTTTTTTCAAAAAGGGACTGCATCGCCAAAAAGATCTTCCGGTGGGATTCTTCGTAAAAATAAAAGGGCTTGATGATTTCGACCGCACGGACGAGCGCGGATTCTTCCATCAGCATGGAACCGAGGACACTCATCTCGGCCTCACGATTTTGAGGGGGAATTTTTTCGAGGAGGTTAAAACTTATTTCGGAAGTGGCCATGGCGTAATGAAAAAACTACGGATGTCCTCACGCTTTTTTAACGATCTCCACCTGCAGAGTTACTTTGACTTCCGGAGCAAGTTCAACGGTGACGCCATGTTTCCCAAGGCTCCGCAGAGGTTCGGCAAGCCTAAAATGTTTCTTATCGATCGAAATACCTTTTTCCGCTAAAGCATCCGATAAGTCTTGGGTCGTGACGGAGCCGAAAAGTTTTTCTTTCTCTCCGGCCTTCAATTCAAACTTCAATACGGTCGCCGTAACCAGACCGCCTAATTTTTCGGCCTCTGTCCGTTTTTTTTCTTTCCGCCCGGCTTCTAATTTTTGCTGGGTCTGGGCTCTCTTGCGGTTTTCCTCCGTCGCAGGAACAGCCAAAGAATGAGGGATGAGAAAATTTCTTGCAAACCCGTCACGGACATCGACGGACTCGCCTCTTTTTCCTAATTTTTCGACATCTTTAACCAGAATGATTTCCACGGGGATCAATCCACGAGGAACGGAAGAAGAGCTGCATGACGGGCCCGTTTGATGGCCCCGGCCAATTCGCGTTGATGACCTGCACAGTTGCCGGTAATTCTTCGTCCGATGATCTTTCCTTTTTCGGTCAGGAACTTGCCAAGACGCTCAATGTCTTTGTAATCAATCAGATTGATTTTTTCTGAACAGAACCGGCAAATTTTTTTGCGGAAGAACCGGCCGCGGGGGCCGCCCTCACGGTCACGATCACCACGATCGCGGTCCCGATCGCGGTCACGGGATCGGGGACTACTGCTGCGTTCGGTATACATGATTAAAAAGGGACCTCCTCATCGGGTGCAAGCTCATCTTTGGAAATATTAATGGAAACCTCTTTTTTGGGGGATGACGGCGAAGGCGATTCTTCATCCATGGGTTCTTCGGGGAGCTGAACGGCTTCTTCCTGATTTCCTCTCGCTCCGCCGCGGTTTAAAAATTGAACATTGTTGGCAACCACTTCGATCGAAGAGCGTTTGGTTCCGTCTTGGGCTTCCCAGGTCCGGCTCTGCAAACGTCCTTCCACAAAAACAGGACTTCCTTTTTTTAAGTACTCATTGCAAACTTCTGCGCGTCTCGCCCAAACCACCACGCGGATAAAACTCACTTCTTCTTTTTTCTCTCCGGTGTTGGAGGTGTAGGCGCGGTTGACGGCGACGGTGAACGTTGTCACCGCTTGACCGGAAGGAAGGTAACGAAGTTCGGGGTCACGCGTAAGATTCCCGATCAAAAAGACTCGGTTAAAACTGGCGGCCATGACTCGTTTCCTCTTCTTTCCTCGGAGGCTGGTTGTCCCAGACAGGCGGACGCGGCGCTCTTGCCTTCTTCTTGGATTCTTTCGGCGGCTTGGGAGTGACGTGTTTGACGATGTTGGTTTTTAAAAATCGCTCGCTTAAATCAAGGGCGCGTCTTAATTCGATGAGTTGCTGGGTTTCTAATTCAAAATTCCACTGAAGGATTCTTCCCTCCCGGAATTTCCTGAGGGCATAACCCAAAGGGCGCCTGCCCCAATCTTGGCGGTTCACGATTTTGCCCCCAAAGCGGGTGATCATTTCCTCGAGACGGGCCTCTCCCTCTTTGGCTGCCTCGGGACCTTCTTCAGGCGGGAATATAAAAAGACCCTCGTATTTACGCATGATGATTAAACGTAACCTCCTGGTGATGGGAAACTTGGGGAAGAATGTAGCATAAAACTCCGAGCTTGGCAACGACCTAGTTAGGCTGTGCGGAGGAAGGTTTATTGATGAGATTCATGGCCTTTTCCAGAGGTTCAGAGAGCCAAAGTTGACAGGCCTTTACGCTCCGAGTCATGACCTCTGGAAGCGCTTTTTCTTCTTCCGAATCGAAAGCCTGGAGAACAAATTCTTCAAGCGGGATTTGAATCGGAACGTCTGGCGAAATCCCGATTCGCATCCGGGCGAATTCGGGGCTGTTCAATACCTGTTGGATCGACCTGAGCCCTTTATGTCCCCCATCTTCTCCATAAGGACGCAGCCGTAATCTCCCAAAGGGAATCGCGATATCATCGACCAAAATTAAAAGATCGGATTTGAAATTAATTTGGAAGCGATCGACTAGCTTTTTTAGGGCAACGCCGCTTTCATTCATATAAGTGTCGGGTGTTGCGACGATAAAAGAGGTGGAACCGGAATTCAATTCCGCCCAATGAGATTTAAGAGAGGGGTCTTTCTTAAAGCGGGCGCCGGATTCTTGAAGGAGCACTTCGGTGATTCGTTTACCGAGATTGTGACGAGTCTTTTTATACTGCAGACCAGGATTGCCCAAACCCACAATGAGCTTCACTGGGGAATTTTATAAATCAGGCGGATTTCTTTTCGGGTTTCTCGGCTTTTTCAGGCTTCTCGGCAGGGGCTTCTGCGCCTTCTTCAGGCTTATCTTTCTTACCCTTCTCGATCACTTCGGGCTCGGTGGCGCCTTCGGCGGCTTCAACGGGTTCGGGTTCTTTAGCCGGAGGGCGAAGGGCAACGATCACTTCTTCACCGGAAAGAACGGCGGTCACTCCCTCGGGCATTTGAATTTCTTTAAGATGAATTGCACCACCGATTTTAAGATGCTTTGCGCTAGTCTCAATTTTTTCTGGGATCTGCGTCGGAAGACATTCGACTTCGATCTCGTGGTGCACCACATCCAAAACGCCGCCTTCTTTGGCTCCTGCGGCCTCAGCGCTGTCCCCGACCACCAAAGGAACTTTCACTTTGATTTTTTCGGTCAGAGAAATGGCTGCAAAATCCACATGAAGAATTTGATCCGTAACCGGGTCGCGCTGCACTTCTTTAATAAGACAGGTGGTGTCTTTCTTAGTTTTCTGGCCTTCGATTTTAAGACTAAAAAGGACGGTGCTGAGCACCTTATGATGAATGAGTTGATAAAATTGCTTTTCGCCTATCGCAATGGAAGTGGCCTTGACGCCTTCACCGTACACATTGGCAGGGATATTTCCCTGGCGCCGGGACGCCTTAGCGGCCTTTTTGCCTACAGCTTCACGCGTTGCGACTGGAAGTTCAATGGTTTTCATTTAAAAGAGTCCTTTCGGAAGGTAGTTTAAATAACACAACGGGTCATGAAAAGTCAAGAAATCTACGCCTCGACACCCGCCTGCGCGAACAAAGAACTGACCGATTCGTTGGAATGAATCCGCATCATGGCCTCCGCCAAAAGGTTAGCCACGGACAAGACCTTAATCTTGGAAGTCTGGTTAATGGCCGGGATGGGAATCGAATTGGTCACGATGAGCTCTTTGATGTTGGAGCTCTGGACGCGCTCGACCGCGGGGTCCGCTAAAACAGGATGGACTACCGCCGCATAAACATCCAAGGCCCCTTCATTCTTTAGAGCCTTCGCCGCTTCTACAAGCGAACCGCCTGTAGAAATCAGATCGTCCACTAAAAGCACGTTTTGGCCTTTCACACTTCCAATGATGCTCATCACATGAGTCTTACGGTCATTCTCACGCCGCTTGTCTACGATGGCAAGCGAGGCATTAAGAACTTTGGAATAGGCCCTCGCCATTTTAAGTCCACCGACATCAGGCGAAACGACCACGAGATTTTTTAATTTTTTCCTGCGAAAATATTCTCCGAGCACATTGATTGAATAGAGGTGATCTACGGGGATATCAAAAAAACCTTGGATCTGACCCGCGTGCAGATCCATCGTAAGGACACGGTCTGCCCCTGCGATCGTAATTAAATTGGCGACCAGTTTTGCGGTGATGGGGACGCGCGGTTTGTCTTTACGATCCTGGCGCGCATAACCAAAAAAAGGAAGGACGGCTGTGACACGGCTGGCCGAGGCTCTTTTTGCCGCATCGATTAAAATTAAAAGCTCCATCAAATTTTCATTGGGCGGGGTGCAGGTGGATTGCACGATAAAAACATCACGGCCCCGGATGTTCTGTTGGATTTGGACCCGGATCTCGCCTTCAGGAAACTTGGTCACTTCGGCCTTGCCCGGCTGAATTTTCAGGCCGCTGCAAATTTCTTTAAAAAGCCCGGGATTGGAGTTGCCGCTTAAAACCACCAAATGATTATTGTCCCTTGATGAATTTTCCATAGCTTTGAAAGGTTTCATTCCTCTTTTTTTGACTTGCTTCAGGCTTTCCACGGCAGATTATTTTCGGGTTTTGAGCCGCCGGGCCGGCACCCCGACATAAGTTTCTCCGGGTTTTACTTTGGCTCCCCGGGTTAATACGGCGCCCGCTCCTGTCCTTGCCCGGTCCCCCACGGTCGCGGGTGCGATGAAAACCGTGTTGACTCCGATAAAGGCCTTTTTGCCGATCTCGGTTTTATTTTTTTTCCTTCCGTCGTAATTGGCCGTGATCGTACCCGCGCCGATATTGGTCTCGGCACCGATCACGGCATCGCCTAAATAGGATAAATGTTTGGCGAAAACACCTTTGCCGATCTTGGAACGAACCACTTCTACAAAACTTCCGATCACAACACCGTCGTCTAACGTGCTTCCGGAACGGATTTTAGCAAAAGGGCCGATCCGGCATTTTTTCCCGATCCGTACCTTGCCTTCAATGTAAGTCCACGGATAGACCACGGTGCCCGAACCGATTTTTACATTCGGTGCGATAAAAGTCTGGTCCGGAGCCACAAGGGTGACGCCTTTTGCTTGCAATTGTTTTAGTGTTCTTTGGTTCAAAATTTTGAATGCCGAGGCCAGGTCCGCCTGTGAGTTGATCCCGTGAATTTCTTCGGCCGCAGCAAAGGAAAATGCCTCAACCTTCTCGCCCGCCTTATCCATTAGGCAAATTATATCCGTAAGATAATACTCTTTTTTTTGATTTTCAGGCTTAATTTTTTCAAGGGCTTTGAAAAGTGCCTTGGGCCGAAAGAGGTAGATCCCGCTATTGATTTCATTGATTTTTCTCTCTTGGGGACTGGCGTCAAGTTCCTCCCGGATTTCAGTCACCTTGCCCCGATGCCTGACAATACGACCATAACCTTGCGGATCCGGCATGAAGCCTGAAAGGATGGAGGCGCTCGCCCCGGATTTCCGGTGCAGGCGAATCAGCTTTTCGATCGTGGCCTTTTCAATCAAGGTCATATCCGCAGGCCAAACTAAAATATCACCTTGGAAATTTCGGATTTTATTTTTAGTGGCCAGGACGGCGTGTCCGGTTCCAAGCTGCGGCGATTGGACAACAATTTTTGCCCGGTTGCCCAGATAATCGGAAACTTTTTCCTTGCCCCATCCCAGGACCACCACCGGCTGGATAACGCCGAGCTCCTGCAAAATTTGGAGAGGAAAATCAATCAGAGGACGATCAAAAATTTGATGAAGGACTTTGGGATCCTCCGTCCCCATGCGGGTGCCGCGGCCTGCGGCCAGAACGATTGCCTGTAAGGAAGGGCTCATGACCAACTCCGGCCTCGTGTTAACCCTTGATTCCGGTAAGTTTGATTCCTTCGACGAAATAACGCTGCGTGAAGATAAAGACAATCAAAATGGGAAGGATCATCATGATAGATCCGGCCATTAAAAGGGTCCAATCGGTCGTGTGAAGACTTTGAAAGTAAGCGAGTCCCACCGGCAAGGTGAATTTTTTGTGGGTGTTTAGAACAATCAGAGGCCACATGAAGTTGAGCCAGGAACCCATAAAAGTAAAAGTGGTCAAGGTCGCGATCGCAGGCTTTGAAAGCGGCAGGATAATTTTCCAAAAGATCCGAAAATAGGAGCAGCCGTCAATTTTTGCCGCATCTTCCAGCTCTTTGGGAAGCGTAAGAAAAAATTGCCGGAGTAGAAAGGTCCCGTAAGCGGTAAAAATCCCGGGCAGAATCACGGCTTTGTAAGAATCGATCCAGCCCAGCATCCGCAAAAGAATAAAAACAGGGATCATGGTCACCGCCCCCGGCACCATCATGGTTGCAAGGTAACCAAAAAAGATTTTGTCCCGTCCGGGAAATTCCAGCCGGGCAAAGGCATAGGCCGCCAAGGCACTGGACGCAACTTGACCCGCGGTCACAGAAGCGCTGACTAAAAGTGAATTCATATAAAACCGGGCAAAAGGAACGGCCTTCCATGCCGTCACATAATTTTGCCAATAAAATTGAATGGGAATCCAGTCATGCCACCAAGGCCTTTGATAAGAAAAAACGGATCCGGGCTCTTTGAGAGAGGTAGTAATCATCCACAGGAAAGGCGCGACCATGGCCACGGCACCGATTGTCAGAAATACATAGGCGAGGGTTTTTTTGATTCCCATCTTGACCCATGCCTGGCGTTTTAATTCTGCAACTGAAGGTTCTCGTCCCATAAGTTTCTCAGTAATAGTAAACCGCTTTTCCAAACGCCTTCCATTTTAGAATCGTAAAAAGAAAGATAATAAGAAAAAGGACCCATGCGATGGCTGCCGCATAACCCATTTGGTGCCACTCGAAAGCGTTATTGAAAAGATAATAGATGATGGTGGTGGTTGATCCGTTGGGCCCTCCCCCTGTCATGATGAAGGCCGGATCAAAACCCGCCTGAAAACCTCCGATGATGGACATGGTGGCAATGAAAAAAGTCGTGGGAGAAATTTGCGGCCATGTGACGTTCCAAAACTTTTGCCATGAGTTCGCGCCGTCGATGGAGGCCGCCTCATACAAATCCTGAGGAACTCCCTGCAAGGCAGCAAGGTAGAGAATCATATTGTAGCCACCGATGGACTGCCAGACATTCATGATGATTAAAGCGGGCTTGGCCCAGTTCTCATCCGTCAACCAGTTGGGACCTTTTAAAGGCAGATGAAAGATTTCTCCGACTTTTGCGATTGTCATATTGATTAGTCCGAAATCGCTGTTGTAAAGAAGCCGCCACAACATATAAATCGCAACGCCCGAACAAATGGTCGGCAGGAAATAAACCGTGCGAAAAAAAACAATCCCTTTCAACTTTTGATTGAGGGCAATGGCTAGAATCAAAGAGCCCGCCATGCTGAGAGGAATTGAGACCATCATATAGAGAGTGTTCAGCCAGTATTTCCAGAAAAGCGAATCTTTAAAAAGAAGGATAAAATTTTTCAGGCCCACGAATTGGGGCAGAGAGAAAAGATCCCATTCGAGGAAACTCAATACTAAAGAAACCAGAACCGGAAGGGAGGTAAAGACAAGAAAGCCAATAAAATTAGGCGCGAGAAAACCATAAGCTGCCAGAGCTTCCTTCGTGGAATTCTTCAAAGGTTTCCTCATAAAGACGGGACACGATACCATACCTTCAAAAAAATTGCATCAAGAAGGAGGGTGCGTCAGGATGACGGGGGTCATCTTGTTGTTGCATTGTATTTATAAAGGAAAATTCGCTGCTGCGCTTCCGTGAATTCGGCAAGCCGGGTAAGGCTTTTTGGAACTTTCTCTTCAAACAAGAAATGGTATTTTGTCCAGCGGGACATAAACCGGGTATCCGCAATAATCAGATTCACCCCCCTTTCATGGAGAATTTCTTCAAAAGAAATCCCGTTTTCTAAATCATCCGTCGTAGGTCCCATCCAGACAAAGCGCTCGCACATTTTGCCGGCATAAAAACAGGGCAGCTTATCGGAACCCATGATGACTTTCGGCTCTTGCGTGTGATGGCGGATCCATTCCCCCATTTGCTTGGCTTCCCAAGGGGCATCGCGACCCCAGTGAATTTGGTTTGAGTAAGAAGCCTCTTCCCTGAAAAATAAAAAGAGGAATGATTCAAATAATCTGTCCAGTGGTTGAAAAATGAACGTAAGGTTCCCGAATCTTCAACCCAAGTAAGCTGCCAAACCCCGTGAACCACGCGAAGCCAAATCCAAAAGGGAATACAAGATGCGATAAGGCTGGCCCGCCTGCGCCTCGCCAAACGCGGGATAAAGTTTACCGGACAAAATATTCAAACCCGCCTGGATGTAATAGGCTTCATCCGCAGCAGCCATTCCTTGGAAAGCCAAAAAGAAAAGCCGGCATCATCAAAACAAAAAGCTGCAGCCATTCTCTTGGGGTTATTTCAGACGACATTGGATCACCCAAGAAGTTGCCAGAAAATTTTTCCACCGCTTGTTCGGTTCTCCCTTCCATATCCAAGGAAAGGGAAAAGAAAGGAAGCGGGTTTCAAAAGTGAAGCCTTTTTTTTTAAAAAAAGATCCGACTTTTTTATCTGAATGAAAAAAAAGTCCACGGTATCCGCCGAACGACCAAAGGGCCCGGTGAAACACCGAAGTGGGATTAAGAGATGAGATGATGAATTCTCCGCCCGGACGCAAAACCCGTAGGATTTCTTCAAGAAGGGGCCGGAAGTCCGCGAGATGCTGCAACATTTCAATTGCTAGAATCAGATCAAAAGATCCGTTTTGAAAAGGAAGCGATGTGCCGTCGCCTTTGACCGGCTTTAAATCAGGACGTGCAAGGCGAAGCATTTCTAAAGAAAGATCGATTCCTACGATTTCGTTTTCCTTTGCCAGGGGAGACGTAAAAAGCCCGGGCCCGCATCCCAGATCTAAAATCCTTTTACCCCTTATCCCCTTCAACCCATCCAACACCACCCTCTGCCGCTGGGCAAAACTTTTGACGGAGCGGTACTGACAACTTTGGACGGTTTTGCCAAAAGCGGCCGCGCGTTCATCGTAATATTTGGAAAGGGTAACGGATTCCGCCTGGGGCAAGGTCGCTTTTTCCTTTAGGGAATGAAACGATACTTTAAAAGGGCAATCACGGCTTTCACGCCGTCAGTCCAGTTGAGTTTTTTGCTGTCATGGTGATTTTCTTCGTACCATTCCCGCTTGATGGGGACTTCGTGAATTTTAAAACCCTTCTTGAGGGCCTTGGCTGTCACCTCCACTTCAAATTCAAAACCGTTACCTTCGAGTGCAATGTTGCGAAGGACATCGGCTCGAAAAACCTTAAAGCATGTTTCCACATCCGTGATTTTGGACCCGTAGAGAAAACGCGTAAGAAAACTTAAAAATTTGTTTGCCCAGTAATTGACCCATTTCATCTTAGGACGCCCGTCCAAAAAACGTGAACCATAAACCATCTGCGCGCCGTCCGATAAGACCGGCTGCACCAATTGATAAATAATATTGAGATCCTGATCCAGATCCGCGTCCTGAATTACAACGATCTCGCCTGAACAGTTCGCAAACCCGGTTCTGACGGCAGCACCTTTACCGCGGTTTTCGGAATGCCGGAAAATGCGGATTTCCGGATGGCGGATCGAATCCAAAATTTCCCTTGTCCCGTCGGTGGAACCGTCATCGACCACAAGGATTTCTTTTTCCTGCTGGATCTCGACAATTTTTTCAAGAAGCTTCCCGATCGTCTGCGACTCGTTGTAAATGGGAACGACGATCGAAAGTTTAGGGTTCATGCGTGAAGAGTACCTGAAGGATGGAGCACTGGCGCTTGATGAGGGAAGCCGAAGAGCGAAAAACGCAAATACCCGAACGCATAGCCGGCCAGATACACTGTATAGCCCAGCAGGCGGACCCATTGAAAAGTTAAAAGACTTTTAAGAAGCCGCGTGGGATAACGTAACGCACGGTAAAAAAAAGAATGCTTAGCGACAAATTTCTCTGAACCCACGGCTTCGTCCGTGTCGTAATTGATTTCGGGGTGTTTGACCTGGAGGTAGGCGGATCCATAACCGTTGCGAAGAAACGTGCGGATAAATTTCCAAACCGAAGATGGAAGCGGATGATGTGCCCAAGTGTCAGGTACGAGCACCACACGGAAACCAGCCTTGCGGATTCGCACACGCAGATCCGGATCAAGCCCGCGTAAAATATCTTCGCGCTCCATCCCTGCTTTCGTAAATGCCTCCATGGGAAACGCAACACACGGATGTCCCGGCAAATCGCTGTCCGTCACAACTTTTACGACCGTCATTCTGTAACGAGGAAATTGTTGGGCGGCGAGGCGCTGAAACCAATTTTCCCGGTCGGAAGGAACGATCGATGCCCCGGCCATTCCGATGGAGGAGTCACGGCGAATCGCCTGAACGAGATTTTCAATCACGCGCGAATGGCCGAGCCTGCTGTCATCATCAATGATGACCAAGATTTTTCCTTGAGCCTCACGGACACCTTGATTGATGGCTCTGCCTTGCGGCGAGACTCCCTTGACAATTATCATTTCGATTTCTTTGACGGATTGATTTTTTAGATCCTCAAGAAGCCCGGATAAATTTTCTGACCGTGAAGCGGAAAAATGAGGAATCACAACGGAGACTTGAATGGGCTCACCCAGCGAGATTCGATCGATAGGATCCTGCGACATTGTGTCATCTTATCAAAAATCCAAAAGATTTCATCAAGTTCCAAACCTACGCTATGATTCTTCAAACTGGATCCTGCTCGAAAAGACCCCTCCGCTCCCTCCCCGCCTTGTGCGCCACGGTATACCGTGACCGGCAAAAAACAAGTCGTGCTTTATGAAATCCTTCCGCGTGGATAGCGCGGAACATGGCCGGATGCGGCCAAGTTCCCACGGCCTTGGTATCTTTTCACGACATACTATGGTGCTGGTAACGGTAAAGAATCGCGCGTTCGCCGCGGGCCTTGGTTTGAGCTACTTTTTCGAGAAACTCAGGCGGGTGATTGAGCAAGAATTGATATTCAGGAAAGAATTTTGGAATGTAGCACGTATCCACGACGACGAAATTAATTTTCTCATCCCGCAAAAAATTCTTGAATCGGATTTCCGGCTTAAAAAGTCGCTTGATTTGATGCAACATTACCAACCGACGGCAGGCAGGACCGGCATAAAAACAGGAACGGTTATCGGAAGCCAAGAATGTCCCGGCCTGTCCCTTGCTTCGGATCTCTTCTCCAAGCCGGCGCATCTCAACCCCCTCATTCCGAAACGACAGGACCAGAGAACGATAACCCCGCAAATAGCCGATAAGGCAAAAAAGAACGGCTGCACTCCAAAACATCACAGCGAGGCGGGGCAGTAAGGGCTTGACCGCGCGAATCCGTGTTTCGATAAAGCTTATCCCTGGCCCCGCCCCCAAAAGAAGCAGCGCCAATGCAGGATGAAAAAAACGGGGTGCGGATCCAACAAGCGGATAAAATAAAAAATGAAACAAACACAACACCAATAAAAGTCCGACCCAAGAGGCCCCTTTCAAGCGGCATAGCGCTATCTCGGCAAGACCTAAAACCGACAGTATCCAGACCGGAAGCGGCAGAAGATGCAGCAAAAAATCCCACGCATGCAGGAGTTTTTGAAGGTAGAAGACCATAAAACTTAAAATAAAAGCCGAATCGGCCAGGCGATATTCCCATCCGAACCCATGAGCAAGCAGGGAAGAAGGAGGAAGGTGCCATTGCTGGATCAGCTGAATGGCCCGGCCTGACAAATCCCAATCCAACTGCCAGATACCGGTTGTCTTACGAATCCAGATCCAAAAAGGCAGTGATAACATAATAAAAACCACGCCTGCAACAGCATAAGGTCTCGTCACACGGCGGAAACAACGACACTTGAGGCAAAGCATTCCTATCACCATCAGCCAAACAGAAAGAAAGAAAGATTCAACCCGGGTTGCGTAGGCCCCAAAGAGACTTGCGCCGGAAAGAACGGCCCAGCCAAAGGTGCCGTCAAGCAGCATCCGTGTCGCGCATAAAAAAAATGCGCAAATAAAAAAAATGTAGACCGAGTGCGTCAGGCCAGGCAGCGAATATTCAATCGAAAAAGGCGCGAAGGCGAAAAGAAGCGTCGAAAAAAAAGATTCTCGCGAATTTGCAACCCTGCGAATTGTAAGGTAAAACACAGGCAGAGAAAATAAAAAAAACGCGAGGCTCACTCCTTGGGCGGCCCCGACCCACCGGCCGCCGGATCCCTGACCGGCAATACGGAACAGAAATGGAACGAGCGGTTGACCGTGGCGTTTTCCTATGGTAAGCAGTGATTTCTGAAAAGGATGCTGGTCGAAACCGCCATAGGGGCGGTCCTCCCCCATCGCTGCGGCCATCCCAATATAATAAGCTTCATCCGGGCCGACAACTTCGACTTGTGCGAGAAAAATCAAACGAACGGCCAAGGCAAAAATCCCAATCCCCAGCAGTGCCCAGGCTTCTTTTCTTCCAGGATTCATAGAGAAGATGCATGCAATGAAGAAAGAAAAAACAGACCGCTGGGCCCGGAACAATACTTGCAAGAGCGAAAATTCCTGCCGTAGCAAAGGGCCCGCGAGTCATATCCCATAGCGATGGCAGCTGTTTTCATGAGGCAAAAAGCATTGAAAAAAAGTGGCTTTCCTGCATAATAACCGGACGTTTAACCTCCACCATCTCATGATTGCTCATTTCACCCAAACGGAAATTTACTTTGTGTTGAGCACAGGCAGGACCGGTACCACCTTCCTCTACCATTTCCTTCGGCGCCACTACCCTGACGTCATTTGTTCTCAGGAGCCTTCTCCCAGCTGGATTTTCAATATTTGTTCCAACCTCCGGACAGAAAGGCGTCTGCCCCGTTTCTGCCTTCCGCTGATTGAGCGGCATTTTATCACTTCACGCAGCCCCTTGCTGAGAAATTACGAGGAACGGAAGAGTGCAAAATATATCGAAATCTCTCCCTTTCTTTATGGGCTGGGAGATACACTTCGGCAAACCTTGGGTTCGATCAAGGTCATCCACATGATCCGACACCCTCTCAGTTTTATCACCTCAACACTTAATTTTAGGCCCAAAAGCTGGCGGGGGCTGTTTGTTGATATGCCCTTTTGGAATTTAAACATCCGGCATGTTTTTCGAAACCGTAAAATTCCTTGGAAAAGGCTTTCAAAATTAGAACGGCTGGCATGGCAGTGGGTTTGTATTAATGAGAAAATCCGGTCCTATCAAAGAGACGGTGCGAATTTTTTAACGATTCGATTCGAAGACCTGTTCTCCTGCGAGGCCCCGCTACGTGAAAGCACCGTGCAGCGGATCACCGCTTTTTTGGGACTCCCCCCTCCCATCATCCATCCAGACGGATTCCAAAAAAGGATCAATCCCAGCCAAGCGGCAATTTGTCCCCCACCGAAGCTCTGGGATGCCGGCATCTTGAAACGAGTCCTCGACATTTGCAGCCCCCTCATGAAGACGTACAATTTTTCCTGGCCGGTTGCGGAGGAATCCTTTTTCCATCAAACAGGCAGCGCAAAAGCGTCAAAAGAGCCTTGATCCCCTCAAGCCTTTTTACTTCTATGAAGACGCCTACCATAAAATCTTTCTTGCCTTTCAGTCACTGTTTGAAAAAAATCAGGCCGTCGATATCGTCATTTTACTCCCCGGTGGGACCCAAAGAGTAAGCGAGGTCATTACGTCTTACCTGCAAGACGGTACAGATAATAAGTTGGATTCGAATAAACAAGCCGGTCCGCCAAATCCTTCCTTTCTTTCGTCGTCAGATAATAAGACGCGTGGTAACGCGACCTGATTTGAGCCAGTTGTTCTTGGCTCAAATAAGGGAAATTTTCCTTCATCTCGCCTAAGACCGCACTCCCCCGTTTTGTGAAAACGTTGCCTCCATTTAAATCCTTAAGCCTTGCGATCCATTCTTCAATCGTCTTGTCCACAAAAAGGTATTTGTAGCAGACCACTTCGGCCCGTTCGGCCTCGATCCAAAACCGGTATTCCCACGGCGGAGCCGCAAAAATACTGTTGCGAGGCGTGTTGTCCCTGATCCATTTTGCCGCCTTTGCGAAATTGTCCTCGTCTGATTTCAAAAAATGCTTTTCCCAACTCATCATGAAATCGCCTGTGTCTTTTAATAAAGTCACCGGCATTTGGTGGCGCAAGCCCTGGAAAACTAAAAACAGAAAAAGAATGAGCCCTGCCGCCTTAGCGCTCTTCTTTGGCGACCGGCGGGACCCTTCCAGCCCGCGAAAGGCAACGAATGAAAAAATAAGGAGAAGGAAAACGGGACCCACCCGGAAAGGATAGCGATAGAGAAAACTAAGCCAACCCATCTCTCTTGCCAGAAGGCCTGCGATAAAAACCCCCATGAGTGTTGTCAGGAAAATAAAAAGGATCAAGGCGTGCTCGCGTTTCAAACACGCCCAAATAAAAAAAACGGTGAGGCCGTAATAAACAAAAATTTCGACGGCCCTGGCGGGTGTTAGAAAAAACCAGGGGTCCAGGTGATGCGGCGCCCGGAAAAATATTTCCAGGGCCAGATGTTCGCGGGTGACTTGGCCGCTTTCGGAAAGATAAGTCACGGCCGTTAGGATGCCGGGGGCAGCGCATAAAAAAAGAAGGAGAAAAAATAAACCGGCTCGCTTGGCAGTGAAAGATGACCTTGCTGCCGCCAGCGTTGCAATAACGGCCAATGCACTCCAGGTGCCCACCAAGGCATGAAAGGAAACCGCAAGCCCGCAGAATACGGCTGTTTTTTCAAACTCATTTTTGAAGCGGCTGTCAAGCGCCAGAAGCAAAAAAAGGTAGGCGAAATATTTTGCTTCAAGCCCGCCAAAAAGCGCTTCTGTAGCGGCCAGCGTCTGGCCTGCATAAAGATAGTAAGCAATGCCTAATGTGAATTGCCACCACTTAAGGCCCCACATCTTGGCAAGCCGCGCCAAGGTCTCAATCGCCAATACCCAGAAAATAAGTCTTCCGATGATGACGATTTTTAGATTGCTCAAGAAAAGCGTGAAGGGAGCCAAGAGCCAGTCATAAACAAGATGCGTGTAAACGCCCCGGTTCCACGTCCAATCAGAACTTAAAAAACTTGGATCGAAAATTCTTTTAGGATGAATCAGGTAGACCAACTCATTTTCCAAAAGATAAGGCCTGAAAAATACCATGCTTACCATGAACAAGGTAAGCATCCTTGCAAGCCGCCACCTCCACCGGTCCCGAGAAGGCGGTTCAAAATAAACTACCCCGGCGATAAGAAAGACGAGAAGACAAATGAATAGGAAACCCGAGAACATGCCGTCTGCGGTCTCTAGATAGACTTTGAGGGGGAAATTTTGCTGCCCTTCAATGAGCGAATTTAAAAAGGGATACGACCTGCCTTCATAAATGGCTTGGATGACGGAATGACCGAAAAAGAAATAAGGAAGAGTTAAGAACAAAATGGCGGAAAAAACAACGAACCACCGCAAGAAAAAAATCTGATTTTCTTTGGTATGGGTTGCCATCATGAAGGCGTTATATTAGCATAACCCCGATGGAACCCATCCTCGTGATCGGAGCCGGCTGCGCAGGCCTAGCCTCGGCTTACCGGCTTTCCCAAGAAGGACACGGCGTCCTTCTTATTGAGAAGGCAAAAAAAATCGGCGGGCTTTCTGAAACACTTTCCTATAAGGGCGTGCGTTTTGATTTAGGCCCTCATATTTTTTTCAAAAATGACAGCCAAATCAGCGCACTATGGCATAACCTCTTGAAAGAAAAACTCATCACCCACCAGCGGCGTTCAAGTATTTATTACGACGGAAAATTGATCCAGTCCCCTTTAAATCTCTTAGATGCCTTCAGAAAAATTGGGTTACGGCAGAGTCTCGGGATTTTTGCTAGCTACTTTCAATCTCAATTCCGGAATTCTCCCGAGGCCACCAATGCCCGTGAATGGGTGACGAATCATTTCGGTGAAGAACTCTACCGGATGTTTTACAAGGTCTACAACGAAAAAATCTGGGGAGTCGGGTGCGAACAGATCGAGCCCTTGTGGGCAAAGCACCGGGTCAAAAATTCATTTTTCAAAATGATCTCCGGGGCTTTTTTGAATGATCCCAAATTTACGGTGAAAGAATTTGATTATCCCCTGGAAGGTTCCAGCATGATGCATGAAGCCTTTCTGGAAGAGATCCTCCGCCGTCCCCAGACAAAGCTGCAAATCCATTCTGAGCTCACCCGGGTTCTTCATGACGGTAGATCGATCGAAGCCGTTGAAATCTGGGATTCGGAATCCGGGCAAATGAACTGCTGGAAAGGCACCCAAGTCATTAGCAGTATTCCGTTGGATGAATTAGTAAGAAAAATGACGCCCACTCCTCCCCAAGAAGTGCTCGCCTCTGCGAACCGGCTTACCTATCGGGATTTGATTACGGTGAATTTGATTGTGGATCAAAAAAATCTAAAGTCCTTCCGCGAACACTGGATTGATGTCCACGCCAAAGAAATCAAAATGCTGAGAGTGACTAATTTTGGTAACTTTAGCCAAGCGATGTGCGCCCAAGATAAAGCAGGGCTTTGCGTGGAATATGTCTGTTCGCCCGGTGATGAAATCTGGACCCAATCAGATACGGAATTGATTGCCCTGGCCAAGCAGGAATTGGAAAGGGTGGGGCTTGTTTCGAATCGATCGATTGAAGATGGATTCGTGATACGAAGAAAAAAAGCGTATGCCGTTTATTTATTGGGTTATCTTCAAAAAATAAAAATCTTGCGCGATTATCTGGGAGGTTTTCAAAATCTTCAGACCATCGGCCGCCAAGGGATGTTTGTCTACAACAATATGCATCACTCCGTTCGCACCGGACTCCTCGCGGCCGAAAATGTCTTGGGCGCTTCTCACGACCTCTGGGCGCTTGAATCCCAGGCCGTGCCTTTTGCCGCCCGCGCCTGAACCCGTTCCCGCCATCCCCAAATGTGCCGGCCGATTTCCTCGCGTTTCAAATTGGCAATCATATCGAGGACAGAAACTTCATGGACGAAAGGGCTCCGTTGCTGCCGGTAAGCGGGATAGCCCGAATAATTCTTGTAAGTGAGTTTGATTCCTTTTTCGGCGAAAAGAAATTCCTGACCCTGTAAATAATTTTCAGCTGAAGGACCCGTGAGATATTCATTTGCTCCGACTTTCTGCAGCAAATCTACCAGCCGGGCTACACGCTCCCCTTGCAGATCAAAGTCTGAGGAGTTTAGAAATTGGGTTTTAATCCCCAGCCATTCGCTGACGGTCTCGAGGATAAACTGATTAAGCGCCGATAAGGAACCCCAGCAACGCCCGGCATAAAATTCATCTAAGAAGGGTTCTAATTGATGAAAAAAAGGCGCGCTTTGATAGGCGTAGCGGACCATTTTGAAATGTCTTTTTTGCCAATCCGTATTGGGGATTTTGACTTCGCTGATCTTAAGATGGACGGAATTTCTCGGCAGAGGGATGCTCAGCCACTGGAGTCCGCTAGCGGAATAAATGCGGTTCCGGTTGCGCCAGTCGTTTTTGGTGTATTTGACTTCATCAAAAAAAATAAATCTGTCTGCCTCATGGATAAGATCAAAATACCCCTTCCAGGGAAGGTAATTGGACTGGAGAATTACGGCTTTCATTTTGGGCGATCTTATTTTAGAATGCCGGATGCGTTTCTGCTAGTATTTCGACAGTACTGAATTTATGGGAAGCTCAGTACTAGTGGTGAGCGCTAGTCGAACCACTAGACCTTTTGCCCGACCCTCATGCCAAGAACTTTTGAATACGAGCTCTCGATTGTCGCCAGCATTTACAATGATGAGGCTACTGTCTGTCCGCTTGTCGAAGAGATCATTGAACATGTCTCCAAACTTCAGGTACCTTTTGAAATTATTCTTGTAAACGACAAGAGCCCGGACGCGAGCGAGGCCGCCATCCAAAAACAGTGTGAAAAATACCCTTTTGTGAAAGGGGTTTCTTTATCACGCAACCGCGGCCAGCAGATGGCAATTTCGGCAGGGATGCGTTTTGCCTCGGGACGGCATGTCCTCATCATGGACGGCGATCTTCAAAATCCTCCTTCTGAAATCCCACGGCTCTATCAAAAAATAAAAGAGGGTTTGGATATCGTTTACACCCGCTCCAAAACCCGCAATCACATTTTAGACCAATGGTCTTCGGCTTTTTTTTGGTGGGTGGTGACCAAACTTCTTGGCGTGCCCATGGTCCGTGATCAGCTCATGATGAAAATCATGACGGCCCCATTCCTCGAAAATTATAATCTCTACCAGGAAACAAATCGCGTGGTGGCTGGAATCACAACAGATATTGGAATGCGCTCCGCGGTGCTTGAGATAAACAACCGAAAGCGACCCCGGGGCCGAAGCAATTATAATCTTCTCTCCCGGCTTGAACTTTTCCTCGACATTATCCTTTCCTTATCGAACCGGCCGCTTAATCTTATGATCTATATCGGAGGAGTTGCCGGACTCGTCTTCTCGTTTCTTGCCGGTATTTATTTCGTCAAACATTTTATCTACAAAGTCCCGCCGGGCTACACGAGCATCATCCTCTCCATTTGTCTTTTTGGGTCACTCAATCTCACCATGCTGGGAATCATCGGGAGATACCTTTCTAATATTTATGCGGAAACGCGGAATCGGCCGCTTTTCTTCGTGCAGAAAAAATTTAATTTATGAATTCCAAAATCCTTGAGGCCCAGCGAAACCAGTATCTCGCCCAGTTTGAAAAGTTCGGGGATTCGCCCCAAGCAACCTTTCAGAATGATCAACAGACCCAATCGCTGCGTTTTGAGCGCTTGTTGAGACCTCTTCTGCCTGTTTCCGGAAAATTTTCCATCCACGATGTGGGAACCGGCCTGTGCGATCTTCATCAATACCTTCTTGATCAGGGCATCCCTCACGACTACAGCGGCACGGAGATTGTTGCCGAACTTATCTCACACTCCCAACAAAAATTTCCTGACGTTACGCTTTACCAGCGTGATTTCGCAAACGATACCTTTGATGACAAATATGACTTTGTGGTCTTAAGCGGCACTTTGAACCTTCGCTGCAATTTGGATCAGGAAAAATGGGAAGGCTATGTTCACGAACTGTTATCCCGGATGTTTCGTCATGCAAAGCGCGCGATAAGTTTTAATTTTCTAACAACTTACAATAGCTTCAGCTCCCCTGGTCTTTTTTACTTTGACCCTAAAGCGCTTTTTGATTTCTGCCAGAAAAATTTATCGCGATTCGTCTCGCTCGATCACAGCTCTCCTCTTTATGAAGCTGCGATCGCCGTCTTTCAACCGGACGAAATGAAATCCCGATACCCTGATCCCGCTTTCGCGAAATATTTCACCAAAGAAAAATGACGGTCAAACTTACGCCGCCCCCGGTTCAAAAACGCACCGTGACCTTCAACAAACCTTTCCTCACGGGAAAAGAGACCGAATACATGGTAGAGGCCGTCCAGTCCCAGCAGATTTCAGGAAACGGCCCCTTCACAAAAAAATGCCATGCCTTTTTTGAAAAACGGTTTGGATTCGGCAAAGTCTTACTCACCACTTCTTGTACGGATGCCTTGGAAATGTCCGCCCTCCTGGCGAATATTGAAAAAGATGATGAGGTGATCATGCCGTCTTTCACCTTTGTTTCCACCGCCAATGCCTTTGTCTTGCGTGGTGCGCGCATTGTCTTTGCGGATTCAGGTCCCCTCCTGCCTCATCTTGATCCTACCCAGATTGAATCTCTTGTTACTTCGCGCACCAAGGCCATCGTTGCCGTTCATTACGGCGGCGTGGCCTGTGACATGGATCCTCTCTTAGAGCTTGCCAAAAAACATCATCTATTTTTAATCGAAGATGCGGCGCAAGCAGTAGCTGCCTTTTATAAAAACCGCCCGTTAGGCTCGCTTGGCCCATTTGGCGCCTTTTCTTTTCATGAGACTAAAAATATTATCTCAGGCGAGGGCGGCATGATTGCCATCAATGACAAACGTTTCGAGAATCGCGCCGAGATTATTTGGGAGAAAGGCACCAACCGGGCCGCGCTCTCACGAGGCGAGGTGGAAAAGTATGAGTGGATGGATCTCGGCTCTTCTTTCCTGCCCTCAGATTTGACCGCGGCATATCTTTACGCGCAGCTTGAATCGTTGGACAAGATCCAAATAAAGAGAATTGCCTTATGGGAGGCCTATCATGAAAGACTCAAACCCTTAGAGAAAAAGGGCGTGGTGGGGCTTCCGGTGGTTCCTGACTATGCGACCCAAAACGGAAATTTGTTTTATCTCTTGTGTTCCAATCGGAGCGAAAGGGACGGGCTGATTGCTTACTTGAGAAAACAAGACATCTACGCCGCGTTCCATTACCTGCCGCTTCACGAAAGCCCTTTTTACCGCGCCAAACACAGCGGACGCATTTTGGCGCATGCTGTGCGCTACGCCGACTGCATCCTGCGACTGCCTTTGTATTACGATCTTCTGGTGGATGACGTGGATTATGTCTCTTACCATGTCGCCCATTACTTCAAATCTTAGAAAGTTTTTTCTTGGGTGTTCTCTTATTGATTTGAAGGACGAGTTCCCTGCGCTTCATGAAAAAAGTAGTGATCGTCAAGACCACCAAAAGATAAAGGAAAAATCCTAAAAAACCTGCGAAGGATTTTTGGGGCAGGATGAAAAGGGCCGCGGAGCAAAACACCGCTTGAAGTCCCCACAAGGAAAAAACAGCCCCCCGCTCTCCTAGCCCTAAGCGCATCACCCGGTGGGAAAAATGGTCCTTGCCGGTGTAGTCGATCCACTCTTTCAAGTTCTTTACCTTGCCTTCTTTGATCCGCAGAACGGTGATCAAAAACATATCGAGAACCGGCACGCCTAGAATTAAAAGAGGCACGGTCACAACCACCGACAATTCGCGGGACCACTCGGTCATCACCGCAAGGCTGGCTATTGTGAATCCCAAAAAAGTACTTCCCGAATCTCCCATGAAGACGTGGGCCTTGCGCAAATTAAAAACAAGAAATCCCGAAGCTGCTCCCACAAGAGCCATGGAAAGGTAACCCAGCCAAAACTGCCCGGTGGTGTAGGCAATCCAAAAAATAGCCAAACTTGAAATGGAAATCAGCCCGGCGGCAAGGCCGTCCATGTTATCCAAAAAATTGACGGCATTGGTAATCCCAATGATGCCCAAAGCCGTGAAAAAATTGTTAAAAAAATCATTGGGAAAAACATGCAAAATCACACGGAATTTAAACATCATGATGCCGCAAGCCGCAAGCTGTCCGGCGAGTTTGATACCGGCTCTTAGATGCACGAGATCATCCACGAGCCCGATAAAAAAAATAATGCTCGATCCTACAAGGATACCTTTTAAGGCCTGGCTTAAATCCATCCTGTAAAGCGAGCCGATGATGAAGGCGAGGTAGATCGCGGCGCCGCCTAATCGCGGGACAGGATGGGAATGGATGCCGTGGCTTTTGGGATGGTCCAGCACTCCAAAATGAAGCGCGACCGCGCGCAGCAAGGGCGTAAGCAGGGCCGCAGCCAAAAATGAAAGTAAAAGAATCTGCCTAAATTTCCACATGACTTAAGACCCAATCACTGGGACGGTGTCTCGTGCGGTGGTCTTGCCTTGGGTTCGAATCAAGGCATCAGAAATTTGATGCTGTTCTTTCTCAATTAAGGAAGGAAAAATCGGCAGCGAACAACATTCGCGCATCGCTTGCTGAGTATTCGGGAAAAGCGAATCGGCAAGCTTGAGGTATTGGTGGAGAGGTTTGTAGACCGGCTTTTTTACTTCGATCCCGTCCGCCTGAAGTTGCCGGAATCTCTCTCTAGACTTTTTTGGAAACCGCACGACATACCGGAAGTAGACATGATCTCTTTGAGAATCATCTTGAGGCAGAATTGCATCCGAGCCTGAAAATGCTTGTTTGTAAAGCGCTGCGATTTCCCGGCGCTTTTCAATAAAACCGGGTAATCTTCTAAGCTGCTGGGTTCCCATGGCCGCCTCGAGGTCCGTCATTTTTGAATTGGTACGAAAATGGTGAGTTTCTTTTTTATCGTAATCCCGAAGGTCAAAGATGCGTTCGGCCAAGCGAGGAAAGTTTGTCAGCACCATGCCGCCTTCGCCCGTCGTAATCATTTTGGTGGCATAAAAAGAAAAGAGGCTCACCACACCGAAATTCCCCACTCTCTCGTTCCCCACTTTGGCGCCGAGCGCTTGGGTGCCGTCTTCGACCACAGGAATTTTGAAATCCAAAAGCTCTTCCATTCGCGCAGCGCACCCGAAGGCGTGTGGTGCCAAGATTGCTTTTGTCTTCCGCCGGATTTTTTTCTTCACTTCTGTAACCGAAAGATTGAAATCTTCCAGATCAATATCCACAAGAACAGGTTTCGCCTGCACCGCCTCCACGGCATGAAGAAGTGCCGTGCAAGTAAAACTAGGAAGGATGACTTCGTCTCCCCGGCCAAGACCAAGCGCTACCAAAGAAAGATGAAGGGCGGAACTTCCCGAACTTACCGCAACCGCAAAGCGTCTGCCTGTAAATTCGCAAAAACTTTTTTCGAATTCACCGACCTTTTTGCCTTGAGCAATGTGACCTGAAGCCAGAACCTCTTCGATTGCCTGCTTTTCTTCCGGCCCGAGCGTAGGCCGCGAGTGAGGGATCATCCCACCACCTGGAAGGTGGTGGGATCATCCACCACCTGCCTTTGGTTCGAAGGGCCAAAAGAGGGTCCACCAGATGATTTTTTCGAGCCAGCCTTTGGCTGGCAGGCAGGTGGTGGGATCATGAACTTTTCTCCTGAACAGGAAAAAAATTTTCTTGCATTAACGTTTCTAAACTTTTTGGGCCGATATTAAAAATCAGATCGATGATTGAAAGCTCGGGAATAAACCCCACCTTTGGAAAAAGCTGGGGATACTCTGGACATTTGAATTCTTGGGTAACGAGTTCAATCCCCTCGCGTTCGAAAAGATTAGCATCCAGGTAAACCTGGGTTGCGTGGGCCCCTGTCACGTACGCCTTGGCACCTAATTCTTTACAGATTCCGATCAGCCGTTCCGTAGCCTCCCCTTTTAAATCTAAATCGGATGAACGGACAATTTTGGTTTGGATTCCAAGCGCTTTCAAAAAATAGAAAAACATTTTGTAGTTAAGCTCGTTCAAAAGATTCCGGCCGGACGGACGGAATTCATAAAGGTTGCGGAAAAAGGTTTGGTGGTCTTTGAAAAAAGGGGCCTTCCCGTAATTGAGTTCGATCGTACGCCAGTGTTTTTTCGCCCACGGCTGTTTGTCGTCAATCTGCACTTCAGAGATAAGCTGTTGGAATTTATTGAGAATAGGGACGGTAAGAAGCGCTGCGCCTTGCGGGGTCTTGATCTTATTGCGGTTCTGCCAGCCGTTTTTATTGAACTGGATATTGTCGAGAACGACAAAGGTGTCACAACTAGCGATCTTATGGAAGTACCGCAGCCAGGGCAAATAATGAAGTTGGTGTGCCGCGAGAATCATCCCACCACCTCGAGGATTGTTTTCTGGCCCTTCAGGCCAAAGGCAGGTGGTGGGATCATCAGACGAGCAAGCGGTGGACCATGAAGGCCTCCGCCGCCTCGACAGAAACCTCTCTGCCGCGGACCCGCGCGAGCCACTCAATATTTTCAAGACTGGCGTGATGAAGGCGTGAGCGGACTTGGGATTGGTAACATGAGACGATTTTTAATTTGGCGTCCAAGTAATCAGAAATATCCACGTAAAAATTCGGATGAAATTTTTCCCGCTCAAGGCTCCATGAAATCGCCGGGTTGTCGCAGGAGAGGACGATTTTCTGGAAAGACTTCACCTCCGGAAGGCTGGGACGGCAGGCCGTGAATCCCGCCCGGAAAACAGCCTCGTGATCTTGGTTGTAAGAAATGGCGGGCAGGATCACCATGGTCGGCTTAATCTTATCCATGGCGAGCCGGCAATCTTTCTCAAATAAATTGATGAGTTCCTTAAGAGGAAAGGCATCAAGCTTCAGATGAATCTCGGAATCATTGTAGATCAGTTCGTAATCATCGGCTCCGAGGGTTTTCATCGCGTTTTGAAATTCCTCAAGGCGCGTTTGGCCGGTCACAAAGGAATACTTGTTCACATTGTAGTGGTGAACATCGCCCGCCGAGACGGCGATCACAAAAACCTCCGAACCCAATGCCTTGAGTTTTGCCAGGGTCCCTGCGCAGCCGTAAGCCTCATCATCCGGATGTGGTGCCAAAACTAAACAACGCTGATTTTTAAGGATTCCTTCTAATCCCTCTTTCAAATTTGAACTCCTCCTTTTGGGGCTAAATCATAAGATGATTCCGCCAAAAATACCAGTACGGTTTACCGGTGGAAAATTATCGATCGATTAGCTTTTGAATGAGCTCTGGAAGAGAAACATATTCTACCGAAAGATCGCCATAACGCCGGACATAGGGCCGCTCGACGTCATGGGTCACAATAAAATTCTCACCCTGTGGATAAGCGCGCCGAAAGGCCTTTAAGCCGGAAGCATCAAACTCTGAAGTAGACCATTTGCATTCAATGGCAATCGGAGAACTTCCTGGCTTCACCCAGACAAAATCAATTTCATGGCCGCGCTTATCGCGCCAATAGCGAACATCACGGACTTGCAACTGTGCCTGAAGTTCATTCAGCACAAAGTGCTCCCAAAGATAACCCTTATCCTCGGACCTGAGTTCATGCCAACCTCGATGATACGAGACAAATCCTGTATCAAAGCCGTAGATCTTGGGAGCAGAAATGATTTCGGTAGCCCGATGGGAACTAAAGGGACGGATGACATGAGCCACGAGGGTGGCTTCTAAAACGCGGAGATAATTCATGATCGTAGACCGGCTTGCTTCGCACTCGCCCGAAAATTTTGTGGCTTCAAAAATTCCACCGCTCCTGGCCATGACGAGTTCGGCGAATTTCTGAAAAGAATACCGCCTCTCCAAACGAAACAGCTCTTGAATGTCCTTGGCCCAATAGGCATCCATCCATTCCTGAAATTCCCGTTCGGGAGGTGCCGGGCTCAGAAAAAAAGACGGCAGTCCCCCGTTAAGAAATCGACGCCGCAAATCTTCTTTCCCAAAATCCTTGAGATCGGCGAGAATCAACGGAGTGAGCCAAATCTCTATTTTGCGGCCCGTCAGGGTGTCCCGGAATTTACGGGAGGCGCCGAGAGTTGAAGAACCGGTAGCCAAAATACGAATATCGGGGTAATGATCGGCTGAGATCTTCAAGAGTTCGGAGGGTGAGCGAAGCCGGTGAATCTCATCCAAAACTACTCGCTTTCCTCTTAAGACAGAAAGAAAATCTTCCGGATCCTCTATCATCCTCCGTATTCTTGGAAGTTCACAGTCGAAATATTCAATTTTTGACAAACTTTGAGAAAGGAAAGTTTTGCCTGTCCGCCTGACCCCGGAAAGCCAAACGATCGGCCGATGCTTCCACGCATCTTCAATTTTCCTCATCCAGTAGTGCCTGCGAATCAGTTTCTCCATGATTAAGATGATAGCATAGAGTGCTACTAAACGAAAGTATAAAAATGAATAGTACCGATATCAGACAGCCAAATTTATAGCATGATATAGCTTTTAAGGCCAAGACCTTGAAACCTGCGAGGGGGGGGTATACTTCAATTAAGAATCAATTTCCAAGCTTAGTTTTAGTTAAAAAGGAGAAAAAAATTTATGACGACCTTTAAACACCTTAAACCTTTCGCGGTTCAAGTCACGGCGATTTCATTTTTGATTTCTTCAGCGGCGTTTGCCGGCAATCAGCCTTTGACAGAAAGCCAAAATTCAATTCGAGTAAAAGCTGTGACGGCCGCTAAAGCTACATCAGCGCCTGTAAAGATGCGGTCTTCTATAACTCCCGTCCAAATCACACCTATCGAATGTTGCACCAATGGTTCCATGCTCCGCGTAAACGACGGAACCAAAGATTGGCTGCTCTCAGATGCAGCATTAAGCAGCCGCCCTTTTTTGCTCGATCCAAAGACAGGCGTAAGGACGCTATTAAATATTAATCCTCAAAGTTATCCCGAACATACTTATACTGCTTCAAGCTCGGTTTCACCACCCGATTCAAATGGAAAAAACAATTTTATCGCCTTACTAATGAATGATTTCGCTGCCCCGACTGATGACTTTTCACTTCCACTGGCCGTCCCGACCAACGCGAGAGTGGGAATTTATTCTCCCAACTCTAAGGATCCAATAAATTCTATCAATCTCACGTTGAAGCATCCAAACCCTAACACCCATTCTGGCATTGAAGAAAAAGCAAAGGATGTTGCAGTTGATTCGAAAGGCACCGTCGTTGTGCTGGGAGAGCGATGGAAAATGAAAGATGGTGTTTTTACCAGTACGGCACCCATGAATTTCTTCCTACAGATTTATCAAGAAGGAAAACTTGTCAAATCTCAGACACTTAATAACATTGATAGCAAAAAAGTGAGAAAAAATAAAATTGCCTTCACACGCAATGATGAGCTCATCGTGTATAGTACTCGTGCGCTCAAGGGGCTTAACGTCTCCCGTTTTAAAATCAACAATGTGGGATCGTTGAAATTAGTAAAACATTTTATTGTAACAACGCTAGGCGGATACTCTGTCACAGCAGCTTATTCTCAAGACAGTGACTATCTCTTTGTCAAATCAGCATTAAATAATACTAATATCAACACAGTATCCCTTGATGGGAAAGTTAAGGCGAGTATTCTAGATCAGCCCGTGGGTCCTATCTCGATCGTGGATGGAGCAAACGTTACAATTGCTGACAAAATGGGAAATTTGGCTATTCTTTATCTTCAGCACCCTTCTCCTCCTGGTGACACGCCACCAGAAGATTGGCTGCTTGTCAGAACAAAAGACGACAAAATAAAAACGCTTGCTCTTTGGTCGATTCTTCCAACTAAATATACAACTGAACAATTTCGTGCCGACAGCATAGCGCTGACAACGATTGGCTCCAAGCAAATGCTTATTTTATCGTTCATCCAAAGCAAGCCTCCTGTTGGACAGGACCATGGCAATGAGAGTGTGCTTGTTTCGCTTGACTGGAGTGATCTTTTGAATGGATAAGAAGTAATTTTAGACTGGTTGCCTGATTTCCTGCACGACGCCTTTCTCTGCCAAGACGTCCTCATAAAGGCGGTGGATTTTTTCGACCATGTGATCTTCCGTAAAACCGGCGAGAACTTTTTGGCGGAGATTTTCCCCCATGCTCCCGCGAAGCGCCGAGTCCTGAAGCAGCCGGACACAGGCCGCCGCGATTTCATCCGATGAGCGGCTTTTAACAAGCAGGCCTGTTTTTCCATTTTCAATTAAATCAAGGATTCCGCCGACGGCCGTACCGATCACCGGTTTGGCGAGGAATCCCGCTTCCACAATCACGCGGCCCATGCCCTCATTCAGAGACGGCACGACCAAAAGATCGATTCCGGACATCCAAGCGGCAATATCTTTTTGATGGCCGGCCAGCGTCACCGATTTTTCGATTCCCAAACCAAGGATTCTTTCCTGAATGATTAACTTTTCTTCCCCGTCTCCCACAAGGACGCAGTGTGCTTCAGGAATCAATTGAAGAATTTTGGGCATTGCCTCAATTAAATAAATAGCGCCTTTGACAGGAGCAAACCGGCCCACAAAACCGATGACCGGTTTAGAAGTGTCGTTGCGAGCGACCGGAGGGAGCGAAGCAATCCCGTCCTTAATATTTCTTTCAGAAGATCGGGATAGCCCCTGTGGGGCAATCTCTGGTTCAGGGATTGCTTTGTCGTCCGCCGAAACGCCCTGGCGGACTCCTCGCAATGACGGGCTATTGCAAGATGCTCCTAAAAAAATATTTTCATCCACGCCGCTTGGAATCACCGTCCACTGCTCGGGTTTTCCGACGCCGAGTGCCAAATGTTCCTTGCGGCATTGATCCGTAAGAGCGATTAAGCGGTCCGACCGCTTAGCTGCAAATCTCTCCAGTGTTAAAAATAATTTTTCTTTCCAGGGCGAGAAGTAACTGTGAAACACATGACCGTGCGGCGTGTGAATGACGGCCAAGGCTTTGGCCTGACGGGCGGCAAGACGGCCCAGGAAACCGGCTTTGGAAGTGTGGGTGTGAATGAGAGCGTAATTATTTTTGGAAAGCCAAGATTTTAACTTGAGCCAAACAAAAAGATCTTTGAGGGGCCGGATTTCTCTTTCTAATTCCGGAATCATCACCACCTCGATTCCTTTTTCCAAGGCCTCGGAGAGAATCTCACCCTCATTTCCCCAACTGGAGCCTGTAACGAGTGTGACCTCATAACCTTTTTTAAAAAGCCCTTCAACGGTTGCGAGCGTGTTTTCCTGCGCTCCCCCTCGGGTCATTCGCGTAATCAAATGAATGATCTTCGGCGATTCGGAGGAATGAAATGCCTGCTCTTTGAAATTTTTAAATCTCCGGCGAAATTCTTTTCTTTGTTTTGAATCGGGCCAGGAAAAATATCCGGCTTTGGCGGAGTCTTGCGGCGTCCTTTCCAGCGTTCCGGCCTCAAGCTGTTTCAAGGCCTCCGTCATCAGAAAAGTGCCGAGCCAAAGCGCTTTTTGATAAAGACTATTTTCATCATCAAACCGGCTCACGGGAACTTTTCGTTGGAGCACGATATCGCCCCGGTCGATTTCCTGGGCCGCAAAATGCACCGTGACGCCGATCTCCTTTTCGCCGTGACAAAGTGCCCAAAAAATAGAATCGAGGCCTGCATATTCGGGAAGGGCCGAGAGATGCAAATTAAAAAATCCGTGGCGAGGGATTTCCAGAATTTCTTTTTTAATCCGGCGTGTGTTCGTTAAAATCCCGATGTCGGGACGAAACTCGCGCAGTAATTTCTGGCATTCCGGCCCGTTGTGATCCGGCACTTCATGAACCGGAATTTCAGGATGATCAAACGCCCATTCTTCAATTGATAAATAGACCGGGCTTTTGAAGCGCCGGCCTAAAATTCTACGGAAATAAAAATGAGACTTGATGGCAAAGGCCTCAAGGATTCGCTTCCAGATGAAACCCAATCCAAAATCTTGCACGAGCGCAAAAGGATTTTGCATTTTTTTGCGGGTCATGCGGTTTCTTTTTTCGACCAGCACGGCAACTGGGGCTAGGCCGGATTTTTCCAAACGCCACGCCATTTGAGCGCCCGACGGCCGCGAAGTCCGGGTAAGAAGCACCACTTTCAAACTCATGTTAATTCCTCACCCGTGAGAAAACGGTAGGACTCTTTAACGTAATGATCGGGATTAAATTCCTGCGACCACTGAAGGGCTTTTTGGCCCATCTTTTCGGCGATTTCTGGATGAGAAAGAAGATAAACAATTTTTCCGGCGGTCTGTTCTGATGATTCGGGATCCACCAAAAATCCTGTTTCGCCCTCGCGTATTGCCTCCGGCACTCCGCCGGAATTGCCGCCAATGACGGGCTTAGCACACGCATTGGCTTCGAGATAAACGATTCCGAATCCTTCCACATGACCGTCTTCGATAATTTCACGGCTCGGCATCACAAATACCTTGCAGGCGTTATAAAGAAAAGGAAGTTCTTCATCGGAAACTTTCCCCATGAAATGAACGTGATTTTCTACTTTAAGCGAATTGACCAATTCACGAAGTCTGGTTTCGTTGGGGCCGATCCCCACAATACAGTAAATTACGTCCGGGAAAACCTTCACGATTTCAGGAAGTGATTCAATCACGCGGTCGTGTCCTTTCCTTTCGATGAGCCTTCCCACCGTCAAGAGAATCCTCCGCCCCTCCAGCCCTTTTTGCTTTAAGTAAGACTCGGGAATTTCGCAAGGGTAGAATCGATCTAAATCCACCGCGGGATAAAGAACCTTAATTTTTCCGGGGTCCACTCCGAATTGGATGAGGCTCCGGCGAACCCATTCGCTGCAGGCAACGACTTTTTTGGCCCGACGATAAATTCCCAGATAAAGCCGGCGCATGAGCGGATGCTTTTTAACCTTCTCAAATTCATAACCATACGCAAAGACCAGATACTCTAGGGGTACCAGAAAGGAGAGCGTCCAAGAGAGAATGCCTCCGTAGGCGATATTCATTGCAAGGATCCTCCGAATTCTGTAACGGAAGACGATGAACGGCATCCAAAAAAGAATCGGTATAAAGCGCCCGTAGCCCCATTCGTAGCCCGGGACCCGGAAAACACGGTAGGGCTGGACCCGATCAAACGCCTCGTCTCCCCGGTCCTTGGGGCCAATCACCCAAATTTCCGTTCCCTGCTTTGCAATGCGAGCGCTGATTTCTTTGGAGATCGTACTGACGCCGTCGGTGTGAGGAGGAAAATCAACGCTCACGAGGAGGAGGGGTGAGGGCTTGACGGAAATTTGTGACGGTTGCCTCAGAAAGATCGAATCTAACCAACGAATCAAGCGCCTCACCGGCGGCCAATCAAAAAAAGCAAGAAGTCCCAATGCTCCATTGAGCTTCGAGCGAAAAGTAAAAAGCGTATCGCTGGCTTCAATCCCGATTCTTTTTAAGGCGAACCGGTCGGTCCGGGAATCGTTGGTTCCAAACCGGGCAGACAAAGCCGCTTCATAGCCTGCCTCGCGGGTAAAGCGCTCGGATTTTTGGTCAAAATCTACGGAGGTCCCGTAGGGATAAGAGAAAAAATGAACGGCTTGGCCTATTTCTTTTTCTATTTTTCCCTTGGATTCGGTCAGTTCGCGCAGCAACACTTCGTCCGTGAGTCCTTTGAAACGGCCATGACTCAGGCCATGCGAACCGAAGGAGATTCCTAACGCCGCCATTTCCCTGACTTCATTCCAATCAAGAAGCCGGTTGTAAGATCGCGCGACCTCCCCCAAATGAGATGCCCTGCGCTCTCTCCCCTCCTCCCCCGCCAAAAGAAAAATCGTAGCCGAAAGTTTTTTATTTTTGAGCAAAGGAAAAACCACTTGGTAATTATCCTCATATCCATCATCGAAAGTAATTGCAACGGCGGATTGGCCCCTTAACGACCGATCCTCTTTCAATGAATTGACAGCATCTTTCAGAGAAAGGACCGTGTAATGCTTGGTTAAAAACTCGATCTGTTTTTCAAATTGCCCGGGTCTGACATTCATGTCGCTTTTGCCGAAGGGATTGACGTTGTGATAAAGAAGAATTTGAACTTCTCTTCCTTTGCCAAGGATCTTCTGCCAAAGCGGAAGCCCCAGGAGATACCCCAGTCCTGCCAGCAAATGGAGCGCGATACTTTTAAGAACGATCCTTGTTTTTAAAGCTTGCGGAGACCGCTCTTCCAGAATTTCCTTCGACGCAAACACGGTTAAATTTGAACCGATAAAAAGTTTTCCGCCGGATAAAACCTTCACGAATTGGGAAGAAAGATAAACTATTTTTTTTCCTAAGTTCATGACAAAAGACCGGGAAAAAACTTGGTAGGCATCGCCTTGCGTAAGTTTTCCATTTCGGATTCGCAAAGAATCAAATCCGCTTACGATTAAAAGTTTTTTAAGGGTGAAGGCGTCGAAATTGGAGCGTAAGAATACCGAGGCCTCCTTTTTCCATCCGAATTTTTCTAACAGAGGCCGAAAGCGGGCCTGAAATTTAAAAAGATTCCAATGAAAAAAAGCGTTGGGAGTGCGGATAAATAAAAGCCCGCCCGGGGCGAGCCAACGCCTGATCTTCTGCAAAGCGCTTGCAGGATCCGGCAGGCAATCAATGACATTCCAAAGGGTAATGACGTCAAAATAATTTTCGGGAAAATCCAGCGACTCGACTGAGGCGTTGAAAATCTGGCCGCCTAAATCTTTCCGGGCCGACTCGCTTGCTTCCTTCGAGGGTTCGACTCCCCACACCTCCCAGCCTTCGGTCTTGGCCTTTTTTAAGAAATGCCCCCACCCCGAGCCAATGTCCAAGAGCCTTCCCGTTTGGTAATAGGGAGCAGCCCGGGAAAGGAAGTCATCATAGAGCGAAACCCTTGCCTCAAGGATTGCTTTGTTTCTTTCTCCAAAACTTTCGTAGTAGCCTTTTTGATAATAGCCTTCGGTCTCTTCTGCCACGGGCGCCGACTCTTGATAAATAAGACCGCACGAAAGACAACGAGCAAAAGATTTTCCGTCTTTTTTGAAAATAAACTTGCTGTCTTTCCCTTGACAGACCCAGCACGTCTTGGTTTTCTCTGCCGCCTGTACCCGCATTAGTTCGTCTGCTCCGCAAGCCACCAGACCTTTTTCGCCATGGTCTTTTTAATTTTTTGCCTTATAGAAATCGCCTCTTCTATTTTCAGTAAGAACAAAAAGAAAAGATAAATGCCAAGACTTGCTAAACCTCCCGCAGCCAAAACGGAAATTTTAAGAAGGATTGGAAAATCGATCCAGGCTTTAATGGACCAATGGTTCACAAACGCAGTGATCAGAAAGATGGGGCTCGCCGCCAAAATGAGTTTGGCGGTGTACGCGAAAAGATTTTTCCATTTTCCTTGGAAAGGTGACAGCCGGAAGAAAAGCGGAAAAAGCAGGAAAAAATTCATGATCATGGCCAAGGAAAAGCTGAAGGCCAGACCTTTGTAATCCCAATAAGTGCTTAAGATATAACCTGAGATATAGGTAAGCGCCGCTCTTGTCCCGCAAAGAAAGATGGCGGGAAGGGGTTTTCTAATGGCAATTAAAGATTGCGTCATGAAGACATCCGCATAAAGGGCGAACGTGGCCCAGCCAAAACAAGCGAGCGAGATTGCAATCCTTGTGGTCCCCTCTTGTGAAATGCCTCCTCCGGAAAAAAACAGCGCGGCCAGCGGCCGGGCAAGAGAGGTCAAAAGAAATCCCAGAGGAACAAGAATCAAAAAGCCGCCGCGGAGCGTTTTGAAAAAAGTTTCCTTTAAATTTTCAGACGAGGATTCGTGGGCTTGTTTGGCAAGCGAAGGAAAGACCGCAAAAAGCACGGTGTGATTCACAAGACCCATGGGCACCGTCGTCAGAGTTTGAGAAATGGAAAGTGCCGAGATGGTTCCTTCCCACATCCCTGAACCAAACCGGTTGAGAAGAATCAAAGGGATTTGCTGGAACCCCCAAATGGCACCCATCGGAATGAGAAATAAAATGAGTTGTCCTATCCATTCGTTTTTAAATGAAAACCGCGGGGAAAAAATCGCGTGCTTACGGTAAAGAAAAAAGGCTTGAAAGAGAAGCGCAGAAAATGCCCCCGCTACCGCTGCCCAGGCCGCGCCGTAAATCCCAAATATTTTCCAGGCCATCAAAGTCACAGCAATCGTTACCAGCGTATCCACCAAGGCGGATGATGCGGCGAGCGCGTAATGCTCAAAATAACTATTGAGTGCCTTGAAAAAGGAGGCGAGGCTGATAAAAACAACAATCAGAGTGTGGATCTGAAAAAGAGTCCGGGTTAACTCTTGTTCACTGGCTGAGAAACCCGGCACGAGCTGATGAATGATCCAAGGCGCCATCTGCCAACCTAAGACCACGAGAAGACCGGTGAGTAACAGAATCGCAAGCGATACCTCAGTGACAAATTCCCTCGCCTCCTTCTCGCCTTTCTCCGTCATGACTTGTGAAAAAAGCGGGAGAAAGCCCAGAAACAACACTCCTTCAAAAAAGAGGGCGAGATAATAAGGGAGGTAACTTGCCGCAAAAAAGGCGTCTGCCACGGAGGAGACCCCGAAGAGTTGGCCGATGAGGATCTTCTTGAAGAAGTTGAGCAATTTGGCAGCTACGAGAAACACAAAAATAAAAACAGAAATGCGGACCACCGAATCAAAGCGAAACCTCGTCTTCCCTTGTGTCGCATCCTGTTTCATTGGGATGAAAGCCGGGTTTGCCTACGACTCAAAGTTGCCAACACAACGGCGCTTAGGAACCAAAAGGGAATGGCTGTTTTGGCTACGGTCATACTCACACAAGAAAGGTTGTGGACGAGAAATCCGACCCCGGCCATCAACCAGCCGAGCGCCATCCCTTTTTCCTCTTCATTAAGTTGCCTGGTGAAGGCCGTCGTGATTTCGCGAATCATGGACAAAAGAAGGAAAACGAGCGCGCCAAAACCAAAGAGTCCCGTCTCCGCGAGAACCAGAATATACTGAGACTCATAGAAAAGGCGGTGACGAGAACCCCACCCTGAACCGAAAAGAAAAAATTGATTAAAATTCCAAAGCGCCTGTTTCCACATGACCCAATTCCCAGCCCAAGAAGAATGAAAGGGGTCGATGGAACCGAAGGCCTCCCCCAAATCCATCAGACGTTCCGGAAGACGGGTGGGGAGAGCGAGTGCCGTCAGGGTAAAGAGGGAAAGAAGAAAGAGGAGTTTTTTCCGAATTCCCCCGACGAGAAAAGGAAAAAGGAGGGCCCCTGCTATCGCAAACCAGCTTTTTCGGGAATAAGTCCAGATGAGCGGAAACAAGACAAAAACAAGCGAAACTAAAAGAAGTGCCTCTTTGCGACGCTCGGAGGTCGTAAGAAAGATCCCCGTAAAAAATCCGATCCAAAGCACCAAGAACCCTCCCACGTGATTGGCATCCCCATGGAAAGGGGGGCGTTCAAAGAGACGGTAGTAGTTAGGGTATACCGCGTTGGAGGCGGGGAAGAAATGTTCAAACCAACCGTAAACTGCAATCGCCATTCCCAGCCAGAAGAAGGTTTCAAGGAAAAAACGGCTCTCCTTAGGGTGGGCCGTCAGTCGAACTGAAACGACGAAGATGAAAAAGTATTGCGTCCATTTCAAAAGATAAAAGAGGCTGAGCAGAGGTTTATCAATCGTCCGCATCCAAAGGCCGTTGACCACAGAGATCTCAGCTGCCAAAAGGAAAAGAAGGAAGGGGCCCTCCACTGAAGGGGCTTCAGGAAGAGAGACTTTTCGAATCATCGTACCAAAAAGGAAAAGAATCAAAATGAAGGCAGGCAGATCTTCTCCTCGGAAATCCAAGCTGTAAAAGGGAGTCAAGGAACCGAGCGGGATCCGTGGCAGGAATATGCAGCAAAACAAGAGAAGGGCGAGGCCCCATTTTCCAAACAGGATAAATTTTCTTTTTGAAAATATCCGCCCAAAAAAGGAGCGGGAGCCGATTCTCTCCGAGATCCAATGAAAGAGCCGACTCTCCCCTAAAAGGGGGGGAGCCGGTCGAGAATTTTGAAACCAACGGAGGATTTGACTTTCCATGCTGAAAAGATTAAAGCTGGATCTTATCCTTCAGAATCCGAAAATCTAGAATCCGGCCTTCGAGAAAATAATGATCGTTGATCAAGAAGATTTTGCTTCCTTTCACCAACGTATATTTTCCATAGCGAAGGATTCCGGAACTCTCTTCATAGATTAAAACTTGGGCGGTCAGCTTGGTGGTCTTCTTTCCCCCAAAGTCTTCCTCCCCAAAACTTAAAATCTTCCAATCGAGCTCTCCGTAAACGTTCCGGGATTCCTCGCCGACGGGTAAGATTTTTTTCATCCAACTGAGGTCGTCCGGAAGAAGGATTTCGACCTCCGCATATTTCGGAACTCCCTCTCGCTTAATCAGGCGAGAAAACTGAATGGGTTGGATAAAACTAAAGTAAAAGGCGAGGAGCGCAAGGAACACCAGAAGGATGACGACCCAATCAAACAAATTCAGGCGCTTGATCAACCCCTTCATCCCCTCATCCTCCTTCTGTTAAGGAATAAGTCTCAAGTTCGCGTCGCCCTCTTGATCCTTCCCCGAGGCGGCACCAGAGTTCAAAGACCACCAGGGCATAAAGCTGGAATCCGAAGCGCTGGCTTCCATTTCGGTGGGATTCCAGAATCCATTGGAGATAGGAAGACTGAAAAAAACGACGACTCCGAGAATCCTCCCCGAGGAGTAATTGCTTCGAAATGTCAAAAAGCTCCTCTCGAAACCATCTTTGGATCGGAATAGCGAAGCCTTGTTTCCTTTGTTTTAAGATCCTGGGCGGAAGCATTGTTCTGACTGCCTCTTTCAAAATGTATTTGGTAGTCCAGCCCTTGAGTTTTAGGGAATAAGGGATGGAGCCCGCGAGCTCAATGAGTTTGTGATCCAGAAGAGGAACCCGGACCTCCAAGGCATGCATCATGCTCATCCGATCCACTTTTGTGAGCAGGTCGTCCGGCAGATAGACTCGGCTGTCCCAGTACAGGAGTTTATCCATCCCGGTTCCTCCCCCCTTTTGTCCAAAGAGAGAAAAAATCAGATCGAGGCTATTTTCTTTTTTCAACTCCTGCCATACCCAGGGCTGAAGAAGCCTTTCTTTCATCCATGGCTGGAAACACATGACGCGCCTCGCGAAACTCGCTGCGGGAGGGTGCCCGGCATCGTAGAGGAACCGGCGAATCAAGTTCATGCGGCCTGTTTCCATCTGAGGCCGGTAATCTTTACTCAGAAAGACAGCGGCCAGCGCTCTCTTAAAGGAAAGCGGTAGTCGCCGATACCTTTCCAGGACTGCCTCTTTACGAGTCCAGAGATACCCGCTGAAAAGCTCATCTCCTCCATCTCCGGAGAGGACAACTTTTAAGTCCTCGCGGGCGAATTCCGAGACCAGAAAGGTGGGAATTGAAGAAGGATCCGCAAACGGTTCGTCGAAACCCGAGACGATTTTGGAAAGGAGCCTAAAGGCGTCAACCTTCACCACCTTCTCGTGATGGTCTGTCCTGCAATGGTCTGCGACTTCGCGCGCAAAAGGAAGTTCGTTGAACTGGTTATCGTCAAACCCCATCGAATAGGTCTTTATGGGTTGGGTGGTTAAAGCGCTCATCCAAGCCACAACGGTGCTGGAATCAACTCCTCCGCTTAAAAAGGCCCCGACAGGAACGTCGCTCACAAGATGGAGTTGAATGGATTCTTGGAGGGCGGCTTTCAACCTCTCCACCCAAACCTTTTCTCGAATTCCAGAGGACTCCTGATAGTGGAAATCCCAATAGCGATGAAGACGGATTTGATCTTTCGAGTAGACGAGATAATGACCGGCCGGCAGTTTACGGATTTCTTGGTAAATCGTCTGGGGAGTTGGAACGTAGAGAAAACTCAGGTAATCACTCAAAGCAGAGAGGGAAAGCCCCCGCCCCACTTCGGGATATTCCAGGATCGCTTTAATTTCGGAAGCGAAAACAAGGGTTCCATTTTTAAACCAATAGTGAAGGGGTTTGATTCCCACCCGGTCGCGGTAAAGAAGAAGTTTCTGCGACTGTTCATCCCACAGGGCAATGGCAAACATTCCACGGAGGCGGTGAACAAAATCCTCTCCTGCATCTTCGTAGAGATGAACAATGACTTCAGTGTCCGAACGCGTTTTGAAATGGTGTCCCTTTTGAAGGAGTTCCTCGCGCAATTCTTGAAAGTTATAAATCTCCCCATTGAAGACGGTCCAGATGTTTCCCTCTTCATTGGAAATTGGCTGGTGTCCGTCTTCCAGATCAATAATGGAAAGCCGGCGCATGGCAAGGCCCACGCGGCCATGGACCCAGGAGCCTTCATCATCCGGTCCCCGATGCTTGAGAGAGGAATTCATCCGATGGAGGATTTCTCCATCCACAGGTCCCTTTTCGCTGGAGTGAACGGTCCCTACAATTCCACACATGGCTAACGTTTGCTCACGGAGTGAACAAAAAAGTCGGTCTTTTCCTTCTTTTCTGCTAAGGAGGGGGGCTTTGATCGAAACAACGAAAGATAAAAAGATTCATATTGATCAATCATTCGCTCGAGAGTAAAACTTCTTCTCACCTTTTCAGCGCCGCGAATGCCGAGGGCCCTGGCCTTTTGGGGATTCCGTAAAAGGAACCCGATGGCTTCCGCCAAAGCTTCTCCATCCTTCGGCGGAACCAAGATTCCATCTTCCCCGGAATCAATCAATTCCGGGACGCCTCCCACCCGAGTCGCTACGACCGGTCTGGACATCGCCAGCGCTTCCAGGAGAACATTGGGAAAGCCCTCGATGACCGACGAGAGAACAAAAATATCCATCGCCCCGATGAGATCCGGAATATCCGAACGAGATCCCGTAATCACCATTCTCTCGGAACCCGACAATCTCTGTACCTGCTCCTTGATCTCTTTCTCGAGAGGCCCCGATCCCACAAAAAGAAACCACACGTTCGGATCCGATCTTAAAATCCTCTCGGCGGCTTCGAGCAAGTAAGGATATCCTTTCTCAAAGGCAAAATTGGCCACCGTTCCGATCAACACGGCGTCTTTGGGGATCCCCAACTCCTCGCGAATCATTGAAGCCCGCGAGGCTTGAGTAAACCGTTCAATATCCACGCCATTGTAAATCGTGAAAACTTTTTTTGGCTGGATGCTCTCTTTTTGAAGTGTCCAAGTTCTGACGGCCTCTGAACAGCAGGTCACCCCGTCCACAAAAAGATTTCCCAAATTTTCCACCCACCGGTGCCGCAGCCTCTGCCATAGCGGAACCTCTCTGCGAGATGAAAGAACCACCGGGACTCCCGAAAGCCGGGCCGGAAGTCCGGCAAAGAAGTGAAAACCAAAAAGATAAGTATGCAAGATATCAATCGGGATCGAACGGAGCCAAAGAAAAATTTGATGGGGAGTCGTGGCTCTCCAGCCTTCCCGAATTCCAAGACAGACAAACGGGATTTGCTCTTTACGAACTTCGCTGGCCAGCTTCCCTTCACGAAACAGACAAGCAATGCCGGCATGGTAGCCTCGCTGCCTCAGACCGGCGGCCAAATGGAGCACATGTCTCTCTGCTCCTCCCAATCTCATTTCGGGGAGCAGATACCAAATCCAGGGAGGGCGTGAAAGCGGGGGAGCGCTCAAGAGTGGTTGCCCACCTCTCGAACGACGGCCGCAAGCCGAGGGGCCATGGTTTCCAAGGAGTATTTTTCAACGACTTTCTTTCGCGCCGCTTCTCCCATTCTTTCCCTGAGCGGGCGATCGCTGATCAATGCAGATAGTTTCTCGATCCACTCTTCTGGCTCGCGGGCGAGAAAACCGTCCTCACCTTCTTCGACAATTTCCGGATTGATTCCGTATCGACTCGAAACACTGGGAATCCCCATCGCCATGTATTGAAGGAGTTTCAATCCGCACTTGCCGCGAGCCCATTTGTCTTCTTTGAGGGGCATGAGCCCGATGTCGAACTCCCCCATTTCCCCAACCTCGCTTTCGTAGGACCAGGGGACAAGCTGCACCCGAACCCCCGGGATCGTAAAAGGCCTCTTCCCTATGCGGGTGATGAGTTTTAAGCGGATCGGGAAGTGTCGAGCGATCTCCTGCAGGACTTTCTCTAGTAGCCTCAGATAAGGTAAGACCGCTTCGACTCCAATCCAACCAATGACGATTTCGTCGCCTGGACCCTTGGGTTTCTTCCTTTGAGGACAAAACCGATTGGCATCTACGGGCGTGGGAATTACAACGACGTTTCGATTGTACTGGAGGGCGAGTTCTCTAAGGTAGGCGTTTCCCGCAATGACGGCCCGGGCCCGAGAAGAGATTTTCATCGTCTGTTGACGATCCTGAAAAAAGCGGAACAAAGGCGATTGGAATTCAACCGGAGGGGTCCCGTAAACCGCGTCGTCGAGATCAAAAATAAGATTGGGATTGGCCCAATTGAAGAACTGGTCCCATCCCCTCGCACTGGTGGTGAGAATTCCTTTTTGAATGACGACGACGTCAAAGCGCCGGCTTTCGTAAAGCCTCATGAAACTCCCTAGGGTCTCCGCCCCATACTGGATCAGGTGAACCATCTTGGAAGAGGAGTAATAGGAACGGGTAAACCAAGGATCTGGTAACGCGGGTCTCACTTCTGCCTCGATCCCGTATTGTTGAAGGTAAGGAAGGTATTGATAGACCCGAAGGCGACTAGAAGGCATCGTCTCGGGATAGAGGGGCAAGAAAAGAACTCGCAGCGATGACCCTTTCATTCACGACTTGAACGTTTGTTCCTGAACAGAAAGTTTCTTACGAAACTCCTCAATCACCATGTTTAGAATTTCGCGCAAACCCATCGTGGGTTTAAAACCCATAAGACGGGAGGCCTTGGTGGTATCGGGGACTCGTCGCTGCATGTCCTCGAAACCATCTTCGTACGCTTGGTCGTAGGAGACATAGACGATTCGAGATCGACTGCCGGTCAATCGAATCACTTCTTCCGCCAATTCCTGGATGGTAATTTCCTCTTGGCTTCCCAAATTAAAAACTTGTCCCACCGCATCCGCCTGTTTTATGAGACTGAGCATCCCCTGTGTCGCGTCCTTCACATAAAGGAAACACCGGCTCTGGGTCCCGTCTCCATAGACGGTGATGTCTTGGTCCTTGAGGGCCTGCTCCACAAATCGAGGAATCACCATTCCATAGGCACCTGTCTGACGCGGACCCACGGTGTTGAAAAGACGGACGATGATTGTAGAAACTTTTTTCTCCTTCCAGTAAACATAGGCCAATATTTCATCGACGGCCTTTGAAGTGGAATAGCTCCAGCGCGCCTTCAGAGGAGAGCCAAGAATCCGGTCGTCCTCCTCTTTGAGCGGGCCATTCGTGTTTTTACCGTAGATCTCGGAAGTGGAGGTGATCAAGATTTTCCGGTGGTAGCGGTAAACGCTTTCCAGAACAATTTCACTCCCCTTGATATTCGTCATGAGGGATTGAAGGGGATTTTTCACAATGAGATCCACGCCGACGGCGGCTGCCAAATGAAAAACCCAGTCGGCCCGTTCCACGAGCTTGTCAACCAAAAATTCGTTCAGGATATCTCCAATGACGATATGAAAGTTGGGGTTCCCTTCAAGAGAAGCGATGTTCTCGAGTTTGCCGGTAGAAAGGTTGTCGAGAATGGTCACGTCATTTCCCTCGGCAAGAAGGTCTTCGGCCAGGTGGCTTCCAATAAAACCTGCCCCTCCGGTTATTAAAATTCGCATGAACACCTCATGGTTTTTCTGATTTTGGAACGGGTAGAATTAAGTGAATTATACCAGTGATGACACTACACGACTAGGAAGAACTTGCAGGGGCCATGCAGGAGCCACCCCTTGAAGAGGCAGGTTGTTTGGAGTATGATCGCTGGTATGGAAAGATTATTCTCAGGATACTTTCACTCTTCTTCATCCCTATAAACTCCTCCACTCGTAGAAGTGCTCAGATGAGTAAGTCAGATATGACTTGGACAGGGATCGGTTTTGAAACCATTGGTAATGCGATACTGATTTGCTACGATTCAAATCCCGTTTTAGTCACCGATCCTTGGATTGTAGGGGGCGCCTATTTCCAGAGCTGGACCTTCTCTCATGAAATCCCTCAAGCGCAATTGCAAGCGATCCAACAGGCGAAATACGTTTGGCTCTCTCATGGCCATCCGGACCATCTAAGCGGTCCTTCCCTGAAACTATTGAAAGGAAAAAAGATTCTTCTTCCTGACCATTCGGGTGGCCGGATTTATCACGATCTCGTAGCCCAGGGTTACGAGGTCCATATTTTGAAAGACCGACTTTGGACTCAGCTTTCGGATCGCGTTCGGGTCCTGACCCTCACTGATTATAATCAGGATGCCATTCTTCTGGTTGACCTGAATGGACGCTTGATCATAAACGCCAATGATGCTTCAGACCGAGGGTGGGGGTATTTTGTTCGACGCGAAGCATGGCGTTATAAGATTTCTTTTCTTTTATCGCTGAGCGGATTCAACGATGCCGACATGATGAATTATTTCGATGAGACGGGGAAAAGGATCCCCCCTCTGGCGGCTCGAAAGAGACCTTTTGGAGGAGCCGTTGCCCGCCGAACGGAAAGGTTGGGGGCCAGTTATTTCATTCCTTTCAGCTCGATGCATCGGTACCAGAGAGAAGACAGCCTTTGGGCTAATGAATACACGGCTTCTCTTTCTGACTATGCGTTGGGGTTCAAATCAAGAAAATGCGAAATTCTACCGGCCTATATCCGCTACGACTGTTCCAAAGACACTTATGAAGAGATCCAACCTCCTCAAAGGAAATGGGAGGTCGTCGATCCGGAGTCCATTGGGGATTCATGGAAGGATCCTCTGGAGTCAACCGATCTCCCCCTCATTGATCGATATTTCAAATCCATTCAGCATCTCAAAACCGTCCTGGGCTTCATTCACGTGCAGGCGGGCGGGAAGGAACATGTCGTGACGCTCAATCCTCGAATCCGAGACCAAGGAATCACATTTCAGGCGCCTCGACACTCTTTAATGACCGCCATCCAATTAGAAACTTTTGATGATCTACTCATTGGAAATTTTATGAAAACCACCCTCCATGGAAAACAGGGCAAAGGCCGACTTTACCCCGACTTTACTCCTTATGTGGCCAAGTATGCGGATAACGGTCGAGCAAAAACCAAAGAGGAACTCCATGAATATTTCGAGGCCTACCGGCGTCGCGCTTTCTTTGATTATATTCGAAAGCAGTTTGAATCAAGATCCTCAGCTCTCTTTTGGTCGCTGGTACCTCTCGATTCCAAACTTTATCAAGTCGGCAAGATAATTTATGAACGATTTAAAAAAACTTCCTGACCCTCCAGCCTCTTTTAAGGAAGGACTCAAGCAGTTGCTCTGTCAAACCTCCCTTTGGTTTAACCGAAAGCGCCTGATTGAAAATTGGCCCTCTTTCTTAGGCCGGTTTTGTGAAATTAGTGTGCCACGAGGGATTGTCCGCAGAAGAACCGCCGAGCCTCGGGGCGCGGCCAATTTAAATATCATTCTGGAACTTTTAAAACGTACCGCTGAGGTTGAAGGAGATCTGGCCGAATGCGGGGTCTTCCGAGGAGCGACTTTGATTCCTATGGCTGTTTATTTGCAACAGAGGGGAGGGAAAAAAACCTTATGGGGCCTCGATTCTTTTGAAGGATTTGATCAGACTGTCTATCAAGATATCCGACTGGGAGGCGAAAAGGACTCGGAGAAAAAACTGAAGGGCTTTAGTCAAACTTCTCTCGCGTATGTTCAAAATAAACTTGAGACGTTTGGTGTTGAATCGTATGTCCAGCTCCTCCCCGGCTTTTTTCATCAAACCTTGCCCACCGTTCGAAACCGCCAGTTTTCATTCGTCCATTTGGACTGCGATCTTTATGAATCTTACAAGGTCTGTCTGGACTTCTTCTATGAACGCCTCTCTTCGGGAGGAATTATCCTCTTGGATGAATACAATGACCCTCATTGGCCAGGATGCAACAAGGCGGTCGACGAATTTCTTTCCACCCAGGAGACGCATTGCCTTGAGATAGAAAGAGATAATTTCATTAAGTATTACATTTGCAAAAAGGAGGGGGCGTCGTCACGGAACCAGGCGAAGAGCGATGTGTTTTGAAATGAGGGTGTTGGAATAGAAAAGGACCTTCTTTTCGATTCTTAAGTTCGTCTGGGCAATGAGTCTCAGTATTTCGTCTTCCGTTCTCACAAATTGTCCGCGATCCAATCGACACAAAAAATTGTTCAGCGGGTGGTGCTTGGAATAAACCGGATCTTCGCTCACGATCCACTGCGAGACCGTATGGGCCAACTTGTTGAGAAGACAGATAGCCTCGGAATCACTCAGATGATGGAGGACCCCGGAAAGGATGGCTTTGGTGGGTCTGATGTTCTGGAAATCATAACTCTGAATGTCGCCCAAAGTGAAGGCAGCGTTTGGAACGTTCCGCTTGAGTGCCGTCTGAATACACCTTGGATCGTTATCGAATCCGAGGTACTGCTTGAACTTGATTCGGTTTGCAAAATGCCCCGGCCCGCATCCCACATCCAGAACCATGTCCGACTCGTTAGAATCAATCAGTCCGAGGGTTTGGACAAAAGGCCATCCCCCCAAAAAAATTCCCCGAGCCCCATAGAAAAACGGTTGGTCAAAAATGAGCTTGGTGAGGTTCCGTGGAGGCATTAAGACTGTAAGATTCTTTCGAGCAGTTTGCTGGACCCGTAAAAAATGATGTAGTTCGGAAACGAGATTTTAGTGAGACCAGGGTCGGCATCAAGCTCCTTCCGGAAAGCGAAATCCAATCGGCCCGTGATGTAGAAGCGAGGTACTTTCTCTTTGACGCTATTCCAAATCGGTTTATAGCGGGCATTAGAAAGTAACGGGGTCGCCAAGATCTGACCGTGACTCAGAGCATTCAAGGCGTAGGAAGAGTTATCGTCCGCCACGCCGTAGCGAAGTTGTTTCTCTTCCAGAAAGCGGGACATCCTTTGAAACTCCAAGGTGTCCCTTCGCTGCATCCTGAAAGAATCAGCCGAATCCACCAATAAGATTTCCACGAGTAAAAGGAAAAAGGCTTTTTTCCAAAAGGAGGAGCGAACACCACGCAACCACCAAGCAACACTAAAGGTAAAGGGAATCACCAGAGGAAGAAAATATCGCATCCCTTCATCCGCGATGAGATCGCGGGAGACGTAAAGGACCCCCAACACCAAGCTGGAAAAAATCGTAAACAAATAGAAGGCCCTTCGGGGAAGGTCGTTGTCTCCTCTCGATTTCACAAATGAAACGGCAAGCGATCCAAAGGAGAGCGCGAAAAGTGCGAGCGGGAAAAAAGAGGTGCCGAGAATCAGGGCTCTTAACCACCGCGGGTGGGAACCGAAAGAATAGGTGCTTAAGAAAAACCTTAACCGGGAGAAAAAGAGAAAACAAATATGCGGAATATCTTTGATCTTTGAAAAATGGTTCCCGGCGGCTTGGATAGACATTAAAGTCCCTGTCTGCAGGCCGTGAATCCAAACCGGAAACAGGCCTGCAAGAAATCCCAAGACGAATAAGAGAGGAATCTTTCTCTTCCAGCTTGAGGGAACATACACGACCAACGCGATAAAAATGGGGGTCAACCAAACTACAAAAATTGAATTACACCAAAAGGCCAATCCGGACAAAATGGTAATCCCTTAGCGGGAGGGGAGAATCGATAAGAGCGGGACGGGATTTTCCTGG
>CAYJTB010000008.1:0-62960 GCA_964372875.1 uncultured bacterium
ACACCCGTTTTTCTTCTAGCCTCAAATCCCTTTTACACAAATTTGAATATATCACCCAACTGCCTTGCTTTTTGACACAGTCGATCGCTGTGTTATAATAACCCCTCATTTTTCCAAGCACTTACGACAATGAAACGATACCTTTCACTCCTCATTTTTGTCTTCACTTTTTGCGGGGTGATTACGCCTGTTCAGGCGGAATTTTATGGAACCCCGGCCACCGGGCTTCTCGTTTTAGAAAAAAAGTATCCCTATTATCTTTTTGTACCCCCTGAATATAGCCAAGATAAATCGTGGCCTCTTTTGATTATTATGGGGGAGCGAGCCGCAGAACCTAAAGAGTTGATCGAAGCTTGGGTGGAATGGGCCAAGCAAAAAAAAGTTATGGTGATGGCAGTGCCCACGCTCGTCCCTGAGAAGGATCTCCCGGAAGCAGCGGATCGCTGGCTCATTAATGTGAAGCGTGACATTCTCGAAAGATATCGTGTGGATCCTTCCAATATTTTGTTGATGGGTACGGGTTTCGGTGCGCAATACGCTGCTTATCTCGGGCTTTCTCATCCCGAGGAATTCGGCGCCGTGGCTCTCGTGAAAGGTGCTTGGGTCGGTCCTTTTGAGAGATTGGTAAAGGCCACCTCAGACCGCAAACGTCAGATTTCTTTTTATGTCTTAGTGAACCCCCAGGATAAAGATTACGCCGCCAATGAAAAAAAGGCCCTATCGCTGGAACAAAAGGGTTACCAAATCAAAATGGAACCTTTAAAAAAAGGGGAGGATTGGCTTACTGCCCGCGATCCTCTCTTCGCATGGTTTAATGAACATACCGAATTTCGCGCATTGAAAAGGAAAGGCAAGGCCGACGCAACCGTGAAAGGAAAAATCAAAGAGATTAGGCAAAATATCTTTGGAATATAATCATGGAACTTACCGGCGCACAAATCTTAATTGAGTGTTTGAAAAAAGAAGGAACGGATGTCCTTTTCGGTCTTCCGGGCGGAGCAATTTTACCTACCTTTGATGTCTTGTATGATTCGGGTCTGAAATTTGTCCTTGTTCGTCATGAACAAGGAGCAGCACATATGGCGGATGGTTTTGCCCGCGCCACAGGAAGGCCCGGTGTCTGCATCGTGACCTCCGGCCCCGGCGCAACGAATCTTGTGACAGGTTTGGCAACCGCTTTCATGGATTCTGTCCCGATGGTTTGTATCACAGGACAAGTGGCTACGACTGCGATTGGCTCGGACGCTTTTCAGGAAGCCGACACCGTGGGAATCACACGCCCCATTACCAAACATAATTATTTGGTCAAAGATGTTCGCGATATCGCCCGGATTGTAAGAGAGGCTTTTTATATTGCGTCCACTGGCCGGCGCGGTCCGGTGTTGATCGATTTTCCCGTGGACGTGAGCCGTGCAAAAACCGAGTTTATTTTTCCGAAGACGATTAATATTCGGGGCTATAAGCCGATGGTGGATGGCCATCCCAAACAAATCGACAAGGCTGCGGAGTTAATCCTTCAGGCCAAGCGGCCGGTGCTTTATGTGGGCGGAGGATGCATTGCCTCCGACGCGTCAGAGGAACTGATAGCCTTTGCACACAAAACAGGAATTCCTTGTACGACGACAGTCCATGGCCTCGGCGCATTTCCAGAAACCGATCCGTTATCCCTTCGGATGTTGGGGATGCATGGAACCCATTATGCGAATTATTCGGTTCAAAATTCCGATGTTTTGATTGCAGTGGGCGCACGCTTTGACGACCGCGTAACCGGCAAGGTCGATCTTTTCGCGCCGAAGGCAAAGATCATTCATATTGATATTGATCCGTCATCCATTTCTAAAACCATCCCGGTCCAGATTCCTATTGTGGGCGAGGTCAAATCCATCCTTCGCGAACTGACGAAACTTGTGAAGAAATTAGAGATCGACGAATGGACCCTTCAAATAAACGAATGGAAAAAAAAACACCCGCTTAAATATGATCAATCGGGAAAAGAGATCCGGCAGCAGTATGTGATTGATAAACTGGGTGAACTCACCAAACACGAAGCGATTGTGGCCACGGGCGTGGGTCAGCATCAAATGTGGGCCGCCCAATGGTACGGATTTAAAAATCCAAGGTCCATGATTACCTCAGGTGGACTCGGTACGATGGGCTATGGTTTCCCAGCGGCCGTCGGCGCAAAGTTGGCGCGGCCGGACAAAACCGTGGTTTGTATCGACGGAGACGGATCTTTTCAAATGACGATGTGCGAACTTGCGACTGCCGTTTATTACAAGGTGGCGGTGAAGTGTGTGATTATGGACAACGCCCATCACGGCATGGTTCGTCAGTGGCAGGAACTTTTTTATAAGCGTCGGTATTCAGCATCGCAGCTCGGACCTTCTAACCCCGATTTTGTCAAATTGGCGCAAGGTTTTGGGGCGATGGGGATCCGAGTCAGCGGAAAAGAAGAAGTGGTGCCTGCGCTCGAGAAGGCACTTGCGCATAACGGTCCCGTGATTATTCACGCCGTCGTTGCAAAAGAAGATAATGTTTATCCGATGGTTCCAACAGGACACGCTTTGGATCAAGTCATGGATATGGCATGAAATCAATTAAAAATGAAAAATTAAAAATGGAAAATTCAAAATGAGAAATTTAGGTGAAAAGTTATGAGACATACTATCTCTGTCCTTGTTGAAAATCATTTTGGTGTTTTGGCTCATGTGGCGGGGCTTTTCTCGGCCCGCGGTTTCAATATTGATTCTCTGGCCGTGGGAGAGACTGAGGATCCGACGGTCTCACGGATAACGATCATGGCGCACGGGGATGACCGGGTGATTGAGCAGATCATCAAGCAGCTCAATAAACTCATCGATGTGATCAAGGTGCAGGATTTGAGCGAGGAAGAAAATATCGCCCGCGAGCTTGTGCTCGTGAAGGTGCACGCGTCCGCCAGTATCCGCTCCGACATTTTACAAATCGTAAATACCTTCCGTGCCAAAGTGGTGGATGTGAGCCCCGATTCACTGACCGTGGAAGTGACCGGCAGCGAAGAAAAAATCGATGCGATGCTGGAACTGTTGCGTCCTTTTGGAATCAAAGAAGTGGTACGCACCGGAACCATTGCGTTAGCCCGGAAAAGCGAACTTAATTTAAAAAAAGTTGAAAAAGAGAAAGAGGAGTCCGCGAAGAAAAAAGAGCCGGCAGGGAAAAAATGAAGATCTATTACGACCAAGACGCTGATTTAAATGTTTTAAAAAATAAGAAAGTCGCGATTGTAGGCTACGGCATCCAAGGCCGCGGCCAAGGTCTTAATCTGCGCGATTCGGGCATTGAGGTTTTGATTTCGCAAAGAAAAGGCGGAAAAAATTACGACATCGCCTTGGAAGACGGGTTTGAACCCATCACTGCTGAAGAAGCAGCCCAACAAGCGGACATCATTCAAGTTTTAGCTCAAGATCATCTTCAAGCCGAAATTTATGAAAAAAGCATCCGCCCCAATCTCAAGCCCGGAAAGGCGCTTCTTTTTTCGCACGGATTTAATATTCATTTTGGATACATCAAACCGCCCAAAGAGGTGGATGTTTACATGGTTGCCCCCAAAGGCCCGGGCGCTTTGGTCCGGACCCAGTTTCTTGAAGGCGGCGGCGTTCCTTGTCTTGTGGCGATTCATCAGAACCCTTCCGGCAAGGCGCTGCAATTGGCGCTTGCCCATGCGAAGGCGATCGGCGGCACCCGTGCCGGCGTCATCGAGACTTCTTTTAAAGAAGAAACTGAGACCGATCTTTTTGGTGAACAGGCGGTTCTTTGCGGCGGCTTGAGCGAACTTATCCGTGCGGGTTTTGATACTTTGGTCTCGGCGGGCTATGCCCCGGAGATGGCTTATTTTGAATGTCTACACGAGGTCAAATTGATTGTGGATGCGATGTTTGTCACCGGGATCAGCGGAATGCACCGGCGCGTTTCTGACACCGCCGAATACGGCGATTACAGCCGCGGCAAACGTGTTGTCGGCACCCAGGCCCGCGAAGAGATGAAAAAAATCTTAAAAGAAATTCAATCAGGAAATTTCGCGCGTGAGTGGATGGAAGAGAACAAAAAGGGCCGTCCCAACTTTAACCGTTTCCGTGAAGAATGCGACAATCACCTGGTTGAAAAGGTGGGAGCCCAACTGCGGAAGATGATGCAGTGGATCCAGGGTAAAGAGCGCGAAACATCGAATTCGGCCCCGAAGCCCGCGAAAAGCTCCTCCGAGTGACGCGAGGCGTCATCCTGAAGCCGCAACGCGGCTGAAGGATCTCGCCCGCCAAAGGGCGCGGCGGGTCCGCCTCTGGGGGAAGATCCTCGCGGCTTTGCCGCACTCGAAGACGTGTCGCTTCGCTCAGGATGACCTTGGGAAATGATGAGCAAGCAAAATCGCAAAATCCATATTTTTGATACCACGCTCCGTGACGGTGAGCAGTCGCCCGGTGCATCTCTGACACCTGAAGAAAAGGTGAAGATCGCCAAGCAGCTCGAACGCCTCGGTGTGGACGTGATTGAAGCAGGTTTTCCTGTTTCATCCCCCGGCGAGATGCAGGGCGTGCAACTCATCGCAGCCTCGGTCACCCGACCTGTGATTTGTGGTTTAGCCCGGATGGTTCCCAAAGACATTGATGCCTGCCGTAGGGCGCTTGAGAAGGCGAAGAAGAAAAGACTCCATGTCTTTCTTGCGACATCCCGCATTCACCGCGAATACAAGCTCCGCAAGAAAAAAGAAGAAATCTTAAAGCTCGCCGTAGAAAGCATTAAATCGGCAACGATAGATTTCAAGGAGATTGAATTCTCTCCGGAAGATGCGGCTCGCACCGAACCTGATTTTTTGGCAGAGGTAGTTCGTGCAGCGGTTTCTGCCGGTGCCACAGTAGTCAACATTCCGGACACCGTAGGCTATGCGATCCCGCAGGAATTCGGCGATTTGATTGCGTACCTCATTAAAAAAGTTCCGCAACTCGGAAAAAAAGTAACACTTTCAGTTCATTGCCATAATGATTTGGGACTCGCGACCGCCAACTCACTCGCCGCAGTGTTAAACGGCGCTAATCAAGTGGAGTGCACCATCAACGGCATCGGTGAGCGGGCGGGAAATGCCTCACTTGAAGAAATCGTGATGGCTCTTGATACCCGAAAAAATTTTGTGGATTGTTACACAGACATCAATCCCCGGGAGATCATTAAAACCTCCCGGCTTGTTTCACATTTGACCGGCATGGTGGTGCAGCCCAACAAAGCCATTGTGGGCCGCAACGCCTTTTCGCATGAATCCGGGATCCACCAAGACGGTGTGATCAAAAAACGCCAAACCTATGAAATCATAGACCCTAAAAGAATCGGACTCTCGGGAAGCCAGATTATTCTCGGCAAACTTTCCGGCCAACATGCCTTTAGTGAACGCGTAAAAAAATTGGGTTACAACTTGGGTGAAAAGGAATTGGGCCGGGCCTTTCAGCGTTTCAAAAAACTTGCTGACCAAAAGAAATATGTTTTTGACGAAGATATCGAGGCGCTCATCCAAGACGAGATCACAGAGATTCCCGTTACTTGGAGGTTAGAGTATCTTAAAACAACTTTGGAGACAGGCCGTTCGCCTGAGGCCAAGATCCGGTTGAAGCGCGCAAAGGAAGTTTTTGAACAGACTTCTCATGGGGATGGTCCAGTCGATGCTTGTTACAAAGCGATTGAAAAAATTACAGGCCTCAATGCCAAATTGATCCATTATGCGATCCAATCCGTGACGAGCGGTAAAGACGCGCAGGGCGAAGTCAGTGTGAAGCTCCAAGTTGAAGGCAAAGAAGTCACGGGGAGAGGGGCGAGCACCGATATTATTGAGGCCAGTGTCAAAGCCTACCTTTTTGCGGTCAATAAAGTTTTTTCTACCTCGTTAGATCTTCATAAAAATGCCCCTGTCTAATCGACAGGAATTTCAACTTTTCGGAATTTTTGGATTTCCTCTTGCCCATACGCTCTCACCGGTGATGCAAGAGGCCGCTTGTCGGGATCTTCACCTGAAGGCTTTTTATCTTCCGTTCGAAATTGACCGGCGGGAATTCCGCGACCTGATGCGCAGCTCGAAAAATATTCTGCTGGATGGTTTCAACGTTACGGTTCCTTACAAAGAAGACATTTTAGGGTTTTTGGACGAACTCAGTCCGTCTGCCAAGGCGATTGGTGCCGTGAACACCGTGGTCCGGAAGGGAAATAAGTGGACGGGGTTTAATACGGATGAGTTGGGTTTTATCACATCGCTTGAAAGGGAAGGGAAATTTCGTTCGCGAGGAAAAGAGATTCTCATTTTAGGGGCAGGGGGAAGTGCCCGAGCGGTTGCCTACGGATTGGCGAGGTGCGGTGTTAAAAAAATTGTCCTGGCAAACCGGACGATTGCAAAAGCCCGGAAAATTGCGATGGAATACCAAAAATTATTTCCGCGAGTCGAATTTAAAGTAATACCATTGCAATCCTTGTCCGTCGTTGCGAACTCACCGAAGGCGGGTGAAGCAATCTCTAAGCCTGGATTGCTTCGTCCCTTCCTCGGGAAGGGACGGTTAAAGGAATCCTTATTAGTCCTGACGCCAGTGGCGTCAGGGCTTCGTCGGCGCAAAGTGCCTCCTCGCAATGACCATGGAATCGATCTTGTTGTGAACGCAACTTCGGTTGGGCTCAGGCCAAGTGATCCAACTTTAGTTCCGCCGAAATTGTTTCACAAAAAGGCGCTTTTTGTCGATCTCATTTATAACCCGCGCCAGACCGAGTTCTTGAGGCTTGCAAAAAAATCAGGTCACCGGACCCTTAACGGATTGGGGATGTTGGTTTATCAAGGCGCCGAGGCCTTCAGGCTTTGGACGGGCAGAAAAGCCCCTGTAAAAGTAATGAAAGAAGCGCTCATTAAACAATGACGATCTTCATCGATATTTTGGTTGTTGTTTTAGGACTGATCGTGGGGAGTTTTTTGAATGTGGTGATCCAGCGTCTGCCGCAAGATGAATCCGTGGCAAGCCCCATGCGTTCCAAATGCCCCAAATGCAGCAAACCCATTGCATGGCGCGACAACATTCCGGTATTAAGTTTCCTTATCTTGCAGGGCCGCTGCCGCTATTGCCGGCAAAGGATTTCTTTTCGTTACCTCTTGGTCGAAATTTTATCGGCGGTGATTTGGTACCTCAGTTGGAAGACTTGGGGGTTGTCGCCCGGTTTCGGGGTGCAGGTCATTTTTCTTTCGCTCCTTTTGGCGGCGGCCATGACAGATCTTGAAACAGAACTTATTCCGGATGAAATCACCATCGGAGGAATGGCTGTGGGACTTCTTGCGAGTTTCGTTTGGCCGCCCGTTCAACAAACTCCGTTTGCCCTGGCGGGTATTCTGCGAAGCGTCCTTGGTCTTCTGGCAGGAGGCGGGCTTGTTTATCTCACAGGCTTAGCGGGAAACTTTATTTTTCAAAAGGAGCTCACGCGGCTCGGCCTTGATCAATCGATGGGCGGCGGCGATGTGAAGTTTCTAGCGATGGCGGGCACTTTTCTAGGCTGGGAAAAAGTGCTCCTCGCTTTTTTCACGGCCCCTTTTTTTGGACTACCTTTTGCTCTTTATTCAAAATTAGCCAAAAAAGAAAGGGTCATTCCTTACGGGCCTTTTCTTTCGCTTGCGTGTTTGATTCAATTCTTTTATGGTGATGTACTTTGGAATTGGCTCCTCGGGATCTAAGAAATGAAACTTAACTTCATCACGTGCGGAGAATCCCACGGAAAATATTTAGCTGCGATCATGGAGGGCATGCCCGCGGGTCTGGAAATGGACATGGCCGCCATCAATCATGAGCTCTGGCGCCGTCAGCAGGGCTACGGCCGCGGGGCACGGCAAAAGATTGAAAAAGACCAGATCGAATTTATGGGCGGGGTGATCGGCCAAAAGACCACCGGCGCTCCGATCGGGCTTCTTTTGGTCAATAAGGATTTCAAGATCGATAAAATGCCCGAACTTTTCCGGCCCCGCCCGGGGCATGCCGATCTGGCAGGGGCCCTTAAGTACGATCAGGGGATTCGCGCGGTGTTGGAACGGGCAAGCGCCCGGGAGACCACCATGCGTGTCGCAGTCGGTGCCCTCACCAAACTCTTTTTGAAAAGTTTCGGGATCGAAGTCATTTCTCATATTGTTCAATTGGGGCCCGTGTCTGTTCCCGATGAGCCGCTTTCACCCGATGAAATCAAAAAACAAGTGGCCAAATCAGAGATGAATTGCGCCTTCCCCGATGCTGAAAAAAAAATGATCAAAGCGATTGATGAAGCCATTGAAAAAAGAGATTCTCTGGGCGGCCGGTACGAAGTCCGAGTCACAGGCGTTCCGATCGGGCTGGGCTCGTATGTCCATTGGAAAAGAAAACTCGATGCGCAGATCGCTCATGCCTTAATAGGAATGCAATCCGTCAAAGCTGTGGAATTTGGACTCGGGACCAAAGTCGCGGGCGTCTTCGGCTCAGAGGCGATGGATGAAATTTTTTACAGTCCGGAGAAGGGTTACTACCGGAAAACCAATCGCATGGGAGGCATCGAAGGCGGGATGTCCAATGGGGCCGATCTTCTGGTCCGGGTCTCGATGAAACCGATTTCCACCATCCGCCAGCCTCTTAATTCGGTCAATATGAAAACCAAACAACCGGAGCGGGCTGAATATGAACGCTCCGACATCTGTGTGGTTCCGGCCGGCAGCGTGATCGGTGAAGCGATTACGGCCTACGAAGTAGCGGACGCCTTTTTGGATAAATTTGGCGGCGACTCGATGCGGGAAATCCACAGAAATTACCAGGGCTATCTGGAACAGATCAAAAAGAGTTAGGCCAGAAACACTGAGTGAAAAATATTTATCTCATCGGCATGATGGGGACGGGTAAGACCGCGACCGGCAAGGCGCTCGCCAAACTCACACAAATGGTTTTTGTGGATTTGGACGAGATGATTGAGTCCGAGACTCACCAATCGATCAATCAAATTTTTAAGGAAAAAGGCGAGGCGTTTTTCAGGACCCAAGAACGAAAGGTCTTGGAAAAAACAGCCGGCGCCATCCATCAAGTGGTGTCCACAGGCGGGGGAATTGTACTCGAGCCCCGCAATGTAGAAAAAATGAATCAGACCGGACGGATCATTTTTCTGGCTGCCTCTTTTGAAATGCTCTGGAGCCGGGTGCAAGACAAAAAAGACCGTCCGCTTCTTGCGGCCCCTGACCCAAAGTCAGTCTTATTTCAAATTTTCCAGGTCCGGAGCCCTCTTTATGAGTCTGCGACCGAGTGGAAAATCATGACGGACGGAATGACCCCTGAGGCCGTGGCGAAAAAGATTGTGGAACGGTTTCTCAAATGAAAAAAATTAACATTCAGCTTTCCGGCAGAAATTACTCTATCCTCGTTGGCCGGAACCTGCTTATGCGTGTAGGGACCCTCATTAAGTCTCTTCACTTAGGGGCTAAGGTCCTGGTCGTTACGAACAAAAAAGTAGGGGGCCTCTATCTTGCCTCCGTTCAAAATTCCCTGAAAAGTATAGGATTTACCCCGTGTCCGCCCTATCTTTGTCCCTACGGAGATGAGCGGGATAAGTCCCCAAGTTCGCTCATAAAGCTGTGGCAGCACATGGCTAAAGCTGGCTTGGAAAGGACGAGTACCGTGATTGCGTTGGGAGGGGGCGTGGTAGGAGATTTGGCCGGTTTTGCAGCCGCTACTTATATGAGGGGGATATCGGTGATTCAGATCCCGACCACCCTTCTTGCCCAAGTGGATGCATCGATCGGAGGAAAGACAGCCCTTGATCTCCCCTCCGCCAAAAATATCGTAGGCGCCTTTTACCAGCCCCGGATGGTGATTGCAGACATTGAGACTTTGGCCAAACTTGCAACGTCCTGTCTCGAAGAATTGCGCAATGGTTTTTCCGAAGTCATCAAATACGCGGTGATCGAAGATACCGCGCTCTTCGAACTCTTAGAAAAAAAACTCGGCCGGTTTTTCAAAAAAATAGAAAAAGAAAAACGGTTCGGCAAAGAAGAGCTCAGCTTTCTTGAGACCGTGGTTTGGCGCTCCGCCAAAGTCAAAGCCAAGATTGTGGAAGAAGACGAGCGGGAGACAAAAGGCAAACGGCTCATTCTCAATTACGGTCACACGTTTGCTCATGCCTTTGAGGCTGCATCCGGATATAAGATGCCTCACGGACAAGCGGTAGCGTTCGGAATGGTTTGCGCGGCAAGGCTTGCGCGTCTTCGTGGAAAATTACGGCCGGGGATCGAGGCCCGGCAAAATTGTTTGATTCGCCAAGCCGGTCTTCAAACAAAGATGAAGGGGCGTCAGAACGCGGATTTGTGGATCCGGGCGATGATGCTTGATAAAAAGAAAAAAGACGGCAAGCTGCGCTTTATTCTTCCCCAGGCGATTGGAAAGGTCAAAGTCGTCCATGACGTTTCCCTTGCAGAAATCCGCCGGGTTTTAATCAACGTGTCATCCTGAGCGGAGCGACACGTCTTCGAGTGCGGCAAAGCCGCGAGGATCTCAGATTCTTTCCGCCAAAGGCGGACCCGCCTCTGGCGGGCGGCCATAGCCTTTGCCCTCAGAATGATGCACTGACAATGCTAATTTAAAAAGGAGAAAAGAAGTTTCGTATGGAAAAGAAGACTGTCTTATTTTTCACCGGAATATTTCCAGGTTATGTTTTGGTTCAGGCGGTTAAATTTCTGGATTCAAACTTTCTCTGGATTTTATTCTATCACCGTTAATCTTCGGTCGCATGGGCGAGTTCCTGTCAGGCAAAATCTGATCAGGGCTATTATCCAGCCGAACCCTTTGGTCGATATCTCATTGGATGTCCGTCCATCAGAAAGGTAAAAAAGTGAAAAGGACTCTCGCTGAAACGGCTCTTTATTTCATTTGTTGTTTTGCATTCCTAGGTTGCAGTCAAGATTCGGGAAACAAAATCAAAATCGGGTGCGCGGCACCGCTCACAGGCGATCAAGCCCAGCTTGGAATCGATACGTGCCGAGGCGTTCAATTTGCCATTGGGCAAGCGAATGAAAAGGGAATCGGAATTCCCGGGTATCAACTCGAAGTCCTTTCGCTGGATGATCAGCACAATCCTGCCCAGGCCGTCAATGTCGCAAAAAAATTGGTGGCCGACCCTGATGTCATGGGAGTGATCGGACATTTTAATTCGAGCTGCACCAAACCCGCCTCTGCCATTTATCACGAAGCAGGAATTGTCCAAATTACCGCAACTTCGACCAACCCCGATCTCTCAAAACAAGGATTCAAAACTTTTTTCCGGATTGCGGCGACCGATGATGTCCAGGGACCCCGAGCGGCCCATTATGCGATAGAAAAACTGGGGGCCCAGCGGATTTTCATCATTGATGACAAAACCACTTATGGCAAGGGTCTCGCTGATGAATTTGAAAAAGGAGTTAGAAAATTAAACGTTACGGTTTTGGGGCACGAGGGAATTACGCAGGGAGACAAAGATTTTACGCCTCTCCTTACCAAAATCATTCCTCTCGCGCCTGATTTCATTTATTTCGGAGGCGTTTATCCTGAAGGGGCACTTTTGATCCGGCAAGCGCGTTCGCTCAATATCAAAGCCACTTTGATGGGGGGTGACGGTCTAGCCTCTCCCGTTTTTATTGAGCTTGCAACTCCTGAAATCGCCGAAGGAAGTTACGCCACAATGGTGGGGGGAGATATGAAAAAAGTTCCTGCCGCCCAACCCTTCATCCAGGCCTACGAAGCCAAGTACGGAGAGCTTGGTCAATGGACGGTCTATGGTTATGATGCGGGCAACATTATCATTCAGGCCATTCAAAAGGCGGGGGCCAAAGACCGCGAGGCCGTTCTCGGGGCCATGCGGGAAATTCCCAGTTTCTCAGGCATTACAGGAGAAGTTGTCTTTGATGAAAAAGGAGACAACAAAAATCAGTTCATCGGCATTTTTAAAGTAGAAGGCGGGAAACTTAATTACATCGGGCCGGCCGAATGAGTATCCTCGAAGTTTTTTTTCAGCAGATCATCAACGGCCTCACGATCGGGATGATTTATGCCTTGATCGCGTTGGGCTACACCATGGTGTATGGCATCGTTCAGCTGATCAATTTTGCCCACGGCGAAGTCTTTATGGTGGGTGCTTACCTTGGCCTTCTTATTTATTTTATTTTCAAGACATTGATACCAGGTCCTACGCACCCCCTCATTGTTCTGCCTCTGGTGTTCCTTTTTTGCATGTCAGGAACCGCTCTTCTTGGGCTTTTGATTGAGCGATTTGCTTACCGTCCGCTTCGAAAGGCATCGCGACTGGCGCCTCTCATTACAGCAATCGGTATCTCCTTTGTTTTGCAAAACGCCGTGATGCTGATCGCAGGACCCTCGGATAAAGTTTTTCCCTACCTAGTCAACGTGGTGAAATTCTCCGTGGGCCGTGTCACCTTTACCAATCTTCAGCTTTTGATTACGGTGGTTTCACTCGTCTTAATGATTGTTTTACATTTTTTTGTCAAAAATACGCGTACCGGAAAGGCCATGCGCGCCCTGGCCGATGACCGCCAGGCGGCAAGCCTCATGGGAATCAATGTGGACCGCGTGATCTCCATCGCGTTTCTTTTGGGTTCGGGTCTGGCGGGTGCAGGCGGTGTGATGTACGGCATGTATTACAACACGATCAATTTTCACGATGGATATTTGGTGGGCCTCAAGGCCTTTACCGCAGCGGTGCTGGGCGGGATCGGAAATATCCCTGGCGCCATGGTGGGCGGTGTTTTGATGGGAATTGTAGAAGGCCTCGGTGCCGGTTATCTGTCGTCGGCTTGGAAGAATGTCTTCGCTTTTTTTATTTTGATCCTCATTCTTCTTTTCCGCCCCTCCGGGCTTCTTGGCTCGCGCGTTGTTAAGAAGGTATGAAAAGAAAAATCCCGCCTTTCGTTTTTTTGATCCTCGCTTTTCTCATCCCCTTGATTGACCGCAATCCTTATCACATCGATGTCCTGGTAACGGCCGGGATCTTTATGCTCTTGGCTTTGGGGCTCAATGTGATCGGCGGCTACGCGGGGATTCTCAATTTGGGCTACGCCAGTTTCTATGCAGTGGGGGCCTATGCCTATGCTTTGGTGAATATCCATTTCAAAATTCCTTTTTGGCCCGGAATGCTTATCGCTGCGTTTGCCTCGGCGATCTTTGCCATGCTTCTTGTCTTGCCGGCGCTTCGTTTAAGCGGCGATTATTTGGCGATCGTTACTTTGGGGGCGGGTGAGATCGTGCGGATCGCGCTCAATAATTTGGATTCTCTGACCGGTGGACCCAACGGACTTTTGGGAATCTCGCACCCGAGCCTTTGGCTTCCCCGCTACGATTTTGGGGTGAAGTCCCAGCCTTATTATTTTTTGATTTTCTTTCTAGTGATCGCCGTTGTATTTCTTTTGCGAAGATTGGAAAATTCCAGGATGGGAAGGGCCTGGGTGGCGCTGCGTGAAGATGAACTCGCCGCTTCCTGTGTCGGAATCAGCCCCATTGCCGCTAAGCTTTCCGCTTTTGGGATCGGCGGTTTTATTGCCGGGATCGCAGGATCTGTTTTTGCGAGTAAACAAGGCTCCATTTCTCCAGACAGTTTTGATTTTGTAGTTTCCGTGATGGTGCTAGCGATGATCGTCCTGGGCGGACTGGGTAATATTTGGGGTGCGCTTCTTGGGGCGCTCATCTTAAGCCTTTTGCCCGAATGTCTACGCGGGTTTGATATTTACCGGATGCTTCTTTTTGGTCTGGCGATGATCCTCATCATGCTTTTTAGGCCGCAGGGAATCTTGGGCGGGATTCACCGCGCCCCGGAAAAATGAAATCACAACAAGATCTGCTCGGTTCTCCGATTCTTACGGTGAAGGGTCTCACCAAGAGATTCGGCGGGGTAGCGGCCTTGGAAAATGTAAGTTTTTCAGCCCGCCGGGGCCAGATCGTGGGACTCATTGGGCCCAACGGCGCAGGGAAAACCACTTTATTTAATTGTATTACGGGTCTTAATCCTCCGGACGGAGGCTCACTTTATTTTGGCGATTCCCAAACACTTCTTAACCGTCTTTATCCTCATCAAATCGCCGCCAAAGGAATTGCCCGCACCTTTCAAACGATCCGGCTTTTTAAAAATCTCCAAACCCTTGAAAACGTGATGGTGGGTGCACATTCCAAAATGCGTTGCGGATTGGGGGGTGCGCTTTTCCGCCCGCGCTGGGTAAAAGTGGAAGAAAAAAAAGTAAGGGCCCATGCCCAGCGGCTGTTATCTTTTTTTGGATTGAGCGCCAAGGCCCACCACTTGGCAGGAAATTTGTCTTATGGCCATCAAAGAAAATTAGAAATTGCCCGGGCACTGGCCTCCGAACCGCAGCTTCTTTTGTTAGACGAGCCAGCCGCAGGAATGAACCCCAAAGAAAAAGAGGAATTGCTCGATCTGATTCGTTCGATCAGAGAGCGCGGCGTTACGATCCTTCTCATTGAACATGATATGAAAGTGATCATGCCGATTTCTGAACAAGTGATCGTCCTGGATCACGGAAAAAAAATCGCCGAAGGAACTCCGAAAGAAATCCAAGATCATCCGAAAGTAATTGAGGCCTACCTTGGCAGAGGCGCGCGTAATGCTTGAAGTAACAAACCTTCATTCCGGTTACGGCAAAATTGAGATCTTAAAAGGTGTCAGCCTGAAAGTCACGCCCGGAAAAATCGTCTGTCTTATCGGCTCCAATGGGGCCGGCAAGACAACCTTTTTAATGACCCTCTCGGGAATTGTGCGTGCCAAAAAGGGAAATATTCTCTTTGAAGAAAAGCCGATTGAAAAATTACCCCCTGAAGCAATCGTCAAACTCGGAATCACCCAAGCGCCGGAGGGCCGGCGGATTTTCCAGCATATGACCGTGAAAGAAAACCTGGATTTGGGTGCCTATGCAAGGTATACCACCCATCTCGCAAAGGATAGAGAAGAACAGCTCACACTTTTTCCTATTTTGAAAGATCGTCTGAAAATGCTGGCGGGAAATTTAAGCGGAGGCGAACAGCAAATGCTCGCCATGGCCCGGGCTCTCATGGCCCGTCCGAAGGTTCTTCTTCTGGATGAGCCAAGTTTGGGGCTGGCCCCGAAGATGGTCGACATGGTCTTTTCCCTCATCCGGCGTATCAACGACCGGGGCATCGCGATCCTTTTGGTGGAGCAGAACGCTTGGAAGGCTCTTGAACTTTCCGATTATGGTTATGTGATTGAAAGCGGAAAGATCCAGTTGCAGGGAAAGGGAAGCGAACTTTTGGCAGACCCCCTGGTAAAGGGCTCCTACTTAGGTGAATAAAAACCATCAACTTGCGTCAGAATGACAGACTTCAGTTAATTCATAATATGTAATTTAGTATTGCATAAAAGTCATAATTCTTGTAGGATGATTTCATGGAATTTGGGCCGCAAGAACTCCCCGCACTGCTCCTTCTGAGTCGCACTCCAGGCATCCGGATGCGCGGGCTCGCGCCTTTTTTTGAACGCGGGTTTTCTCTTTCTGAAATCCTCGAATGGATACAAAAGGGCGAGAACCCCGCATGGAAAGAGTCACTTAAGCGGACTCGCCTTATTTTTAATCCCGAAAAAGAAATTGAACGTTGTGAAAAACTAGGGATTCAATTCATTCCCTTCCGGGATCCGCATTACCCCTACCTCTTAAAAGAAATTTCAGACCCGCCGCTTGTTCTTTATTGCAAAGGAGAACTTCTAGAAGCCGATCGTGCGGCCGTCGCCATGGTGGGCTCCAGGAATCCCAGCTTTTATGGCTTGGAGCAGGCAAAACGTTTCTCTTCCAAACTCGCTCGGTGGGGGCTTACGATTGTTTCCGGATTCGCCCGCGGTATTGACCGTGCCAGTCATGAAGCCGCACTGGGAGTTTCCTTCGGACGCACCATCGCCGTTTTGGGTTCAGGCCTCGATGTAATTTACCCCAAAGAACACAAATCTCTTTTTGGAAAAATTAAGGAGCGCGGAGCCGTGATCACCGAATTTTGTCTCGGAGCCGCACCTTTGGCGGAAAATTTTCCCAAGAGAAACCGGATTATCGCGGGCTTATCCTTGGGAACACTGGTCGTGGAGGCACATTCCAGAAGCGGTTCCCTTATTACAGCGCATCAAGCAGTAGAAGAGGGAAGGGAGGTCTTTGCCTTGCCCGGAAGGGTGGATCAATTGCAGTCGCGTGGTACCCACCGGCTCATCCAAGAAGGAGCCATGCTGGTAGAGAATCCCGAGGCAATACTGGAAACTATCGCTCACTATCTTTGGCCTTTGGTCGGCATTCCTTCGGAGAATGAATCTTTGGAAGAGGAAGAAAAATCCGTTCTCAATCTTATAAAAGGGGATCCACTGACTCTCAATCAAGTCGCAAATGACGCAAAATGTCCCATTGCGCAGATTGCTTCTCTTTTAACCATCCTCGAATTAAAGAGAAAACTGCGCAAACGCCCCGATGGACGTTATGTCAGGGTGTGAATTTCTCTTCCATCATCCTGAGCGGAGACCCGCTAAAGAGGCCGAAGCGAAGGATCTCATCAATCAGATCCTTCGGTCGCTGGAAGGCTTCCTCAGGATGAGCTGCCGGGAAGGGTCAAATTTTACCAACATCTCATTTGAAAGGAAGGGTAAAGGGAAGGTATACTTATGCCGTCTATAGAACACCAAAGGAATAGGTACTTTTAGGTTGAGGTTTAACATGAAAGGAGATCGTCATGGCTGATTTTTCTTCTGAGTCAGTAGGAGGCGGTGGGCAACTCGCTTCCAAAGGAAAACGTTTTGCCGCGGGAGTCGTTGATCTTATTTTGATTCCCATTGTTTTAGGTATCATCGCAGGACTCGTGCTTTTGAGTGCCCCCGAAGGAATCAGAAATGTTATTTTGATTTTGTTAAACATTGCCTGGTTGATTGTCAGGGACACTGTGTTTTCTCCTGGAAGAAAGATGGTGGGAACAAAGTTGATCAGTCTTACCGGTGGAAAAGTTACAGTCGGACAGGCATTTATTCGTAACGTCCTACTGGTGATCCCTTTTGTTCTGGTCGTAGGCTATGTCATAGAGCTGGTCAGCCTCCTCACGAAGGGCGAAAGGTTGGCGGACGGTTGGGCAAAGACTCGGGTGGTGGAAGCGTAATTTTGTTTTTTCCGTTAGGAAAAGGGGTCGGATCATGAGTGGGGAGATCTGACCCCTTTTTCAATTTATAGAGAGGTGAGGGTTCTTGGCTAAGAAAAAGCGTTTGTCGGGTGAAGATGCGCTCAAAGCTGAGATTGACTATTACAAGAAGCATTTGGATAAGCTTTGGGAGCATGCTCAGGAAGCTTCAGAACGGCTCCAGGATATCGAAGTTCATCTTAATCTTTTAACCCGGCTTTTTACGGCGGTGTGCGTGGAAAAGCTGGGAATGCGGATCGGCGTGCTGAAACGGATGGTCAAAAGGATCGAAAAAGAGGCCATTCGGGATACCCAAATCTACCACCTGGAAAGTCTTTACAAGCTTACCCACAATCCCAAACGAACGCCTCCCATCAAAGGAGAAACTCAGGATCGTTGGGAGGATATTTCTTAACCCTTTATATTCAAGGGGTTAGAAGACGTCCGATAAACCTTTCTTTACAAGCTCCGTTAATTTAAATACAATGCGCAACGTGAAAAGCACGATGAATTCTTCGATAAAGATCCGGGTGAATGGAGAATCTAAACAGGTTTCTTTCCCCCTTAGCTTGCTAGGTCTTCTTCAATCCTTCCAGATCCAGCCTCAAAACGTAGTTATCGAGCTTAACCGACAGGTCATTTCCAGACAGGAATTAGAAGATGCCTTTTTGTCCGAAGGCGATGAGGTAGAGATCGTTCATTTCGTGGGTGGCGGTGCGGAGGGTAGTGATCCGGAACCTAAGGCGGCCAGACCCAAGCGCAAGACTCGATCTAAAAAAAGTGATAATGGCGGCAATAATGGCGCTAAGAATCTGGTCATTGTTGAATCTCCGACCAAGGCTAAGACCCTCAACAAGTTTCTCGGTTCGGATTACCAAGTCGAGGCGTCCTTCGGCCACGTTCGGGATCTTCCCAAAAGCAAGATGGGCATTGACGTCAAAGACAACTTTAAACCCACCTACATCGTCATGATGAAAGCGAAAAAGACGGTCTCCAAGTTAAAAAAAGATGCAAAGGGCAAAGAAAAAATTTATCTCGCCGCTGACCCGGACCGGGAGGGTGAGGCAATCAGCTGGCATCTGGCGGAAATTCTTCGGGAAGTTACAGATCAAGAAATTCACCGGGTGGTTTTTAATGAAATCACGCCTGACGCAGTCAGAGACGCCTTTAAGCGTCCCCGCGAAATTGACGCACATCTTGTCGATGCCCAACAGGCCCGCAGAATTTTGGACCGGATCGTGGGTTATGAACTAAGCCCTCTTCTTTGGCGTAAAGTCGGAAAAGGACTCAGTGCGGGAAGAGTTCAATCCGTGGCGCTTCGCATCATCGTTGAACGAGAAAAAGAAATTCGCAGTTTTGTTCCCAAAGAATATTGGCAGATTACAGCCTCTCTTTCCAGCCAGCGGACGGAGAGTGAAAAAGTTTTCGCCGCAAGACTTGACCGGGTTGAAGATAAAAAACTGGAAATCGGAAATAAAGAAGAGGCCGACAAGCTCCATAGCGAAATTCTAAATCTTCTTTTTAAAGTTCAATCCATTGAGAAAAAAGAAAGACAGAGAAAACCTCAAGCCCCTTACACCACAAGCCGTCTCCAGCAAGAAGCCTACAACCGATTAGGTTTCACAGCCGCCAAGACCATGCAGGTCGCACAAAAACTCTATGAAGGTATGGACGTAGGCGGGGAAACCGTGGGTCTTATCACGTACATGCGTACGGACTCCGTCAACGTGGCAGCCTCCGCTCAAACGGAAGTCATTAAATGGGTGACTGGAAAATTCGGTGCGGATTATCTTCCCGAAAAACCGCCGGTTTACAAATCTAAAAGAGGAGCGCAAGAGGCCCACGAGGCCGTCCGGCCGTCTTCTGTTTTTCGTACGCCCGAAAAAGTCCGCGATTTTTTAAGCGAAGATGAATTTAAATTGTATGAACTGATTTGGAAAAAATTTGTGGCGTCACAAATGATGCCGGCCATTGACGAGCAAACCGCGGTGACGATCGCAGCCGGCGATAAATATTTTTTTAAGGCCAATGGAAAAAGAAATCTCTTTCCCGGTTTTGGAATTGTTTTTGAAATGGTGGCCAAGCCTTCCTCCGAAGCTTCGGAAAAAGAGGAAGCAAAAACAGAAGGCGAAGAAGAGGATGCCGCAGATCAGGAGTTGCCGCCATTGCAAGAAGGCGAGACGCTTAAACTCCACGAACTTCTGCCCACGCAGCATTTCACTAAACCGCCTGCCCGGTACAACGATGCGAGTTTGGTGAGGACCCTAGAAGAAAAGGGAATCGGACGGCCCAGCACGTACGCACCCACCATTTACACACTTTTAGATCGTGATTATGCCAACCGAAAAGGCGGAGCTTTAATGCCGACCCAGCTTGGGGAGATTGTGGTGGATCTTTTGGTGCAGCATTTTCCAGGAGTCCTTGATATCCAGTTCACGGCTCAAATGGAAGAAGAACTCGACAAGATTGAAGAAGGCGAGCTTGAATGGGCCAAAGTTTTGGGTAATTTTTACGAACCTTTTTCGAAACATTTGGAAGAAGCACGAGAGAAAATGCGTGAGGTTCGCCGCGAAGTCATCCCTACGGATCAAGTTTGCGATATCTGCGGTAAACAAATGGTCATTCGGTGGGGGCGTTTTGGACAGTTTCTGGCCTGCATCGGATTTCCCGACTGCCGCTATACCAAATCCATGCCTACAGGTTTCCGATGTCCTCAACCCGAATGCGATGGAGACCTCGTAAAGCGCCAATCTAAACGAAGACAAATCTTTTACGGTTGTTCTAAATATCCCAACTGCACGTATGTGACCCGCCGTCTTCCCAGAGACGGAGAAAAATTGGGCGTTGAAGAGAAGCTGCCCGAAAAAATCGATCGTGAGTCAGAAACCCAACGGCCATCCTAATTTTGATCCGAGGGTCAAACAATTCATAGCTTATCTGGAGGCTGGACGGGGCGCATCACCCCACACCCTTCGTAATTATGGCGCAGACCTTCGGGAATTTTTTCTTTTCCTCGGAGGAAAAAAACTCGCCGAGGTCGATCATCTTCTAATCCGTAGTTTTCTAGCGCACTTAAAATCGCGCGGCCATTCTAAAGCGACTCTTTCCCGTAAGCTCGCCTCTCTGCGGTCCTTTTTCAAATACCTGGCGCGGGAGAATCATCTTGAAACCAATCCCGTCTTGGGGATCAGTACGCCGAAACGCGAGAAAAGACTTCCTCATTTTCTGGATATTAATGAAGTCACCCATCTTTTAGAGGCGCCTTTGGGAGATCATTGGGAAACCCAAAGAGACCGCGCCATTTTAGAGACTCTTTATAGCTCAGGGATTCGGGTCAGTGAACTCGTGGGGCTTGATCACGGTGATATGGATCTTCCAAGTTCACTTCTTAGAATTCGCGGCAAAGGAAAAAAAGAAAGGATTGTCCCGGTGGGTGACAAGGCCTTGCAAGCTGTGCGAGGTTATTTGGATTCGCTTTCTAGTGTCCTTCGGAAAAAAGATAAAGGACTGCAGACCCCGCTTTTTCTCAATCGTTCGGGAGGAAGACTTACTGACCGCAGCGTCCGGCGAATGATTGTTAAATATGCGCGCCAAGCCTCTCTTAAAAGCGGAATTTCGCCTCATACGCTTCGTCACAGTTTTGCCACTCATCTTTTGGACCGCGGCGCGGATCTAAGAAGCGTTCAGGAACTCTTGGGCCACGCCAATCTTTCAACCACTCAAATTTATACCCATGTTACAACACGGCGGCTGCAAGAGGCCTACTTGCAAGCCCACCCCAGGGCACAGAGCCAATGATGCGCTTCCTTTATGATCTAGGATTTTTAACCTTTGGGTTGATTTCGCTCCCGCATTTTCTCAAAAGGATGAAGCAGGCCGATGACCGTGGCCGGCTTGTCCGCGAACGATTTGGAATTTTTTCAGACCAGACGCGTGCCGAGTTTCAAACGAACCGCCCTGTTTGGATCCATTGTGTGAGCGTGGGTGAAGTACTGGCCGTGGAAAAATTTATGGAACTTTTTCGCTCAAGGCAGCCCGATCAAAAAATTGTTTTAACCACCGTGACTCCTACCGGCCAAAAGATTGCAAAAAAATGGGAAGATCATCATCTCAAAGTATTTTATTTCCCTTTTGACGTCCGGTTTGCGGTGAGCCGGTTTTTTCAAACCTTCAACCCCCGGGCGCTTCTTCTTATAGAAACCGAGATCTGGCCGAATGTGATTGAAGAAGCCCATCAACGAAAAATTCCTGTGGGGATCATCAATGGCCGTCTTTCAGAACGCTCGTTTCGTTCTTTTCAAAGATTCAAAGTTTTTTTTAGTTCGGTGTTTTCCAGAATCGATTTTTTCCTCCTTCAAACCGAAAAGGACCGCGGGCGTTGGGAAGGTCTGGGTGTCAATCCCGACCGCGTGAAGGTCACAGGAAATATGAAACTCGATCTTTTTAAACTCAATGGCCAATGGGAAAAGGATCGAACCGTGATTCGTCAAAAATGGGGATTTGGTGCAACAGAAAAAATTTTGGTTGCAGGCAGCACGCATCCCGGCGAAGAGGAGATGCTTCTAAAAGCTTATCGGCAATTAAGAGATGAAGGGATTTCTCTGCGGCTCGTCTTGGCACCCCGGCATATTGAGCGATCTAAAAAAATTTTAGAACAGGTGAATAAGTCAGGTTTCGAGGGACACTTCATGAGTAAGGAAGAGACCTCTTCGGGGTCAGTCCCAGAGGTTTTGATTTTAGACAAACTGGGTGAACTGAGAAGATTTTATGCCGCTGCCGATGTGGTGTTTGTGGGAGGCAGCTTGATTCGTCACGGCGGACAAAACCCGATTGAACCGGCGGCTTGCCGGAGGGCCATCGTGCATGGGTCGTGGATTTTTAATTTTGAAGAACTCTATACAAAGCTTGACCAGGAGAAAGCGAGTGTGGCGGTCAAGGGAGAAAAAGAATTAGTCTCTGCGCTTAAACGGCTACTTTCCAACGAGAAAGAAAACGAAATGATGGGAACACGTGCGTTTGAAATCCTTAAAGGACTTCAAGGGGCGAGCGAACGCAATCTTAATTGGATCGGAGAACGATATGACATCAGTAAAAAATTATTTTCGTCTGTTTGCTGAAGATCAGGAAAAAGGAATCACAGCCCAGTTTTTAAAACCCGTGGCCACAGGTTTGAGTTACCTCTATGGCGGAGGGATGTCCTTTTTGCAGCATTTTTATCAGAAGGGTTTTCTTCCCAGAAAAAGATTGCCTTTTCCTGTCATCAGCGTCGGCAATCTCACCTGGGGCGGCACGGGGAAAACGCCTCTTGTGGAATATTTAGCGTGGCGCGTCATCGAAAAACACAAGACACCTTTGGTTTTAACCCGGGGCTACGGGATGGATGAGATCGAGCAACTCAAGGTTCATCTCCCGAATGTCCGGATCGGCGTAGGTAAAGAAAGGTACCAAGTAGCTCGAGGGATCAGCCGCAAAGAGCGGATCGATGTCGCGATTTTGGATGATGGGTTTCAACATTGGAAGATGATGCGCGATATCGAAATTGTGACGGTCAATGCCTTGAATCCTTTTGGCAATGGAAAACTTTTTCCTCGCGGTGTATTGCGCGAGCCCCGGGAAGCCCTCAGGCGAGCGAGCGTTGTGGTTTTGACTCATGTGAATTTAATCGATCCCGAGCACCTCGCAAAACTCAAGGATCAGATTCGCCAGCTCTCCCCCTCTTCTTTTTTAGTTGAATCCTACCTCGAGCCGCTTTTTTTCTACCGGGCCGGCAAGCGTACACGGCTTTCTTTGCAGCAACTCGTCCAGAAAAAAGTTGCAACCTTTTCCGCGCTGGGAAGCCCCCGATCGTTTCAGCTGCTCCTGGCCGAGCTTGATATCAAGGCCGTGCGAAACTTTGAATTCTGCGATCATCATTCTTTCACGCGCCGGGAACTTGAGGAGATAAAGGAAGTGAGTCAGAAAAGCGGGGTGGATGAAATCATCACCACGGAAAAAGATTTTTACCGCACGCCTGCTCTCATCACAGAAATTTTGGATCCACTCATTCTGGCGGTACGTCTTCAGATCGTATCCGGGGAAGAGATCTTGTCTGACCGGGTCTTCCGGTTGTTAGGAGTCAGCTAAGAAACAATGCATTCTGTCGTTGATTGGTTTGCTTATTGGTTGGTCAGGGGAGCTTGTACCGTTGTTCAAAGAGTTTCACTTGAAACCGCATTCGGCTGGACCCGCGGTCTTTCCACCTTCGCTTATTACACGAGCAAAAGACGCCACGTTGCCTACACCAATCTGAAGGCCGCCTTTCCCGAGAGCACCGCCCAAGAACGTAAGCGCTGGGTCAAAGAGATGTTTCAAAATCTGGGAATGAACGCGATCGAGATCATGCGTTTTCCCATTTTGAAACGCGAAGATACCGATCGTTTGGTTGCGACCCAGGGCGATGACATTCTTCTGAAGCACTGGGGGAATGCGGAAAAAGGATTAATCCTTCTGACAGCCCACATGGGAAACTGGGAATTTTCTCAAGTGGTGGAGGGATTGAGAGGCCGGCCTCTGACTGTTTTGGCGAGGCGGCAGAAATTTAAGCGGCTTGATCAACTCCTCAATTCTTTACGCGAGTTCCACGGCGCGGTCTCGGTCCCTAAAGGAGGAGGCGTGCGTGATTTGATCCGGACGCTTCGCGCAGCGGGATGCATCGGAATGCTGGGCGATCAAGCCGGCGGTGACAACAGCGTGTGGGTGCGTTTCTTTGGCAGGCTTGTCAATTCTCCCCGCGGCCCCATGGCCTTTGCATTAAAACTCAATGCCACGATCATGCCGGTTTTTATGATCCGGAGAAAAGACGGGTTTCACCACGATCTTATTTTTAATCCTCCCATAGAATTGGTGCGGACCGGCGATCTAGAAAAAGATATTCAGGTTAACACGCAAAATTACATTCACATCCTCGAGTCTTACCTAACGAAGCATCCCAGCCAATGGCTTTGGGGACACAAGCGCTGGAAGCGTACACGCACGAAGCGCATACTGGTCCTCTCGGATGGAAAAGCGGGGCATGTCAAACAATCGATTACCGTTGCAAAATCTTTGGGCGCACGGGCTCATGAAAAAAATCCTCCTTATGAAATGATCATGGAAAAAATTGATGTCGAGTTTAAAAGTCCGTGGTGCCGGAGACTTTTTCCTTTTTTTGCGATGTTTTTTATCCCGATCGCCCAAGGCAGGCTCCGTTGGCTCGCGTCTTTTTTGACGCCCGAAAGCCTTGAAAAAGTCGAGCGCACCAATCCCGATGTGGTGATTTCTACAGGATCGAGTTTGACGCCGCTTAATCTCATCCTCGCCAAAGAAAATTTGGCGAAGTCAGTCGTCGTCATGAAGCCCAGTTTTCCCTTTAATTTCTTTCGTTATGATTTGGCGCTTATTCCTGCGCATGACCGAGGTCTTGTGCCGCGGGAGAATTTCCGGATCCAAGGGTCTCTCAGTGAAGTGAACCGGGATCTGTTGGAAATCTCGAGGGAACTTATTGCCCGGGGCCTTCAAAATCCCCATCTTGTTCGTTTTAGTCTTTTTCTCGGAGGCCGGACGAGAAATTTCAAACCCACGGCTTCTGATGTAGAAAATCTTTTAAAGGAATTGGAGAAAGCGAGTGAAACTTTGGGCGGGTTTTATCTCGTTACCACCAGCCGGCGAACGCCTGAAGACATTAACCAATTCCTCCGGGAACGGATCAAGGATTTTCCGCGCTGCCAGCTTTGTGTGATTGCCTCAGAAGATCCGCGTCCCGAAGTGGTGCCGGGGATGATGGCCTTGGCCGATTCTCTTATTGTCACTGAAGACAGCCTTTCTATGATCACCGAGGCCTTAAGCTCAGGAAAAAAAGTCGTGGTGGTCAAGATGGGCCGCAGCGGGCTTTCTCAAAAACATTACCGCTTTCACAAACAACTTGAGACGAATTGGGATGTACCCATTGTGGAAATCGGCGCGCTTTCTAAAATTTTATCCAATGGTTCTTCGCCCGAGACCTATGAACATTTCAAAGAAGAACGCGTAAAAATTTCCGAGAAGCTGGAGACGCTTTTATGAAAGTTCTCCAAATTCTTCCGGCTTTAGAATTGGGCGGTGTCGAGCGAGGGACCGTGGACTTGGCCAAGGCCTTGAAGGCCCGGGGCGAAGGGGCGGTTGTTATTTCGGGCGGTGGGGCGCTCGTAGCAGAATTGCAAAAAGAAAACATCCCTCATTACGCCCTTCCGGTCGGCCAAAAATCTTTTTTTAGTCTGTCGCTCGTCTCGCGCATTGCGGAGATCATTCAAAAAGAAAATATCGATCTGGTCCATGCGAGAAGCCGTGTCCCGGGGTGGCTGGCCTGGCTTGCCGCCCGCAAAACAGGCGTTCCATTTATCACGACTTGCCACGGTTATTACTCTCATCATCTGATGAGTTATGTGATGGGCTGGGGCAAACGCGTGATCGTTCCCTCCCAGGTGATCGCCCGGCATATGATCCAAGATTTTGGCGTGGCACCGGAACGCATTGTCTTAATCTCCCGCGGGGTGGATCTTTCTCATTTTACTTTTGATGCGGATAAATATGAGAGACCCGCTCCCCAGACTTTTCGGATTCTCAATCTGGGACGGTTTTCTCCCATCAAAGGACAAGTTGAATTTCTTCACTCGATTCATGAGCTGAAACAAAGAGGAATTCCGGTCGAGGCATGGCTCGTGGGTTCTGAGGGCGTAGGAAAAACAAAATATACAAACCAGATCCAGCAAACGATTCATCAGCTGGGTTTGGAGAAAATAGTCAAATTGCCTGGCACCCGCCGGGATGTGCCTGAGCTTTTAAAGGAAGCCGATGTCCTGGTCCTTTCCAGTCTTGTTCCCGAATCTTTCGGCCGGGTTTTGATCGAGGCGGGCGCTTCAGGTGTGGCCTGTGTGGCCGCGGAACTGGGCGGAGCGCTTGAAATTATTGAAAATGGTAAAGACGGCCTTTTGGTCCCGCCCCGGGATGAAAAGGCCATGGCCGATGGGATTGCCTATTTTCTGCTTCACCGGGACAAGGCGAAAGAAATGGCAAGCCGGTTCCGTGAAAAGGTCGTTCAGAAATATTCTTTGGACCAAATGGTGGATAAAACCATTCAGGTCTATCACGAGACCAAGGCCGAGAAACGGATCCTGGTCATCAAGATGGGCGCCTTAGGTGACGTGATTTTAGCGGGCCCCAGTCTGGGTATGATTCGTAAAAAATTTCCAACGGCCCACATCAGCGTGCTGGTGGGTTCACGTTTTAGCTCCGTTCTCTCTGGTTGTCCGTGGGTAAATGAAGTCATCCCGGTGGATGTAACGAGATTTCGTTCCTGGCCAAGCCTTGCCCGTCTTGCGAAAAGACTGCGCCGCGAGTCTTTTGATATCTCCATCGATTTCCAAAATACAAAAAGAACGCACCTCTTAACTTTTCTTGCCGCCATCCCGCACCGCTATGGTTTCAGCCGCGGAATCTTCGGCAGGCTTTTAAATCATCCGGATTTCACGTTTGCAGAACCCGATTCTCCGATTCGCCACCAGTTCCGGATTCTTTCGAGACTTGGGATCAATCAGTTGGAAGAAAAGCTGGAGCTCTGGCCTGATGCAGAATCAGAGACCCAGGTTAAAGAATGGTTTGAAGAAAATAAAATTTCTGAAAATACAAAGTTGGTGGGTCTTGCGGTGGGTTCAAGCGCCCGTTGGCCGACGAAACGCTGGCCCATTGAATCTTACCGAATCCTTGCCCAGCGTTTGGTGAAAGATCTTGGCTGCCAAGTCCTCTTGATTGGCTCAGAACAAGATAAGCCGCTTACCAAAAATTTCTCCGAGGGTTCAAATTCTATCCATAATTTTGTGGGCAAGACTTCTCTTCGCAATCTCATTCCTTTAATCAAGCAGTTCCGTGTCCTCGTGACAGGAGATACCGCGCCGCTTCACATCGGAAGTGCCTTAGGAATCAAAACGATCGCCCTTTTTGGTCCGACAGACCCCCGGCGTCACGTGGTTGGGGGAAATTCCACCACGGTTTTGTCGAAAAGACTTCCCTGCCAGCCCTGTTACAAAGGGGAGTGCCGGTACACGGAAACGCTGGCCTGCCTTAAGCGAATCTCTGTGGAGGAGGTTTTTGAGGCCGTCCGGAGACAAGTTGCGGAAACACCTCTTGCCAAGGCCGCATGAAAATTTTAGTGTTTATGAAAAATTGGCTGGGGGATGTCCTTTTCCAGCTTCCGGCCATCCAAACCCTCCGAGAAAATTATCCTGATGCAAAAATCATTGCCTTGGCTCCGGCGCGATGCCAGGAAATCCTGAAGGCTGTTCCTTTTCTTGACGGCGTACGTGTTTTTGATGAACGTCAAAGCGAGCGTTCCCTTTTTTCAAAAATAAAATTTATCACATGGCTCAGGCAAGAAAAATTTAACCAGGCTTTTCTTTTTCATCGTTCCTTTACCCGCGCCCTTCTTTGCCGGCTCGGAGGAATTGGCAAGCGAATCGGTTTTGAAACCTCCAAAAGAAAACGGATGCTGACCACCTCGGTTCCTCTGCCCACAGAGCCGGTTCATCAGGTCGATTATTTTTTGGTACTGCTTAAATGGGCGGGACTCAGGGTGAAATTCGGAAGAGGGTATCAATTTTATTACAGCGCGGAGGATGATGCGAAAGCGCGTCATCTGATGGAAACCGCGGGGCTCAAAGAAAAATCTTTCGCCGCATTTCATATCGGCGCCAACTGGAAACCTAAGAAATGGCCTGCGGAGTATTTTTTACGGCTCGCCAAGCAAGTGACAGAGAACTTTTCCTGTCCCGTGGTTTTAACCGGAGGCAATGAAGAACAAGCTGCGGCCGAGCAAAGGGTGGGGCAGGCAAAAAACGGTCGATTGATTTCTTTTTGCGGTAAAACCTCCTTGGGGGTTCTTGGCGCACTTTACCAAAAGGCCGCCTTTGTCGTATCGAGTGATTCCGGGCCGCTTCATATTGCTTCCGGCGTCGGGACACCCGTGGTAGCGCTCTTTGGTCCCACTTCTCCTGAATTGACAGGTCCGCGGGGAGTGGGGAAAAAAATTGTGATTCATTTTGTTCCCGAAGGTTACGAAACGCCATGGTTTGGGAAAGAATCGGAATTTCCTCACGAAGGCTGGATGGAAAAAATTACACCCGAACAAGTATTTGAAACCATCGGCCGAGAAAATTTATGGACGAATCACACAGAAAAAATATCCTCGTCATCACATTAAGCAATGTCGGCGACGTGGTCTTAACGACGCCGGTGATTGCCTTTCTACGTAACAGGTTTCCCGACGCGCGGATGAGTGTGGTCGTGGGTCCCAAAGCTGTGAGCCTTTTAGAAGGCAGCCGGCAGATTGACCGGCTTCTGGTCTATGACAAATTTGCCGGATGGCAGCACAAGGTAAATCTGGCGGGAGAGCTCCGGAAGGAAAATTACGAATGGGTGGTGGATTTGAAGAATTCAGCGCTGCCTTTTCTTGTTCATGCCAAACAAAGGAGTCCTGTTTTCCGCTCCTTTCAGTTTAGGAGCGCCCGGGCCCAGCATCTTGAGATCCTTCAAAAAATGAATCTTTTTGACGAACCTGATTTCGCGACTTACCTCTCCGATTTTAACTTCTATTCAAAAAGTGATGAATCAAGTTTGTCTGAAAAGTTAAGGGCTAAAGGGGGTTATCCTGATTCTTCATGGATCATCGTGGCGCCCGGCGCGGGAAGTGAAGCCAAGCGCTGGCCCATTGAAAATTTTTGCGGCGTGATCGATAAGATTCTTGAGACGTCTTCTTTTCAAATCGCGGCGGTGGGGGATACGAGCGAAAAACTTCTCGGGGCGAAGCTTGCCGAAATGGATTCCAAACGAATTCTGAATCTGACCGGGGAAATTACGCTGCGCGAGCTTGCGGCTTTTATCGCACGCGCCAAACTTGTGCTAAGTAATGACAGTGCTTGTATGCATTTAGGATATGAATTGGACCGTCCCGTGACAGCGATTTTTGGGCCCACCGATCACCGCAGATACGGACGGGAAAGTAAAATTTGGCGGATTGTACGCGAGCCCTCGATCGGAGCCGTATCGCCGGAAAAGGTTTTTGAGGCGTGTTCCCAACTACTCAACAGCATCCCTCAGATTTAATTTCTCTGCGCTCCGCCCGGCCTTATTTGATCATTTTCGCCCTGGTCGTCTTAACTTTATCGGTTTTGGGTTCGGTGACGCAGCACGATTTCGTCAATTACGATGATGACCGTTACATCGTAAAAAACCCCCATCTTTATGACGGCGTTTCCTGGAAGGGAATTCGCTGGGCCTTGGAGGCCAATCTTACAAAGCCTTCAGTTTACATCGACTACTGGCAGCCTGTGACGCTCCTTTCCCGGATGATGGACGTCAGGCTTTTTGGATTAAACGCACACGGCCATCATGCCGTCAGCCTCGCGATCCATCTCTTTAATGTGATTTTTATTTTTGAACTTTTGTGGAGTCTTACCGGGGCCTTTGGGCGAAGTGCGGTGGTCGCGGGACTTTTTGCGATCCATCCGCTTGTCATCGAATCGGTGGCGTGGGCCACGGCGCGTAAAGATCTTCTGTGTTTACTCTTCGGACTTCTGGCTTTGAAGGCCTACTCTGAAAAGTCGCGTCTTGCGCCTTTTCTTTTTATATTGTCGCTTTTGTCGAAACCCATGCTTGTCACCATGCCTCTTCTTTTAATTTTGTGGAGTCATTGGCCCCTCAATCAATTTCGAAAAGAAACGGTCCTGGGGACTTGGCCTTTTTGGATTCTTTCCGTGATTTTTTCCGTCGTTCCTTTTATCGGCCAGCCGTGTGCACTCCAAATCCTTCCGCCCGAAGTTTTCCTGGCCAACATCCCCTTACGCTATGTTACTTACCTCCGGAAATTTTTCTATCCGGTGGATTTAGCCATCTACAGTCCGCCTCTGGAAATCCATCTCGCCTTTGGGTCCTGGTTTTTCGCCGCGGTGGTTCTGGGGGCGCTTACGGCTTTTGTCGTTCTTAAGGCCAAAAAATATCCTTATCTTTTTGCGGGCTGGTTTTGGTTTCTCATTGCGCTCATGCCTACTCTAGGGTCGGACCGTTTTGAAGACCGGTTCATGTACGTGCCGATGATTGGACTTCTTATTGCCATCGTGTGGGGAGCTTGGGATTTGCTTTCGAATTTTCGTTTTAAAAAAGTGTTGGCGGCATTCTCTGTGTTAATCTTTTTCGCAGTTTTGACGCCGTTGGGCAGGGCCCAAGTCGGATATTGGAAAAATAGTTTCACGGTATTTGAACGATCGCTTCAAGTCAACCCCGTCAATTTTATGGCACAAAATCAGATCTGCGCCGCTTGGCTTGACTGGCACGAGCCGCGCAAGGCCGCTTCTTACTGCCGTGAGGCGCTTAAATTAAACCCCCGCTCTTTTCAAGTTCATTACAATTTTGCTCTCACCATGGAGGGCACGGGTAAAACCCGGGAGGCTATCCGGCACTATCACGAAGCCCTTCAAATCAATCCGGAATATTTCCAGGCCCACAGCAATTTGGGAGTTCTTCTTACCAAGCAGGGCCGGTTGGAGGCAGCGAGCCGTCATCTAAGCGAAGCCGTGCGCATCAATCCCGATTCCGGGGAAATTCATGTCAATCTTGCCAATGTGCTTTTAAAACAAGGCAAGACAAAAGGAGCGATTTTTCACTATGCAGAAGCGCTTCGTTTAAAACCCGATTCTCCCCAGGTGCTTGATTTTGTTCAGAATTTAAAGTCCGCTGAAAAAATGGAACATGAAAAAAATTAACCCCGGTCCATTCAAACGAATCCTTGTAACACGGACCGACCGTATCGGAGACCTCGTTCTAACAACCCCTGTTTTCCAGGCGCTTCGGGAGAAATTCCACGATGCTTTTTTGGGCTGCCTCACGTTTTTAGAAAATCGCGAGATCGTGGAAGGTAATCCCTATCTTAATGAAGTCATTCTTTACAACAAACAGGGGAGTGAAAAAGGTTGGCGCGGGAATTTTTTCTTTGCCCAGAGCCTTCGCCGGAAACATTTTGATGTCGTCATTCATCTTCATCCTACGAGCCGTATGCATCTTGTGAGTTGGCTTGCCGGAATCCCAGTCCGCATCGGATACAACAAAAAAAGTTCGTGGACATTAACTCATTCAGTGGAAGATTTAAAAGGGGAAGGTCTCAAACACGAAGCGGAATACAATTTTGACCTGCTTGCTCTTTTAGGCGTTGAAGTCCCTAAGAAAATGCAGTCCCATTTTCCCTTAAAAGAAAAAGACCAAATTTCCCTTAACTTCTTTTTGAAAAATCTTGGCATTCAAAACGGCATTCGTTACGCAGTCCTTAACCCCAGCGCAAGCTGCCCTTCGAAGATTTGGCATGCCCAGCGTTTTGGAAAGCTGGCGGATTTGCTGCAGGAAAAATTTGGGCTAAAAATTATTTTAATCGGTTCCCAGGGTGATCGTCCTTTCTCCGATCAAGTGAAAAAATTTGCCGCGCGTCCCATGATTGATTTGACAGGAAAACTCCCATTGGGTTCCGTGGGCTGGCTTTTAAAACAGGCCCAAATTTTAATCTCCAATGATTCCGGTCCGGTTCATATCGCAAGGGCCGTAGGAACACCGGTAGTGTCCATCTTTGGCAGGAGCCTGCCGGGCCTTAGTCCCAAACGTTGGGGGCCGCTGGGTGAAGAAACGAAAGTGATTCATAAGGAGGTTGGGTGTCCGGTGTGTCTTGCCCATCTTTGCCGAATTAATTTTCTTTGCCTCGACGTGGTCTCTGTGGAAGATGTTTTGGAAGCAGCTGCAAGCCTTCTGGGAAATCATCAAAAAGCCCCATCCCTCAACCCATGAGATCACTTCGCAACATTTTAATGGTGCAGCCTTACGGAATTGGCGACAGCCTTTTTACTACACCGCTTTTGAGGGCGCTACGAACGCTTCCCACGGTTCAGAGGGTTGATCTTTTGCTCGGTTCACGGACCGAATCGGTTTTTCAAAACAATCCTCACGTGGATCAGATTTTTTCAATTGATAAAGGAGCGTGGCACCGGGAGGGAAGCGGCCGGATGATTCAAGAGGCCTACGGACTTTGGAAAAAACTCAAGAGCCGCTACGATCTGCTGATTGATTTTTCGATGCAAAGAGAATATGGTTTTTACTCCCAATTTTTTCTGGGAATTCCCCGGCGGATCGGTTTTGATTTTAAGGGCCGGGGCGTTTTTCTTACCCAATCTTCGCCGCTTCCCAACGGATTTGAAGGTAAGCATGTCATCGATTTTTATTGTGACTTAGGCGGTCCCCTGGGACTTAAAATTGAAAATCGTTTCGCGGAATTTTATATTTCAAAACAGAATCAGGACGAAGCGGCTCGTATTCTGGCTCAACGTTCTCTTACTCTCCAAACCCCTTTTATTGCTTTAGCGGCAGGGGGGGGAGAATCTTGGGGGAAGGATGCGGTGTTTAAGCGCTGGCCCGTAACTCACTTCCTAGAAATGATTTCTCTTCTCAAAGAACGGATGGATTTTCAAAATATCCTGGTGATGGGAAGTGAAGGAGAGAGAACGTTGGGAGAGGAAATCCGAAAAAAGAGTCCACTGCCTGTAACCAATCTTTCGGGAGAATTGTCTTTAGGAGGATGTGCGGTAATCCTTGAAAAAGCTGGGCTTTTTCTTGCCGATGATGGCGGACTGGTTCATCTGGCCCATGCCCTGCGAACGCCTCTGGTTGCCTTTTACGGACCGGTGGATTCCAAAGTCTACGGCCCTTATCCCCCAACCCAGGAAGCCGTCGCGGTGCAAAAAGAACAACTTCCTTGCAGGCCTTGTTATGTCCGGTTCCGGTACAACTCCGCTTGTCCGGACATCGCATGCCTTACGGATTTAAAACCTAAAGAAGTTTTTGAATTTTTGGACCAGAAAAATTTCTGGCCCGTCTTATCGCACACTTCATCATGAAAAAGATTCTTCCCATTTCTTTGTTTTTTCTTTCTCTTTTTATTTTGATTCCTTCAGGTTTTTCAAAACTTACACCTCGCAAAGAGCTTCGTGTCGGAGAACGGCTTGTTTACTCCGTGCGTTATCTGGGCGTTGAAGTAGGGAAAGGGACTGCGGAGATCAAAGAGATTGTAGAGATTCGCGGCAGAAAAACCTATCACATCCAAGTCGACGTACGGTCCGCCCGCATTCTTGATTGGATTTACAAAGTCCGCGACACGCACCATAGTTATATGGACGCCGAGAAATTACATTCGCTGCGTTACGAAAAAATTTTAAGTGAGGGTCATTATCACGCGGATGAAGTGATGGAGTACGATCAAGAGAAACACACGGCCCGTTATTTTTCACGCCGGAATCAATCACGCAAAGAAATGGAAATTCCTCCGGATGTTCAGGACCAGCTCTCCTGCGGGTATTGGTTTCGCCTGCAAAAAGTCGAGCCTAATTCCGAAATCAATATTCCTGTGAATGCGGATGAAAAAAATTGGGATCTTAAAGTGAAGGTTTTAAAAGAAACAAAAATAGAACTCAAAGAATTTGGAAAATTGGAGGCGCTCGAGATCGAGCCGATCATCCGGTTTCAGGGTTTGTTTGTAAAGCGGGGTAAAATCCGTGGCTGGATCGGCAGGGATGAATATCAAACCCCCCTTAAAATGAGCGTAAAAATTCCGGTTTTGGGCTCGGTCAACGCCTATTTAGTCGAAAAAAGTCTCAAACCCGACTCCTCCAAGTAGTTGTAGCGTCACAAGTTCCCGCGTCCAGACGGCTTTAATTGACACCCCAAGACCCCAATGTTAAAATACGAAAGTTTTTTTACGGCAAGGACTTACGACCATTTCTAACGATGGAAACAACCCAAATCACACCCACGGAACGGCTTTTAGAAATTGTCGAATCATTCCCCCAGGCCAAGGTTTTAGTGGTAGGGGATTTTGTGCTCGATGAGTACGTATGGGGAAGTGTCTCCCGGATTTCTCCCGAAGCCCCGGTCCCGGTCGTTAATGTCAAAAAAGAAACTTTCCTGCCTGGCGGCTCGCTCAATGTCGCAAATAATATTCGCACTTTAGGGGGAGAGGTCTACCCCTGCGGGATTTTGGGCCGAGACCTGGAAGGGCGGATGCTTTTTCGCCGGATGCGTTCCATGGGGATTGAAAGAGGCGGTATCATTCTCGACCCCGCAAGACCCACGACCGTCAAAACTCGCATTATCGCTCATTCCCAGCAAGTCGTTCGTGTGGATTATGAAAAATCAGACCCCATCTCGCCCCGCGACATCCAAAAAATTATGCGGTTTGTTCGGAAAAAAATTAGAGAGATCGACGCGATCATTGTGGAAGATTACGGAAAAGGTGTTGTTGAGCCTTTGCTTTTGAAGCCGCTGCTTCAACTCGCAAAAAAACATAAAAAACCTGTTTTGGTGGATCCCAAAGAGAAACATTTTGAACTTTATAAAGGTGTCACAGCCATCACGCCGAATCGTTCAGAAGCCACGGGCGCTTTTGGAGGCGTCTTGAATGGCCGCGGTAGAAATTTAGAAGATGTGGGCCGCGAGCTTCTTAAAAAACTTAATTCTCAAGCCGTCCTCATCACACTCGGTGAAGAAGGTATGGCGCTTTTTGAAAAAGATCGCCCCACGACTCGGATCCCTACGATGGCCCGCGAAGTCTTCGATGTCTCCGGCGCAGGCGATACCGTCATTGCCGTTTTTGCTTTAGGGATTGCCGTCGGAGCAAGTCTTAAAGAAGCCGCCGTTTTATCCAACGCAGCGGCAGGGATTGTAGTAGGAAAACTTGGAACGGCTACGGTAGAACCTTGGGAACTCAAACGCGCCATTGTCTCGCAGGAGAAACCAATCTATGCCTAAATATATTTTTATTACGGGGGGTGTTGTTTCTTCGCTGGGTAAGGGGATCGCCTCAGCTTCCATCGGAAGACTGATGGAGGCCAAGGGATTCAAGGTTGCGATGCAAAAATTAGATCCTTACATCAACGTGGACCCCGGCACCATGAATCCTTATCAACACGGCGAAGTTTATGTGACAGAAGACGGCGCCGAAACAGATTTGGACTTAGGTCATTACGAAAGATTTACCTCCGCGCCTTTAAGTAAGCTCAATAATGTAACGACCGGCCAAATCTACAACACCGTGATCACCAAAGAACGCCGCGGTGATTATCTGGGCGGGACCGTCCAAGTGGTGCCGCACATCACCAATGAAATCAAAGAACGCATCCGCGAGGTCTCCAAGGGCAAACGCTATGACATCGTCATTTCTGAAATCGGCGGAACCGTGGGCGATATCGAATCGCTTCCTTTTCTTGAGGCCGCGCGCCAATTTCGCCACGAAGTAGGAAGAGAAAATTCAATTTTCATTCATCTTACCTTGATCCCTTATATCCGCGCCGCGGGCGAACTTAAAACAAAACCTACTCAACACAGCGTAGGCCGGCTGCGCGAAATCGGAATCCAGCCCGATATCTTGATGTGCCGCACCGAGAAAAAAGTTTCCAAAGAGCTGAAAAATAAAATCGGACTTTTTTGTAACGTAGATGCCGAGGCCGTCATCGAGGCCCGCGATGTCAGTTCGATTTACGAAGTCCCCGTAATGTTCAAAGAACAAGGGCTCGACCGGGTCATTTGCCGGTTGCTTCATTTAGATTATCGCGCAGGCGACTTGCAGGAATGGCGGCAGGTCGTGGACAGGATTCTTCATCCCAAGCAGTGGGTGAAGATCGCGGTGGTCGGCAAATACATCCAGCTCCAAGACGCCTACAAATCCATTTACGAAGCCTTAGTTCACGGCGGGGCTGCCAATGAAGCGGGTGTGCATATTAAGCGGGTGAGCGCGGAGAAACTTGACCGGGCAAATCCGGAGCGTTATTTAAAAGATGTGGATGGTATTTTAATCCCTGGCGGGTTTGGTCTTCGCGGCATTGAAGGAAAAATCAAAGCCATTCAATATGCGCGTGAAAATAAAATTCCTTTTTTTGGACTTTGTCTTGGGATGCAATGCGCGGTGATCGAGTTTGCCCGGAATGTGGCGGAACTGAAGGGCGCCAACTCCTCCGAATTCAATAAAAAGACCCCGCATCCTGTCATCAGTTTGCTTGAGGAACAAGAAAATGTAAAAGACATGGGAGGCACCATGCGTTTGGGCGCGCTTCCTTGTCACATCAAAAAAGATTCGCACGCTTACGAGGCCTATAAATCCGAAGAGGTGATGGAGCGGCACCGGCACCGTTATGAGTTCAATAATAAGTACCGCGAGATGTTTACTAAGCTGGGTCTTCGAATCTCCGGGACCTCGCCGGGAAATAAACTCGTAGAAATTGTCGAGCTTGAAGATCATCCTTGGTTTGTGGCCAGCCAGTTCCATCCGGAATTTAAATCCAAACCCGATCATCCCCATCCGCTTTTCAGGGAATTTGTCCGCCATGCGCTTCTGCGTTTACGGAAAACTTCTGAGAAGGGTTCCGGTGAGAGGAATCCTGCACCCTCTGAAGGAAATGGAAGTCAGAGAATTGAAGAAAAACTTCGGGCCGCCAGTGAGGTGGCGTAATTGTCAGAAGTTCGCCGCGTTAAGCTAGGAAAAATTCTTTTCGGCGATCCCCACGCTTTTGTCCTGATCGCAGGCCCTTGTGTGATTGAAAGCGAATCTTCCGTTCTTCGCCACGCGGAAAAAATTTCTAAGATTGTTTCTAAATTCAAAATTCCTTACGTTTTTAAAGCAAGCTACGACAAGGCCAACCGCTCTTCCATCAAATCCTTCCGCGGACCGGGCCTGAAAAAAGGTCTCGCGATTTTGGCGAAGGTAAAAAAACAGTTCGGCTTTCCCGTTTTAAGCGATGTTCATTGTAAAGAAGAAATCCAGCCGGCCGCAGAAGTTTTAGACATCCTTCAGATCCCCGCATTCCTTTGCCGCCAGACCGATCTTTTGACCGCGGCCGGGAAAAGCAAACGGATCGTCAATGTAAAAAAGGGCCAGTTCCTTTCTCCCTGGGAGATCAAGAACGTGATTCAAAAAGTGGAAGCGACCGGCAACCGCAATATTTTAATCACCGAGCGGGGGGCCTCTTTCGGCTATCAGAATTTGGTGAATGATTTCCGGGCGATTCCGATTATCCGCGGTTTCGGTTACCCGCTTGTCTTTGATGCGACACATTCCGTTCAGCTTCCCGGCGGAGAGGGAAGTCATTCCGGGGGAAGACCTGAATTTATCCCCATGCTCGCCCGGTGCGCTGTAGCCGCCGGTGCGGACGCGCTTTTCATGGAAATCCATGAAGAACCGCACAAGGCGCTCTCGGATGGGACCAATATGCTTTCTTTAAACCGGCTCGAGCCGCTTCTTGAAGTCCTGGAAAATATCCGCCGTGTCGCGCCGATGAATGGTGCCGCATGAGCCGTACCCTGGCCCCGTCTCCTCGGAATCACAAACCTAACACTTCTCTTTTAAAAGAAGCGCAGCAAATCCTTCAGATCGAGGCCGACGCGATCCTCAAACTCATCCCCCGGATCGGAAAAAGTTTTGAAGATGCGATCGAACTCCTCAGTCAATGTAAGGGCCGGGTGATTGTTTCCGGCATGGGAAAAGGCGGGTTTATCGCGGGAAAAATTTCAGCCACCCTCGCCTCCACCGGAACCCCCAGTCTTTACCTTCATCCCGCCGAGGCCTTTCACGGGGACCTCGGAAGAGTCACCCAAGAAGACAGCATCCTTTTTCTTTCTCATAGCGGCGAGACCGAAGAAGTTATTAAGCTTCTTTCGCCTTTGAAAAAAATCGGCGTCAAGATGATTGCGATGACCGGCAACCCCACTTCTACTTTGGCAAGAAATGCGGATGTGGTTTTGGATATCTCAGTGGATCGGGAGGCCTGCCCCTTGGGCCTTGCTCCTTCCACCTCTACCGCTGTTTCCCTGGCGATGGGGGACGCTTTGGCGCTGACCCTTTCCAAGAAAAAAGGTTTCAAGGAAGAGGATTTTGCCTTTCTTCATCCCGGAGGAAGTCTCGGGAAAAAATTAATTAAGGTCAAAGACCTCATGCGCAAAGGAAAAGAAAATCCGCTGGTGCGCGAAGAAACCGTAGTCAAGGAAGCCCTTTTTGTCATCACCCAGGCCCGTGCCGGCAGCTGCACGGTCATCAACAAATCAGGAAGGCTTGTCGGAATTTTCACGGACGGCGATCTTCGCCGTCATCTTCGTGAAAATGCCCAAAAAATTCTTTCGACCCCGATTGGCGAAGTGGCGACACGCAATCCTTTAACGGTCCATGAAGACCGGCTTGCAGCGGAAGCCGTTCACCTTTTGAGAGAGAAAAAAATCGACGAACTCCCTGTCATTGACGATGATAAAAAAGTGGTCGGGCTTTTGGATGTCCAGGATCTCTTAAAGGCAGGCTTTGTTTGAGATGAAAAAAAAACCCTACCGCTACATTCTTTATTTAGGGCTGAGGCTCTTACAGGTTGTAACGATGTGGATACCGCGTTCGTTAGCCTTTGCTTTGGCCCGGGTGGTGGGACGTCTTGCTTTTTGGGTGGCCCGGCGTGAGCGGGAAAAAACCATCGCTCATCTGACGGAGGTTTTCAAAGAAGAAAAATCGCCCGAAGAAATTGAAAAGCTCGCTCAAAATGTTTTTGTCCATTATGCCCAAGCGGCGGTTGAGGTGCTTCGTTTTCCGCGGCTCATGCCCCAAGATATCGATCATCTCGTCCAGGGAAGAGAAAACCTGAAGATTTTGGACCGAGTCCTCGCCCAAGGCAAAGGCGCCATTCTTTTGACAGCCCATTTAGGAAATTGGGAATTGATGGGCGCTTTTTTGATGCTCCACGGCATTAAAGGTGCGGTGATCGCTAAACGTATTTATTATGAAAAATTTAATCAAATCCTTGTTGATCTGAGATCCAAAGTAAAACTAAAAACCTTTTATCAGGATGTCTCGACAAGAGAATTATTAAAGATGCTGCGCGAGAATTACACCTTGGGGATTTTGGCAGATCAGGATGTAGACCGCTTCGAAGGAATTTTTGTTCCTTTTTTCGGCCGTCCTGCTTACACTCTCACTTCCCCGGTGAAGCTTGCCTTGGCCAGCGGAGCACCCTTGGTGCCTGCTTTCCTCGTAAAAACAGGCGAACATTACCGATTTTTAGTGGAAGAGCCGATCTTTGTAGAAATAGGACCCAATAAGGTAGAAACCATCCGTGAATACACCCAGCGGTGGTCTCAGGTGATCGAAGAAAAAATCCGTGCTTTTCCGGACCAGTGGGCATGGATGCATCCGCGGTGGAAGACTACGGAAAATTCAACAGAAAAGGCGGAAACCCTACTTTATGATTAAACGATTCCTGGTGGTCAGTGCAGCCTTTATTGTTTTTTATCTGGGCGTCATCCAGTTCCAGCTTTTTTTGGCTCAGCGGCGTGACGAGAAGGCCAAGGTTGTTGGAAAAGGAGCCGTGGAAGACCCCTCCCACCGCGTCTACAGTTTTTCTTTTTCAAAGTACGCAACAACCGGAAATAAGGAAATTGAAATCGAAGGCGATTCCGCGGATGTCTTCACCAAAAGTGTGCTGCTCAAAAACGTGATTGCCAAGGCCTATGCCGAGGAGTCTCCGGTGACCATTACGGCGGACAAGGGGATGATCGATAAAACCACGAGCGTCGTGCATCTTGAAAAAAATGTGGTCGCCACCACAGAAAATGGAACAAGGCTTTTAACGGAAACACTGGATATTCTCCCCAACAAAAAAATGCTGGAGACAGCGGATCGGGCGGAAGTGAAAAGAGATAACATCAGCATCGAAGGCTTGGGGGCCCGCGGTGATTCCCGGCTTAAGAAGGTTAAATTCAAACAAAAGGTGACGGTCATAGTAAAAAATCCTGAATCCAAGGCAGGAACACCCACGGTGATTACCTGCGACGGTCCTTTGATCGTCGATTACGATAAAAACATTGCCCGTTTTCATGATAATGTCATTGCCACCGATGAACGAGGAAAGCTGCGAGCGGATTCCATGGATGTGTATTACAATAAAGACAGCCGGAGGATCGCCAAGATTGTCGCGGTAGGCAATGTGGTGATAGACAACCCGGATGGAAATCAAACACTGAGTGACAATGTGACTTATCTTGCCGAGGAAGGAAGAATTATTTTGGGAGGCGACACCGAGGCCCTCTACGTGGAGGGCGGGAAGTCTCTTTCAGACGCCGTCTAACTTTTATGAACCCCCTTCTTGAAAGCCGCCAACTTATGAAGACTTACCACGGAAGAACCGTGGTCAACCGTGTGAGCGTGAACGTTTCCCGCGGCGAAATCGTAGGACTCCTGGGCCCCAATGGCGCGGGAAAGACCACCACTTTTTATATGTTGGTGGGAGTGATTAAAGCAGAAAGCGGCAACATCCTTTTCCGGGGAGAAGATGTCACGAAGCTTCCGATGTATCAGCGCTCCAGGCTTGGCATCGGTTATCTTTCCCAAGAGCCTTCCATTTTTCGTAAACTCACCGTCCAGGAAAATATTATGGCGGTCTTGGAGACCTTGGAGATTTCACCGGCCGAAAGAGAGCAGAGGATGCGCCAGCTTTTAAGTGAACTCGATATTCTGTACCTTGCGAAAAACAAGGCTTATACGCTCTCAGGCGGCGAAAGACGGCGTCTTGAAATCACGCGAGCCTTGGCGACCAATCCCTCCCTCATTCTTTTGGACGAACCTTTCAGCGGCGTCGATCCCATTGCGGTTTTTGAAGTCCAAAAGATCCTTCTCAAATTAAAGGCCCAAGGACTTAGCATTCTTCTCACTGATCATAGCGTCAGAGAAACACTTTCCATTACCGACCGGGCGTACATTATGAATGAGGGGAAAATCGAGGTCTCTGGAACCTCTAAATTTCTTGCCACCGATCAGAAAGCCCGCCAAATCTATTTAGGAGAAAGGTTTACTTTGGTGTGACCTTATGGAAATTCTGATCACTGGAAAAAATTTGTCCGTCACCATGGGCATTCGAGATTGGGTTCAAAAGAAAGTTTCAAAGCTGGAAAAGTATGTGCCCCGCCTTGAATCCCATGTGATCATAAAAAAGGAAAAATATTTTTATATTGTCGAGATCACAGCCTCGGCAAAGCACCTGCGGGCGTATGGAGAGGGTCGTGACAAAGATAATCTATATACCGCCATCGATTGGGCCTGCGATCGTTTGACCAAGCAACTAAAAAAATTCCGGGAAAAGGTAAAGAGTCATCATTTACCAATCAAAGGCAAGCAAAGACAACTGAGTGTAGAGGAGGAAGAAAGCGAATGAAGATCACTGATTTTTTGGACCGCAAAGCAATTAAAATCGGCATCAATTCAACTACTAAAGAAGATATTTTAAAAGAACTTGTCGATGTCTTGGCCGAAGTCAAAGACATTGGAGACCGAAAATCCATCTTAAAAGCTCTTCTTGAAAGAGAAAGCTTGGGCTCGACCGGAATCGGCCAGGGGATTGCCATTCCTCATGGCAAGACAGACCGGGTCAAAGAACTGGTTGCGGTCCTTGGGATCAGTAAAAAAGGCGTTAATTTTGACGCCTTAGATGGGGAATCGGTTTATGTCTTCTTCCTTTTGGTGGCCCCTAAAGAGACAGCAGGTCCTCACTTAAAGGCCTTGGCCCAGATCTCACGGCTTCTCCGGGACAGCTACTTTTGCGAATTGATGAAGCGTTGTCAAACTCCCGAAGAAGTTTACGACTTGATCAAGCGCGAAGAAGAAAAGAAACACTGACCGCCCAAAAAATTCCCATGCAATTTTTTAAGTGGCTCTATCCGGGTCTTGGGATCAAACGCTGGATCCTTCTTTGCGCCTTGGGCCTGGGACTCATCGTGGCGGTGGCCCTGGGGGCCGTCAAAACTCTCACCCATACCAGCGTCCTCTTAGGCGCTTTTGCTACCGCTCTCCTCATTTTTGGAATCTTTCTCGTTTATACGGGGATTAAAAACATGGTCCGGATTTTTGTCCGTACCCTGATGCCGCCTCATCAAGATGATCCTCTGGTAGATCTGGTTTATCAAAAACGCCATATCCAATCTCTCTCCAGAGGCCCGCGCATTGTGGCCCTGGGAGGCGGAACAGGTCTGAGCACTCTTTTGGCCGGACTCAAATTTTTTACCAGTAACATTACGGCGATTGTGACGGTGACGGATACCGGGGGAAGCTCAGGGAGACTGCGGGACGAAATGGATGTGCCGCCGCCGGGGGATATCAGAAGCTGTTTGGTGGCGCTTGCGGACGCTGAGCCTCTTATTCGTGATCTTTTTCAATATCGTTTTAAAGAAGGTGAAGGTTTGACCGGGCACAGTTTCGGCAATCTTTTTATCACGGCACTTTCCAAGGTAACGGGGGATTTTGAAAAAGCAATTCGCGCGTCGAGCAAAGTTCTTGCGATCCGAGGACGCGTGATTCCCTCCTCCTTAGAAAAAGTGACTTTGGTGGGAGAATTTTCGGATGGAACCGTGGCGGAAGGGGAGACCACCATCACTGAATTAAATAAACCCCTTCGCCGGATTCGTTTGAAACCTGCAGATTGTGCCGCAACTCCTGAAGCGTTGGAAGCTATCGAGAACGCAGACCTTATCATTTTAGGTCCCGGCAGTCTTTATACAAGCGTCCTTCCGAATGTACTGATCCCGGAAATTCGAGACGCCCTTCTTCGGTCCGAGGCCTACAAAGTTTTCATTATCAATATCATGACCCAGCCCGGGGAGACGATCGGCTACAGCGCTTATGACCACGTCCGGATCTTTGCCGAACACACCGACCCTCGACTGGTGGATGTGTGTCTGGTCAATGTCAAAGAAGTGCCCGAGGAGATGATTCAAAAGTATCGTGAAAAAGGGGCAGGCCTTGTCCGGCTTGATCTTGATGTGATTCGTGAAAAAGGTTACGAGGTCTTGGAAGGACCCGTCTTAAAATTGGACAGCCAGGTGCGTCATGATCCCGCAGAGCTTTCGCGCCTGATCTTTGACCATTACATCGAACGAAGCCGGATCGCCGTTAAATCCTCATGACCACGCGGCAAATAACGCTTTTAATCCAGAATCAGCTCGGCCTTCACGCGCGGCCCGCGGCGCTTTTTGTCCAAATGGCGAACCGTTTCAAAAGTGAGATCGAAGTTCAAAAAGGCAGAACCAAGGTCAACGGCAAATCGATCATGGGTATCATGACCTTGGCGGCGGGCCGGGGATCTCAGATTACCATTCGGGCCAAGGGGCCGGATGCACCCAGAGCGATCACAGCCCTTACGAAATTTATCAGGGGGAATTTCGGCGAATGAAAGAGACAAAAAAGAATTCATTCCGTAAAGATGCTTCGGGCCGGCATGAAATGAAAAAACTCACGGGAATTCCTGTGTCCCCAGGCATTGCGATCGGCAAGGCCTTGGTTCTTCATTCCGAAGATTTCCAGGTCATCACCAAAGTAGAACTTCCTGAGTCCAAGATCCCGCACGAGATCGCACGTTTTGAAAATGCACTCACCAAGACCCGGGCGGATATTCTGGGGGTTCGTAAAAAACTCTCGGCCGAAATCGGACGCGAGCACTCCGATATTTTTACAGCCCATCTCTTGATTTTAGAAGACCGGAGTCTTATTGAAGATGTCATCAGTACCATTAAGGACAAACGGGTCAATTCCGAATACGCCTTTTCCTCCGTCGTCCAAAAATATTTCCGGGCCTTCTCCAAAATTGATGATGAATATTTAAAAGAACGTGTGGCCGATGTCCGCGACATTGCCCGCCGCGTGATTGAAAATCTTATGGGCAGAGAAAGAAACCCTCTGGCTCATCTCGAAGAAAAAGTGATTATCATTGCCCACGACCTTTCGCCCTCTGACACCGCGATGATGGACAAGCAAAAAGTCATGGCCTTTGTCACCGACATCGGAGGCCCCACTTCTCACACGGCGATCATGGCACGCTCCATGGAAATTCCAGCGATCGTTGGAATCGAAGGGGTGAGCCGTATCATCACGACAGGAGATCCTGTAGCGATCGACGGAAATCAGGGGACTTTAATCGTCCATCCGGATCCTAAGACCACGGCTGTTTTTGCAAGGGAAGAGCGCAAATTTATTCAGTTTATCTCTGAACTCGACAAACTGAAAAATTTGCCCGCCGAGACCCCGGACGGACACAGGGTGGAACTCTCCGCTAATATTGAATTTCCCGATGAGATACCCTCCGTGCTGTCTCACGGCGCCGCAGGCATCGGACTCTACCGGACGGAATATTTTTATATGAACCGCACGGATCTTCCCACTGAAGATGAGCAATACGAGGCCTACCGCACGGTGGCCCAAAAAATCAGCCCCCACCCTGTCATCATCAGAAGTCTAGATCTTGGAGGGGACAAGTTCCTCTCATCCCTGGAAGTTCCCCATGAGATGAATCCTTTCTTGGGTTGGCGCGCCATCCGGTTTTGTCTTGCCCGCGTCGATGTTTTTAAAACCCAGCTTCGGGCGGTGCTCCGTGCCAGTGCCCATGGAAATATCAAAGCAATGTATCCTATGATCTCCAATGTCATAGAACTTCGGCAGGCTAATCTCATCTTGGAAGAGTGTAAAAAGGAATTAAAAAAAGAAAAAGTTCCGTTTAATCGCCGGATGGAGATTGGTGCAATGATTGAGATCCCATCGGCCGCTCTCACCAGCGACGTCCTGGCCAAAGAAGTGGATTTTTTTTCGATTGGGACCAACGATTTGATTCAATATTCTCTTGCCGTCGACCGTGTGAATGAGAAGATCGCCTACCTTTATGAGCCCACGCATCCTGCGATCCTGCGGCTCATTCATGAGGTCATTACCAATGCCCATAAAAATAAAATTTGGGCGGGCACGTGCGGAGAAATGACCGGAGACCCTGCCATTGCCGTTCTCTTGATGGGATTGGGGATTGATGAAATCAGCACCAGTCTTTTGCTTCTCCCCAAAGTGAAAAAGGCCATCCGTCTTACGCCTTACAAGTTGGCCAAAGAAGTCGCCGAGAAGTCCTTGACTCTCAGTACCGGTGCGGAAGTCAGTAAATTTTTAAAACAGAAACTTAAAAAAACACTCAAAGATCTTATGGAGAAATAAGAATGTTTGGTTCAACTTTAGATCAGACTGATCGCCTGGCATCCATTGATTCTTTAGGCATGTCGCTGCTTTTGGGAAACTTCTATAAACAAATTGAAGACGCGATTGAAATCGGGGAAAATTTTTCCCTGCCTTCTTCTTTTAAAGGTCCGTTTGAAAAAATTATTTTTATCGGAATGGGCGGTTCAGCCATCGGAGGCGATGTGATCCGCTCCTTAATGGCAACGGAATCCAAAATCCCGGTTTGGGTTTCACGGCATTACGACCTTCCCCTTTTTGCGGATCAGAAAAGCCTTTGTATTTTTTCAAGTTACTCGGGAAATACCGAAGAAACCCTCTCCGCGTTTCAACAAGGTTTGCAAAAACGGCTCAAATCCATTGTGATCACCTCCGGCGGCAAGCTCGCGAGACTTGCCCAAGAAAATTCCATTCCCTGGATTGAGATCCCATCGGGTTTTCCGCCTCGTGCGGCGCTTGGGTTTTCAGTTTTTCCTATTCTTAAACTCCTCGCCAAATTAAAACTCCTCAAATGGGCCGCTCAAGGGGTGGAAGAAACAGTCCAACTCATGAAATCCCTGGGAGAAAAGAAGCTGGCGATGAATGTCCCGGCTCGTTCGAACCCCGCCAAGCAGCTCGCAGAATTTTTGAACGGAAAGTTTACGGCGATCTATTCAGGGGTGGAGCTCTTGGATTCGGCTGCGCTCCGGCTCCGCAATCAAATCGAGGAGAACGCGAAGGCCATCGCGTCTCATCACTTGATTCCTGAAATGAACCACAACGAAATTTTGGGCTGGAGATTTCCCTCTTCCGTCATCGCAAAATCCGCGTGTGTTTTCTTAAGAGATTCCGGAGACCACCCACGCATCCAACTGCGGATGAAAATCACCAAAAATCTGATCCTGAAACAAAACACCGTTCCCATGAAAGAAATCCATTCGCAGGGAAAAAGCCGTTTAGCTAGGCTTTTTTCCATGATTACAATAGGAGACTGGGTCAGTTTCTATCTCGCGATTCTTTACAAGATCGATCCGACGCCTGTGGTGATTATTGAGTCTCTGAAAAAAGAATTGGCAGGGGCTAAGGTAGGAAAGGCGAAAAAAAACAAAAAGACAAAGCCGCGTTCTTTGTCCGTCGCTTAAATCAAGGAATCAACAACATGGATGCAATCTTACTTTGCGCAGGATACGGCACACGGCTTTACCCGCTCACAAAAAATCAACCCAAACCGCTTCTTCCTGTGGGCGGCCGCCCCATGCTGGATTATGTCCTTGACCGGGTGGCCGAAATCCCCCAGCTCAAAAAAATCTTCGTGGTCACTAACGCCCGTTTTTACACCCATTTCCAGGAATGGGTGAGCGCCAAGAAAAATTTAAACATTCAAGTGGTCAGTGACGGCACTCAAAACGAGAACGAGCGGCTTGGCGCCATCGGAGACCTTTCCTATGTCATTCAAAAATTTGGCATGCATGAAGACCTCGGGGTGTTTGCAGGAGATAACCTCTTTCATTTTAATTTGAAGGAGTTTGCTTCGTTCGCCGAGTCGCATCGTCCCCATGCGAGCATCGGGGTGGTGGATGTGAAGGATCTCAAGTTGGCCGGTCAGTATGGGATCGTAAAATTGGATAAAAACGCCCAAGTCCTTGAGTTCTTCGAAAAGCCCAAAAAACCACCCTCAACTCTTGCATCCACAGGCATTTACTGGCTACCCAAGGAAGGCATCGATCTTCTTGACAGATATATCCAAGAAAGACATAATGCGGACCGTCTGGGCGATTATATGACCTGGCTGGCCCAGAAAGATCGGCTTTATGCTTATCGTTTTGAAGGAGATTGGTTTGATATAGGCGATCTGGATTCCTACCGGAAGGCCGACTGCCTCCTTTCGTAAGCAAAACCCGTCAGAACGCGCAAAAAATCTATCGAAAAAAGCGAAAAAAGGAAAACTCATGAAAAGCACCGAAAAACATCTCTTTACCTCTGAATCCGTAACCGAAGGACATCCAGACAAACTTTGCGATCAAATCTCTGACGCAATTTTGGATGCCTATTTGGCCCAAGACCCCACATCACGAGTCGCTTGCGAATGTCTCGTTACCACAGGTACGTTGATCGTTGCGGGTGAAATCACAAGCCGCGCCAGAATTGATATTCCTGAGATCGCCCGACAAGTGATCAAAGAAGTGGGCTACACGGATGCACGCTACGGTTTTGATTATAAAACCTGCGGCGTTTTGGTGGAGGTCCAGCGTCAGTCTCCCGATATTGCCATGGGCGTCAATCGGGGAGGTGCCGGAGATCAAGGGATGATGTTCGGTTATGCTACAGACCAAACCCAAGAGCTCATGCCTCTTCCAATCGTACTCGCTCACCGGTTGGCACGGCGTTTAACCGATGTTCGCAAATCCGGAACCCTCAAATATCTCCGCCCGGATGGAAAAAGCCAGGTTACCGTCGAATATGACAATGGAAAACCTCTCCGCGTTTCAGCCGTCGTCCTCAGTTCTCAACATGATGGCGATGTGCAACTGAAAACCATCGAGCGGGATCTCAAAAAGATGGTGATTCAAGAAATCATCCCGCAAAATTATCTCGATTCCAAAACAGATATTTTCATCAATCCCACCGGCCGTTTTGAAGTGGGGGGTCCGCAAGGTGACACCGGACTCACCGGAAGAAAAATCATTGTGGATACCTACGGAGGATACGCATGCCATGGAGGCGGTGCCTTCAGCGGAAAAGATCCTTCAAAGGTAGACCGCTCAGCCTGTTATTTTGCCCGTTATGTGGCAAAAAATGTGGTGGCAAGCGGTGCTGCCCGTGAATGCGAAATTCAGATCGCTTACGCGATCGGCATCGCCGAGCCGGTATCTGTGATGGTCAATACCTTTAAGACAGGCGTGGTTCCGGATGTACAGATCTCCCAGGCGCTTCGCGAAATCTTTGATTTCACACCCCTCGGGATTATCGAAAAACTTAAACTTCGCCGGCCCATCTTTCGCGCCACCGCGGCTTACGGACATTTTGGCCGCACGGAAGAGAGTTTCACTTGGGAAGCGGTCGATGGCGCACCCAAGATTAAAAAACTTCTGAAACTTAACCCGGCTAAACCCCAGCCTTCCAACGGCTCATCGCGTCAGCGGGAATCATTGCTCAGCGCGGTGGCAAGATGAGGTTTGATGTAAAAAACGTTTCTCTCGCCCCGGGCGGAAACAAACGGATTCTCTGGGCCGAGCGCGAGATGCCCGTCCTTCGGGCGATCGGCGAGGAATTCACAAAGAAAAAACCTTTTAAGGGATACCGCGTTTCCGCGTGTCTGCATGTCACCTCAGAAACCGCGAATCTGATGCGGGCAATTAAGGCCGGCGGTGCGGATATTGTTCTTTGCGCGTCCAATCCCTTAAGCACTCAAGATGATGTTGCGGCATCTCTCGTCAAAGATTTTGGAATCCCTGTTTTTGCCAAAAAAGGAGAGGATTCTAAAACTTATTACCGTCATATCTACGCCGCCTTAAAGCACCATCCCCATATCACCATGGATGACGGCGCAGATCTTGTATCGCTTCTTCATGGAAAAATGGCCCATGAGTGCAACGGAGTGTTGGGTGGAACCGAAGAAACAACCACCGGTGTCATTCGTCTCCGGAGTCTTGAGAAAAAAGGCCTCTTGAAATTTCCTATTTATGCCATTAATGATGCGAATACCAAACACCTTTTTGATAACCGTTATGGAACGGGCCAGTCGACGATTGACGGAGTGATTAGGGCAACCAATGTTCTTATTTCCGGCCGGGTTTTTGTAGTCGGAGGTTACGGATGGTGCGGAAGAGGTCTCGCGGCACGTGCCAAAGGTATGGGCGCTCATGTGGTGGTTACAGAGACGGATCCTCTGCGTGCCCTTGAAGCGGTGATGGATGGCTTCGAAGTCATGGCCATGAAAGACGCTGCTAGAAAGGGAGATATCTTTGTGACGGTGACCGGCAACCTGAATGTCATCCGCAAGGAGCATTTTCTTGTGATGAAAGAGGGGGCGATTGTTGCCAATTCGGGTCACTTCAACGCTGAAGTGGATATCCCGGCCCTTAAAAAAATCTCCAAGAAAATAAGAACCGTCCGTGATTTCGTTGAAGAATTTACGCTTCCTTCGGGAAGAAAAATCTATCTCTTAGCCGAAGGCCGCTTGGTCAATCTTTCCACGGCAGAAGGTCATCCCGCCAGTGTGATGGATATGTCTTTTGCCAATCAGGCGCTTTGCGTCGAGGCCTTGGTTCGTTCAGGCCGGATGCTGGAAAAGCGGGTTTATAAAGTTCCGGACCGAATTGATGAAGCAGTGGCGAAACGGAAGCTTGAGGCTATGAAGATTTCGATCGACCGGCTCACCACCGAGCAAAAGAACTATCTCGCTTCGTGGGAACTCGGGACCTGATTTAACCCGTCTATTCGTTGCCGCGCTCAATCAAGACGAGTGCGGCTGCCGAAAAAAGAATCGTATTGAGCCACGCGCTTAAAAAGGGATTGAATTTTCCCGCCTTACCAAGCGCCATCGACACCGCACCCGCGACGTGAAACACAAAAACAATCCCTAAACAAATCAAAACATTCAATGCGATCACTCTCTTTGTCCGGGTGGGTGAGAGGAGGGGGATTGCGATCAGCATCATTAAAAGCGAATGCCAGGGTGCGGCCAGTCGGTAGTGATAATCCACGAGTTCGCTATAAGGTTTGATGCCGTTTTCCTCGAGTTTTTGAATGTAGTGTTTGAGTTCTCTGCGGCTTAAAAATTCGATATCACTTGCCGCATAAAGAAGATCCTCCGGACGGGTGAGGACATCCGTATAGAGTTTAGTGACGTAACTTCGCGGTTCCCCTAAAATCCTTCCTTGGGGATCCATTTCATACTCCGTCACATTTTCAAAAAACCAGCCCTTTTCCTGCCACGTCCCTTTTTTGGCGACCATTTTTTTCTCGGTCCTTCGGGTATCAGGATCGAGCCATAAGAGAATGGCATCCTCCACTTGTTTTTTTCCGTAATTAAAAAAGCGGTAATACTGTAGCTGATTGCGCTCGCTGTAATAAGTCACATTCGAATAGACCCTGCCCTCACTTTTGCGTCTCTTTTTTTCGATGTGAACTTCGCGGATTTCGCGGGCGGAACGGTAACTTTTAGGAACCAAGTCGTCACTGATAAAAAAACTCGCGATTCCAATCAGAAAGCCCAAAAAAAGAAGCGGACGGGCAATGGTTGTGATCTGAAGGCCTAAGACTTTCATGGCAATGATCTCATTATGAAAATTAAAATTGACCAAGAGATAAATCGTTCCGAGAAGGGTTGCCCAAGGAACGGTCTGGATAAAGGCGTAGGGAATGAGCGCCAGGTAATAGCGGAAGATCGAAAGAAGAGGTGCATGATTTTTAAGAAGGGTATCAATGTTATCGAAAAGATCCGCGACAAGGACCAAAAAAATAAGGGTGATACTACAGACCAAGATCGGAATGAAAAGCTCGCGCATGAGGTAACGGTCGAGGACTCTCATCGATCAGTTGGCTAGGGTGCGGGCCAAGGTGAGATAACCCACTCGCGAGACGCCTTCGGATTTAAAGATCCTAGAAATTTCTCCGATCGTAGCGCCGGTGGTAAAGATATCATCAATAAGAAGAAGCGAGCGGCCCTGGATTTGCTTGGCGTTACGGACGGAGAAAACATGATCGACATTGATCCTCCGGCCCTGGCGTCCTAAAAGGCTCTGGGGGAGGGCGCCCCCTTTTCGGGCCAGGATCCTACTTTTTAAGCGCGGCGATTTAAGAAAACCATAAATGGTTTGAGCAAGAAGGCCGGATTGGTTAAATTCCCGCTCCAAACGCCGGCCCCGGTCCATGGGGACGGGGAGGATACAATCATAAGAAGCCAGTTGCGCGTGCCTTTTAAGAAAACCCTTAACCTCCCGGTCAAAAATTTTGACTAAGTCACGACGCTTCTTGAATTTGATTTGATGAAGAATATCTTTGACCAAACCCTCATAGCGGAAGAGCGACCACCCTTCGTCGGCGCCCGCAAGTTTTGTTCTGATTTTTTCTTCCGCGGGTTCAAGCCGCAGCTTTTTGAGGGTTTTGAGACAGTCTCGACACAGGCCTTTTTCGTCTAATTCCAGAAGCTGAACGCAGGAAACACAGAGGCTCGGATAAAAAAGTCGAAGGAAGGCTTCTCCATAAAAATAAAATTTACGGCTGAATTTCACAAGGGAACTACTATACTGGAGGAATCTCTGGTTTGCAACGATCAGATCGCAACCGCTTGCGCAGCTTGCTTTTGGAGGGATTCTTAAAGATTGATTTCGAAAAGGGAAACGGTATAATACGCTCACTGTGACAAAAGTCTTAGTCGGTGAAAACGAGCCTCTAGAAAAAGCTCTGAGACGGTTAAAGAAAAAAATCGAGCGGGAAGGGATTTTAAAGACCCTGCGCGCACGAAAACATTACGAAAAACCAAGCGAGAAGCGCCGGCGAAAAATTCGGAGCAACAAGAAGAGAAGAATATACTAATTCCGGCACAGCCCTTCGTTTCTCAGCATTTTTTCCTCATTGAGTCATGGAAAGTCTCTTCCAAAATTTCACTCATTATCTTAATCAGACCTCTCCCGTCGCTTATCTGATTTCCTTTGCGGGAGGCATAGGGGCCAGTTTGACGCCTTGTATTTATCCCATTATCCCCATTTTGATTGGGGTGATTGGCGGCAAAGGCACAGGGAGTCGGACACGGGGATTTTTCCTCTCATCCGCTTTCGCATTGGGCATGGCAGTGACTTATTCTCTCTTGGGTTTGGCAGCCGCCCTCACCGGAAAACTTTTCGGTCAGATGACCGCTCATCCTATCTCTTCTTTGATCATGGGAAATGTCTGCTTATTTTTCGCCTTATCGATGCTCGGTTTATTTGAAATCAAGCTACCGGGGGATTGGGGAAAGACCTCTGCTTCCAAGGAAAACAAAAGTTTAGGGACCATTTTTCTTGTGGGTGCCACGTCCGGTTTTATCGCGGCTCCTTGTACGGTGCCGGTGTTGGGGACCTTACTTGCCTTCGTAGCGCAAAGAGGAAATCTTGTGTTTGGGTTCTCGCTTCTTTTTGTATTTGCCTTGGGCTTGGGATTTTTATTGGTTCTCGTGGGAACCTTCACAACGCTTCTTACCTCACTGCCGAAATCGGGCAAGTGGCTTGTGAGAATCCAACAGGCCTTTGGGATACTCCTGCTTTTAACCGCGGAGTATTTCTTTATTCAAACAGGGAAACGGTTGTAATGGGAATCAAATATCAGGCGCTCAAGGGGATGGATGACATCTTTCCCGGCGAGATTGAAAAATGGCAATGGGTGGAGCAAAGAGCGCGCATGTATTTTGAGTCGGGGGGCTTTAAGGAAATTCGTACGCCGCTTCTTGAATTCACCGAGCTTTTTGTCCGCTCCGTTGGAGAGGCAAGTGACATCGTTCATAAAGAGATGTTTTCTTTTGAAGACCGCGGCGGGCGGAATATCTCGCTTCGGCCTGAGATGACAGCCTCAGTGGCTCGGGCTGTGATCGAGAAGGGGCTTCTTAAAACCAATAAATCGCTCCGATTCTATTACCTGGGCCCGATGTTCCGCGCCGAACGGCCGCAGGCCGGACGAAAACGGCAGTTTCATCAAATCGGAATTGAGATGATCAACGAAGCCAATGCAGGCGGATTTGGTGCGGATCAAGAGGCCATCTTACGGCTCTGTTCCTTCCTTTCCTATGTCGGGCTGAAGGATTTTCGTCTGAGGCTTAATGACCTCGGAGATTTTAAACAGCAAAAAGAAACCTCCGCTAAGTTAAAACAGTTTTTCTCCGAAGAAGAATCCAAGCTTTGCGAAGATTGTCATTACCGTCTTGATAAAAATGTCCTTCGGATCTTTGATTGTAAAAATGAAAGCTGTCAGCCCGTTATCACGAAAGTGCCGTGGGACGAGATTGCGCCCTTAAGCAAAGAGTTTGGTCAATTGTCCCAGAGTTTAAAATCCAGCGCGGTGTCTTTTGAAGTAAATCGCCGGCTCGTCCGGGGTTTGGATTATTATAATGGAACGGTGTTTGAAGTGGCGGCGCCGGGACTCGGGGCACAAGATGCCTTAGCAGGCGGCGGGCGTTATGATAGTCTCTACGAATCTTTGGGAGAGGGTGCGGTTCCTGCCACAGGTTTTTCGATCGGTTTGGAACGGCTTCTAAAGGCCCTGGAGAATGCAGCTACGGGGCCTTATCAGGAAATCCAGAAACGGCGGATTTATTTTGCGCCTCTTGTATCAGAAGCCTCTTTACGCGAACGAGCGGAAAAGAGCGCGCTTCTTTTAAGAGAAGCCGGGTTTTTTATTGAAACGACACCGCAAGAGACGTCTCTCAGTACTCATTTAAAACGCGCCAATCAAGCAGGGGTCCGCATGATTATCATTTGCGGTGAAGACGAACTCAAACGGAATAAATTTTCACTGAAAGATTTTGAAAAAAAGACGCAGGAAGAATTTGATCTTACGGAACTCATTCCTGTCTTAACCCAAAAGGTAAATTCTTAATATGCTTCGCACGCATCCTTGCGGTTCGCTCAACGCAACGCATATTGATCGTACCGTCAAACTCGCGGGCTGGGTCCATACGCGCCGCGATCATGGAAATCTTATTTTTATTGATCTTCGCGACCGTTGGGGTGTGGTCCAGCTGGTGTTTAATCCCGAGACCAATCCTGACACTCATGCCAAAGCTGAAAAATTGCGCACAGAATACGCCATTCAAGCGGAAGGAAAGGTGAAGAGACGGCCGAAGGGCACCGAGAATCCAAAAATTTCTACAGGAGAAATTGAAATCCTGGCTGAGTCTTTGGAAATTTTTAATGAGTCTCCCACGCCTCCTTTTGAGATTGCAAGCGATGGAGAAGTCTCAGAAGAATTGCGACTCAAATACCGCTTCCTCGATCTTCGCCGCGGCGCAATGCAAAAGACACTTCAGACGCGTTACCAGATCACCCGTTTAGTCCGGGAATATTTAGGCAATCTTGATTTTATCGAGGTGGAGACACCTTATCTTACGAAGAGCACTCCGGAAGGAGCACGGGATTTTTTGGTTCCTTCACGTCTGACTCCCGGGACTTTTTACGCCCTTCCGCAGTCGCCTCAACTTTTTAAACAGCTTCTGATGGTTTCAGGCTTTGACCGGTATTTTCAATTGGCCCGGTGCTTCCGCGATGAAGATTTACGCGCCGACCGGCAGCCCGAACACACTCAGATTGATATCGAAATGTCCTTTATTGAAGAAGAGGATATCCAAAAAGTAATCGAGGGAATGGTGGCCCAGATTTTTCAAAAGGTCCTTAATAAAAAAATCGATCTTCCTTTGCAGAGAATTCCCTATGACAAAGCTATTTCATGTTATGGATCGGACAAGCCCGACCTCCGGTTCGGGATGGTTCTGCAGGATGTGACCGAGGAATTTAAAGGAACGGAATTTAAAATTTTTGCCCAGGCCATTGGGCGCGGCGACAAATTAAAAGCGCTCGTACTGCCTGCGGTCAAAGATAGAGAACTTTCCCGCAAGGATTTTGATGATCTCACACGTTATATCGCAGAACTCGGCGCCAAAGGTCTCGTGTGGTTTAAGGTAAAACAAAATGATGAAGCCGAATCACCGGTGTCGAAATTCCTCGAGCCTCAGCGAGTGAACCAACTCATTAAAAAAGTAGGCGCCAAAGCAGGAGAGGCGATTTTTATTGTGGCGGATCAAGAAACAAAGGCCTGCACGTTACTCGGCGCTTTACGGGTTCACTTGGCCCAGACTTATTTAAATCTTCCTAAAAACGAATTCGCTCTTTGTTGGGTGACGGACTTTCCTCTTTTTGAATGGAGTGAAGAAGAAAAACGCCATAGGGCCTTACACCATCCCTTTACCTCGCCCCAGGAGGCGGACTTGACGCTTCTGACTAACTCGCCTGAAAAAGTAAAAGCGCGTGCCTACGATTTAGTCTTAAACGGTACCGAGATCGGCGGCGGAAGTATCCGAATCCATCGCAGGGAGACTCAGGAAAAAGTTTTTGAGGTCTTGAAAATTAGCTCCCAAGAGACGGAAGATAAATTCGGATTCCTCTTAAAGGCCTTGAGTTTTGGCGCACCCCCGCACGGGGGAATTGCCTTAGGCGTTGACCGGCTTACCGCGCTTTTGTGCGGGAAGGATTCTATCCGCGAGGTGATCGCATTTCCCAAGACTCAAAAAGGCGCATGCCTCATGACTGAGGCGCCTTCAATCGTATCTGCCAAACAATTAAAAGAACTTCACATCAAAGGCGCATAAATGGAAAAAATAATCCGTCTTAATTCGAACGAAGAAGCAGTTCAGCTTTATGGAAACTTGGATGAAAACCTACGGTTCGCTGAAAAAGAATATGGCGTAAAAATATCTGCTAGAAATCACCGCCTCACTTTGTCGGGTCCTAAAAAGGGAGTGGACGAAGCCTATGAATTTTTTCTTGATCAACTCGATCGGCTTCGAAAAGGAAAAGGAATGCCTGCCGAGGAAAGTAAGACCGGAAGTTCTGAACAGGCCCCGGAACCAACGCAAAAAAAAGGCCCGGTCACTTTCTTTCATAAAGGAAAGATCCTCAAGGCAAAATCGAAGGGTCAGGAAAATTATCTGGAGGCGATTGTCTCGCATGACATCGTTTTTTCCATCGGCCCCGCGGGAACCGGAAAGACTTATTTGGCCATGGCTGCAGCCTTGGATGCGCTCAAAAAGAAACAAATCGCCCGAATCGTTCTGACAAGGCCCGCCGTGGAAGCTGGCGAGAGTCTTGGATATTTGCCGGGAGATCTTTACGCCAAGATCAATCCTTATCTGCGTCCCCTTTATGATGCGCTTTATGACATGGTGGAGTTCGAGGAAGGAGCTAGGTTGATTGAGCGGGGAACCATCGAAGTGGCGCCCTTGGCTTATATGAGAGGCCGGACTTTGAATGATTGTTTCGTCGTACTAGATGAAGCCCAAAACACGACTCACTCCCAGATGAAGATGTTTTTGACCCGCCTCGGCTTTTCTTCTAAAGCCGTCGTGACAGGGGACATCACACAGATCGATCTGCCGGACGGAAAGCATTCAGGGCTCGTGGAGTCCCAAACCATTCTTTCCGGAATCAAAGGGATTAAATTTGTCCGGCTCTCAGAAGAAGATGTCGTACGCCATCCTCTCGTGCAGGAAATTATCCGGGCCTACGAAAAACATCGCAAATAAGCGTCCCCTTGTCCATTGAAATCTTAGTCTCTAACCGTCAAAATGTCACTCGCGTTTCCAAGGCCAAACTCATCTACTGGTCAAAGAGAATTCTAAAAGTTCTTGGCTGGAAAAAAGTAATCTTATCGATTGAAGTGATGAGTGATTCCAAAATCCGAGGCCTCCATAAGAAATTTATGGATGAAGACTCTGCAACGGATGTTCTGGCCTTTCGGGGCAAGCGCCCTTTTTTGGGCGACATTGCCGTTTCGGTCGAAATGGCCAAACGCCAAGCGCCCCAATTTGGAAACCGGTGGGATGAGGAGCTTCTTCTTTATATCTGCCACGGGATTCTTCATCTGATGGGAGTCCGGGACCGCACCTTGCGTGAGAGAAAAGTTATGCGCGCTAAAGAAAGCGAAGTCTTGAGAAAAATTTTAGGAGCCTCATGGCCATCCAAAAAGCCGAAGCCTTTGTTTTAAGGTCGCAGCCCTTCCGCAATTCTTCCCTGGTGGTAACGTTTTTTTCCCGCCAGTTCGGAAAATTGAAAGGCGTTGCCAAAGGGGTGAGGAAGGAGGCGTTGGCCCATCCCAGTTCTTATGAGCCTTTCACTCTGGTCGAGATCGTCTTTTATGAAAAGCTCCGATCTGATTTGCATCTCATCTCAGAGGTAAGCATCCTTGAATCCTTTGAGGGATTGCGTTCCCACCTTGAAGCGCTTGCCGTGGCGTATTACCTCGCTGAGCTTGTTGATCAACTGACGGAACCTCACGATTCTCACGAAAAGATTTTTGAGCTTCTTAATTTCGCGTTTAGAAATCTTTCCACACTCGACTCTCATTTCGTGACTCGTTTTTTTGAAATCCAACTTCTTTCTGAGATCGGACTCCTTCCGAATCTAGAAGGCTGTCTTGGCTGCGGTGAACCATTAGCGGAGAAGTTTTATTTTAGTGCGAGACAGGGGGGGCTCTTTTGTCCCAACTGCCGCAAGAAAGCTCCCGACGCGGGGAACATTAGTCTAGAAACCGTTCGAAATCTGAAACTGTTGATGGGTAAGCCCTCTTTTGAGGGGAAGTTTGGGATGGAAGATGTCGGCCAACTAATCGACCGGTTTATGACTGAACGACTGAACAAACGCCCCATTTCCAAGCGTTTTCTTCATCAGGTGAGGGCTCTAAAAGGCAGGAAGGCTATGGTTTAGTCAGCAAAGCTTAGGATGACTAAAACCATCAGCAAGAAGAAGATTTGTGCTATTTCGAGCATAACTTCAGGATCGGCCCTTTAAAAAAAATCTTTAAATTTAATTTACGAATAATGACATAACATTATTCATAGTATTATATTAGGAAATACAGACAGAAATTTGACAACCTAAAAGACCCGTGTTATGTTTTATTGACGCCGGAGAAGGCGTTTTTTTAAGCTAGTCAACTAAGACAATTTAAAAAGGTTTAAAATGATGAAAGAACCGTACCTCTATTTTGACGTGGATAAGAACGAAAGGGATTCAGCTATACGTTTCCTTTTAAGCGCCATTTTGCGCTCCCGGCTGGATATGAGACTCGACCGGGTCATCAACGAATTTGATGAGGATGTGAATGTGTATTTGGCCCATCTTCTTTTCGCCATCGCGATGCCTGAATATCATGAGCTTGCAGAACCTTATCTTTCCACTGAATCCAATGAGGTCCTTCGCTGGGTCAGGGCCACCGAAGACCGCACCATCCGCTATTTTATTTTCAAGGTTAACGCCGACCATATCTTGGTCCATTTGTCCGTCTTTGATGACATGGCCAATAGGCCGCGGAGAAAAATTTTCCACAGATCTGAGCGGCATTTTGTGGAGCTTGGAAGACTCTATTACGAACAAGCCTGCAATTATCACGAAAGAATCTACCGCAAGAAAACCGGCGTGGGGGATGTACTCCATAAACTCGCCCGTCATTTTGATGTCTACTATGAACTCCTTCGAACGGTACGCAGGGATTATTTCCACTTTGTCACACGCTTCCGGGATCAGGCCTTTGACCGTTTCATGGAGGAGCTTGGCAAATATGAACAAGAGGCGACCAAGCGCTCGCGACTCGATCATTTTCTGGATTTGTATTCCATGTGGCTAAAAACTAAAAGTCCTCAATTAAGACCCGAAGTTGACCGGGCTCTTTCGGAGATCCGGAAATACGAACCCCATTTCGGAAAAGGAGTCTTCGATGAGCCGAAGTAAGCTTCGCAGATTCCGAGTGATGGAAAGACGGTTCCTCCGGCTTTATTCTGTCTGGCAGGAAACCCACCGCATGGAAATCGCCGCCCAGTGGCTGATTTTAATAGGGGAACTCCTCAAGTTAAACCCTGCTTATTCTGTCCGTCTCCCGTTTCAAAAGGCTTTTTAACAGACCTTTCCGTCTGTTATAATCTCCCTCTACACCTTTCGTCATGAAAAAGAAAACACTTACGCTTGAGCCGCCCGAACGGCTAAAAAAGCTTCCGCCTTATCTTTTTGTGGAGGTGGACCGCAGAAAACGCGAGCTCCTAGCCAAGGGAAAAGATGTGATCGATCTTGGAGTAGGCGACCCTGATCTCCCAACTCCCGATGTTATTATCGATGCCTTATCCGTTGCGGCGCGCGATCCAAAAAATCACCGCTATGCTTTAGACGCCGGTCTTGTGGACTTACGCGAGAGTTTTGCCCGGTGGTTTCAGGAACGCTTCCATGTGAAGCTCGACCCCGCAGAGGAAATCCTCCCTTTAATTGGAAGTAAAGAGGGGATCGCGCACCTTCCCTTGGCGGTTTTAAATCCGGGCGACGTTTCTTTGGTTCCGGATCCTTGTTATCCCGTTTATAAATCATCAACCCATCTTGCCGGCGGTACGCCTTATTTACTTCCGCTTTTAGAAGCGAATAATTTTGAGCCGGATTATTCTCTGGTTGAGCCGGATGCCTTAGCGAAGGCCAGACTCTTATTTCTTTGTTATCCGAACAATCCCACCGCGGCCTGCACGACCAAGGGATTTCTTGAGCGTTCGGTAGCTTTTGCACGGGAAAACGGAATCCTGATTGCCTATGACGCTGCCTATTCGGAAGTCACTTTTGACGGTTATGTTGCGCCCAGCATCTTAGAAATTGAAGGTGCTAAAGACGTTGCTATCGAATTTCATTCTTTATCCAAAACTTACAATATGACAGGATGGAGAATCGGATTTGCCGTAGGGAACAAAGAAGCAATCAAGCTTTTGGCCAAAGTAAAATCGAATGTGGATTCAGGGATTTTTCAAGCCATCCAATGGGCAGGTATTGCCGCCCTTGAAAAAGGAAAGCCCGCGCTCCAGCGTTCGCTCGAGATTTACAAAGAAAGGCGGGATCTTTTTATCGGCGGCCTCAATCGTCTAGGCTGGAAGGTCCCGTTTGCCAAAGGGACTTTTTATTCCTGGATTCCCGTTCCTCCCGGATACACCTCCCAAGAATTGGCCCTCAAATTTTTGGAAGAGGCCCAAATCGTCGTCACGCCGGGAAATGGTTTTGGCCTCAATGGCGAAGGCTATGTCCGGGCTTCTTTGACCCTCGCGAAAGAAAGGTTGGAGGAGGCCTTGAAGCGGATTCAAAAAATCCATTCGAGTTCTTCCGGAGTTAAACGTTAAGGGTGGCTGAAAAAGTTTACTTGGGCGTGGGTTCCAACCTGGGAAACCGGGCCAATTTTCTTTTGAGGGCAAAGTCGATCCTTTCAAAATTTCCCCAAACCCGTTTTATCCGGTCCTCTCCTGTGATTGAAACTGACCCCGTGGGAGGCCCGCCTCAGGGGAAATACCTGAACGCGGTCTGGGAAATTGAGACCTCACTTTCGCCGGGAGAATTTAAAGAAAAACTCCGGGCCATTGAAGACGAGTTGGGGAGAATCCGCACTTTGGCTAACGCCCCGCGTGAAATCGATCTGGATATTCTTTTTTTTGGAAACAAAGTTGTGGATGAAGAACAATTGAAAATCCCGCACCCGCGTCTTCAGGAGCGCTTGTTTGTCCTAGAGCCCTTGGCCGAGATTGCGCCTGATTTAAAACACCCTGTGTTAAAAAAAACAGCTAAAGAGTTGCTCGCGGAAATCTCAAAGGCAAAATGAAAATCATCCGTGACCCAAAAAAATTCCAGAAGGAGATGGCCCGGCTTCGGCGCCGTAATCTTACCATCGGTTTCGTTCCCACCATGGGTGCGCTCCACGAAGGACATCTTTCTCTTGTGCGCAAAGCCAGGAAAGAAAATAAAATTGTAGTGGTCAGCATTTTTATTAACCCGCTTCAATTCGGGTCCCACGAGGATTTCAAGCGCTACCCAAGAAATCTCACCAAAGACCTCGCGCTTTTAAAAAATGTAAAAATGGATTACATCTTTGCACCGGGCGTCAGTGCTCTTTATCCTCCGGGCGCACAAACGTATGTGGAAGTGACAGAACTGGCCCGCGGGCTTTGCGGAAAATTCCGGCCGGGACATTTCAGAGGAGTGGCCACCGTGGTGGCCAAACTTTTTAATGTCATCCAGCCTCACTGCGCTTATTTCGGTGCCAAAGATTACCAGCAGGCCGCCATCATCAAACAGATGGCGCATGATTTAGATTTTGATTTAGAGGTCAAAGTTCTTCCGATGATTCGTGACCGGGACGGGTTAGCTCTAAGTTCAAGAAACGCCTATCTTTCATCTTCCGAACGGGCGCGGGCGCTGGCCATTCCTCATTCATTGGCCTGGGCCAAAATTGCTGTTCACGAAAGTAGGCAAACCCCTCGTTCGCTTCGTGCGGGGATGATGCGCCAACTCTCGAAAAATCTGGATAAAATCGATTATGTGGAGTTTGTAGAACCCCAGACCCTTCAACCAGTTAAGTCTTTAAAAATGAAATTCGTGGCCCTCATTGCCGGATGGGTGGGCAAGACAAGGCTGATCGATAATGCTATAATACGGCCCTAAACAACGATGTACCGACAAATTCTTAAAGCAAAAATCCACCGCGCAACCGTCACGGATTCCCGCATCGACTACGAAGGAAGTATCTCGGTCGATGAGGAATTGATGAGGGCTGCTGACCTTGTTCCGTGGGAAAAAGTTCTTATTGCCAACTTAAACAACGGCTCCCGGATTGAAAGTTATGCCATTCCAGCGGAGGCGGGCTCCGGTGTGATTTGCATGAATGGGGGAGCGGCCAAATACGCCCAAAGAGGAGACCTTGTCATCATTATGTCGTTCGCTGTTATGACGAATGAAGAACTCGAGCGGCATCAGCCCAAAGTTGTTTACGTCGATAAACAAAACCGCATATTGTCGTTGAAGTCCTGACAGCCTCCTCCCAACAAATCTATAAGATGAAACCCCTCAGTATTGGAGTCATTGGTCTCGGCGCTATCGGTTCCCGGCTTGTGGAAATTTTGAGCCGAGAATTTTCTGGCCAGGCCAAAGTCGATTTTCTCTGCGATCTGAGCAAAGAAAAAATCACCGAAATTAAAAAACGCTGGGCACCCCAGGCCAAAGACGTTTCGTGGGAAGTTCTGGTAAAAAAATCGGATCTGATTATTGAGGCGGCCTCCCAAGAAATCGCCCTTCGGGTAGTACAAAAAGCCCTCCGGCAAAACAAACAAATCCTAGTTTTAAGTGTGGGCGGGCTTCTTATTTCAAATGGCCTCCCATCCATACTCACAAAAACGAAAGGAAAGCTCTGGATCCCTTCGGGCGCTTTGGCCGGAGTCGATGCCCTCATGGCGGCCAACCAAGGCAAGATCCGTCAAGTAAGGCTCACGACCCGGAAACCTTTGGCAGGACTGGAAGGAGCGCCTTATTTAAAAAAGAAAAAGATTAATCTTTCGTCCATTAAAGGACCCACTTTGATTTTTGAGGGAAACGCAGCGGAGGCGATTCACGCGTTTCCAAAAAATGTGAATGTGGCGGCAACGCTTGCCTTGGCGGGTCTCGGTCCCAAAAAAACCTCGGTCCGTATCTTTGCTTCGCCGACTTATAAGTGGAACCAGCACGAAGTTGAAATCGAAGGCGATTTTGGCCGGATTCGTACTCAGGTAGAAAATTTCCCGACGCCCAATAATCCCCGCACCAGTGAACTCGCGGTTCTCTCCGCGGCCGCAACGCTTAAAAAAATCTTTGGGCGCGTCTCGATTGGAACCTAAGCCGTGTCTGGAGGTAAAGAATTCATCCAGATCCGCGGTGCACGGGAACATAATCTTAAAAATCTAAATCTCGCCATTCCCCGAAATCAGTTAACCGTCATCACCGGACTTTCAGGTTCGGGCAAATCTTCATTGGCTTTTGACACGTTGTACGCGGAAGGCCAGCGCCGGTATTTTGAAAGCCTTTCTTCCTACTCCCGCCAATTTTTGGAGCGGCTCAAAAAACCCGAAGTCGATCAAATCACAGGAC